>JASHPU010000263.1 GCA_030037885.1 Xanthobacteraceae bacterium | reverse complement strand
TGCACTCCATTTTGCCCGAAGTTGCTACGATCACCTGGCTGGCCAGCTAGGGGTCGCTGTTACCGATGCACTTGTAGCCATGGGGCACATCGTACTCACCGATGAAGGCGGTGAGGTCACGCCTTCGGGCGGGCGTTTCCTTTCCGCCTTTGGCGCTGATCTGAGGTCGCGCACTCGGCGGATTTTCTGCCAGCCTTGTCTCGACTGGAGCGAGCGTCGTTATCACCTCAAGGGACTCGTCGGAGCTCGGATTCTGGATCGTCTGTTGGAGCTCGGCTGGCTCAAACGTGTGTCGGACAGCCGTGCACTCCAACTAACGCCGTCGGGAAGGACGGGCTTGTCCGAAATCTTCCAGATCGAGATCAGCGACGAGGGTGTGCTGAGTGGTCGGATATACGATGCACCACGCTTAACAGTTTAAGCCGAGCGAACGTGATCTGGCGCAATGCTGCAGGGCTCGTCTACATCGCGCCGCGACAGCGACGCGTCGGCATGGATGCGCGGGTCAAGCCCGCGCATGACGAGCGGACGCGGGCTCGCCACGAGCAAACACGTTGTGTTGCTCTTTACTCCGCCGCCGCCTTGGTGTGTCCGAGCCGGCGGTTGAGCGTGTCGAGGAGTGCTTCGGCGGCTTCGGCGATCACGGTGCCGGGCGGGAAGATGGCTGCGGCGCCGGCGGATTTGAGCGCCGCGTAATCCTGCGGCGGCACCACGCCGCCGACCACGATCATAATGTCGGGGCGGCCGAGGCGGTCGAGCTCGGCTTTCAGTTCCGGCACCGAGGTCAGGTGCGCGGCGGCGAGCGAGGAGACGCCGACGATGTGCACGTCGTTCTCGACCGCCTGGCGCGCGGCCTCCTGGGGCGTGGCGAACAAAGGCCCGATGTCGACGTCGAAGCCGAGATCGGCGAACGCGGTGGCGATCACCTTCTGGCCGCGGTCGTGGCCGTCCTGGCCGATCTTGGCGACCAGAATGCGCGGCCGGCGGCCCTCGTTATCCTCGAATTCGGCGACGCGTTTTTGCACCCGTTCGACCGCATCCGCCATGCCGACCTCCCGCCGGTACACGCCCGCGATGGCCTTGATCTCGGCGCGGTGCCGGCCAAAAACCTGCTCCAGCGCCGCGGAAATTTCGCCGACCGTCGCCTTGGCGCGCGCCGCGTCGATGGCGAGCGCCAACAGGTTGCCGTTGCCGCCGGCGGCGCTGCGGGTGAGCGCCGCCAGCGTTTCGGCTACCGCCTTGCCGTCGCGCTCGCGCTTGAGGCGGGCGAGCTTGTCGATCTGCAATTGCCGCACCGCGCTGTTGTCGACTTTGAGAACGTCGATCGGCGCTTCGTCCTGCACGCGGTATGTGTTGACGCCGATCACCGCTTGCGCGCCGGCATCGATGCGCGCCTGGGTGCGCGCGGCGGCCTCTTCGATGCGCAGCTTCGGCAGCCCGGCCTCGATGGCGCGCGCCATGCCGCCGAGCGCTTCGACTTCGCTGATGTGGCCGAAGGCGCGCGCGGCGAGATCGTTGGTCAGGCGCTCGACATAGAACGAGCCGCCCCACGGATCGATGGTGCGGGTCAAACCGCTCTCGCGCTGAAGCACGATCTGTGTGTTGCGCGCGATGCGGGCGGAAAAATCCGTGGGCAGCGCCAGCGCCTCGTCGAGCGCGTTGGTGTGCAGCGACTGCGTGCCGCCCGCCGTCGCCGCCATCGCCTCGATGGCCGTGCGCGCCACGTTGTTGAACACATCCTGGGCGGCGAGCGACCAGCCGGAGGTTTGGCAATGGGTGCGCAGCGCCAGCGAGCGCGGATCGCGCGGGCCGAATTGCCGCATCAGCTTCGCCCACAACACGCGGGCGGCGCGCAGCTTCGCCAGCTCCATGAAAAAATTCATGCCGATGCCGAAGAAGAACGACAGCCGCGGCGCGAAGCGGTCGACGTCGAGATTGGCGGCAAGCCCGGCGCGGACGTATTCGACGCCGTCGGCAAGCGTATAGGCGAGTTCGAGATCGGCGGTCGCGCCGGCCTCCTGCATGTGATAGCCGGAAATCGAGATCGAGTTGAACTTCGGCATGCGCGCCGCGGTGTAGGAAAAAATATCGGAGATGATGCGCAGCGACGGTTGCGGCGGGTAGATGTAGGTGTTGCGCACCATGAACTCTTTGAGGATGTCGTTCTGGATGGTGCCGGCGAGTTTCTCCTGCGCCACGCCCTGTTCTTCCGCCGCGACGATGTAGAGCGCCAGCACCGGCAGCACGGCGCCGTTCATGGTCATCGATACCGACATGCGGTCGAGCGGAATGCCGGCGAACAGCGTGCGCATGTCGTAGATCGAATCGATGGCGACGCCGGCCATGCCGACGTCGCCTGAAACGCGCGGATGATCGCTGTCGTAGCCGCGGTGGGTGGCGAGATCGAAGGCGATGGAGAGGCCCTTTTGACCGGCGGCGAGATTGCGCCGGTAGAAGGCGTTGGAATCCTCCGCCGTGGAGAAGCCGGCATATTGCCGGATCGTCCACGGCTGGGTGACGTACATGGTGGGGTAGGGGCCGCGCAGGAACGGCGCGATGCCCGGATAGCTGTCGAGGCCATCGAGGCCGGCGACGTCGGCCGGCCCATATAGGCTTTGCACCGCGATGCCTTCCGGGGTGAGCCACGGCGCGGCCGAGCCCGCGGCCGCCGCCGGCGCTTCGGCAAAATCGATCGTGGTGAAATCCGGGATTTGGCTCATCGCTCAGCCGGTTTGCTCCCCAGAATATCGTATGCGGCTTGCAGTGTCGCCAGGAGGTCGCAGCCTTCATGAATGGCCGATTGCACGCCGGCGGCGCGCCACTGGGCGTCGCGCGCGCCCGGCCGTCCGGCGATATAAATGTGCCGCGCGCCTGCGGCCTTGAGCGCGGCCGCGGCCGGCGCAGCGGTGCTCTCATAAGCCTGGTCGGAGCCGCACAGGCACGCCAATGGCGTGTCTGTGTCTTTGAAGTCGGTGCCGAGCGTTGCCGTGTCGATTTGTTTGCTCACCGCCTCGATGCCGCCGGCTTCGAAGAAGTTCCTGGCGAAACTGGCGCGCGGCGTGAAGTCGGCCGGCGCGCCGAGGCAGGCGAGAAAAATTATTGGGCGTGCGCCGGTTTGCGCCAGCATGCGATCCGAGGCGTCGCGCAGCCGTTCGAACGGCTCGGCAAGGCGAATGCGCGGCAGCGGCGTGGCGCGGAGGTCTTTCGACGCCTTGGGTTCCAGCCGCGGCGGCACGTCGAGCATCGCCGGCGCGGTTTCGTGAAGGTCCGGATAGGCGTTGGTGCCGGTCAGAATGTCGGTGCGGTGCGCCATCGCGGTTTGCCGCTGCGCCCGCACGGCGGCGACTTTTTGCGCAATGAGCCCGCTTTCCAGCGCCGCCCAGGCGCCGCCGGCGCGTTCGATGTCCTGGAACTGCGACCACGCCGTGGCGCAGAGCTGCTCGGTAAGCGCTTCCAGCGCTCCCGAGCCCGCGGCCGGATCGGCGACGCGCGCGAGATTTGATTCTTCGATCAGCACGAGCTGGACGTTGCGGGCGATGCGGCGCGCGAACGCGTCCGGCAGGCCGAGCGCGGCGGTGTGCGGCAGCACGGTGATCGCATCGGCGCCACCAAGGCCCGCGGCGGCGGCTGCGATCGTGTTGCGCAAAACGTTCACGTAAGGATCGCGCCGCGTCAGCATCCGCCACGCGGTCTCGGCTGTGACGAAGCCAGGGGCGGGAGCAAGCCCGCACGCCGCCTGAACGCGCGCCCAGAGCTTTCGCGCCGCGCGGAATTTGGCCATGGTCAAAAGCTGGTCGGCGTCGGCTGTCAGCCGGAAATAGATGGCATCGCGCGCGGTCGCGAGCGTCATGCCGTTTGCTTCGAGCGCGCGCAGACAGGCGACCGCGCCGGCGAGCGCGAAGGCTAGCTCCTGGGCCTCAGAGCCGCCGGCACTGTGAACGACGCGGCCATCGGCGGCGGCGAACGGGCCCCTGAAGCCGGCATTGGCAAGGTTTTGGATCAATTGCGCCAGCAGTGGCGCGGTCTCGCGCCACGGCAGCGGGATTCTTCCGCTCATGGCAATTGCGGTGAGCGGATCATAGCCGAAGCGCACATTGGCGGCGGCCGGATCGATTTTTTGGCGCTTGACCGCGTCGGCGAGCTGCTGCGGCACGTCGCGGGCAAACGGCGCAAGGTCGATATCGAGGCTGACGGCGGCGAGATCGATGCCGTCGAGCACGCGCGCGAGCGTCGCCGGCGACGCATCGAGGCCGTAGCCGCCGGCGCTCAAGGAGCCGGCCATCACCAGCATGAGGCCGTTGGCGCCGCCCGCCAAATCCTCCAGCGCCTGCGCATTGGTCGCGGCCGCGTCGGCATGATCGACGCGCTGCATGAGGCGCCAGGCCGCTCCCGGCGTGCGGCCGACAACGGCGCGGGCATCGGCCGCCCGCTCGTAAAGCGGCGCGATGGTCAGGCCGTCATAGGTCTTGCTCTCGAGCCGCGCGAACGGCGCACCTTTGAGTACGGCGTCGACCAGCTTGCGCCACTCGTCGCGCGTTGCCGCGGGAAACGCGGCGGCAAGCGAGAGAGCTGGTTCGGTTTCGGTCATGACCGGCAAAATGTAACATGGCCGCGGCGGGATTGCCCGACCGCCTAACGGGCGCCGCGCGGCGCCAGCTTCTCGATGCCGCCGGCATCGACGCGGTTGAGCGCGTCGGCAACGCGCGTGCCGGCGATGACGCGATCGGCGGCGATCTCGGCGAGCGGGACGAGAACAAACGCGCGCTTGAACAGGTGCGGATGCGGCAGGATCAAGTCCGCATCGTGCAGCGCCACGTCGTCATACGCCAAAAGGTCGAGGTCGATCGGGCGCGGTCCCCAACGGCGCTCATGCGCGCGGTCGCGGCCGAGCGCGCGTTCGCAAGCCTGCACGCGCGCCAACAGGGCATGCGGCGTCAGCGAGGTCGACACCGCGATGACGGCATTGATGAAGGCCGGCTGGTCGGCGACGCCCCAAGGCGGCGTGCGATAATCGGACGAGCGCGCCACGGCGTGCACCGCGCCGTCCTCGCAAAGGAGCGCGATCGCCTGCTCGAAGGTTGCGCGCACGTCGCCCACATTGCCGCCGAGCGCGATGAACGCGTCAGCCACGGCGGCTCTCGGCGGCGGTGCTTTGTTTTCCGCTCATTCCCGCGCAAGCGGGAATCCAGAGAGAGCTCTGTTGACAATGAGCAGACGAACTGGGTCCCCGCTTGCGCGCATAGGCGCTAACATAGCTGCGTTTCCCGGGCGCAGCGCAGCACGGAGCACAGCGAAGTGGTGCGCTGCAGACCCGGGATCGTAACAAGTTGCGGAGTCTGGGACGGTCCCGGATCAGCGGTGCACCGCTTCGCGCTGCACCGCATCCGGGAAACAGGCCTACGTTAGCGCCTATGCGCTTTCGCGGGGACGAGCGGGTGAGAGAAGCGCCGTTCGATATCACGGTTTGCGATTTTCTTTTTCGCGCGTCCGTTCGAAACCCTTGACGAACACGCAATCGCTCATCGCGCCCGCCTGATGGCGGCGGCAACCGCCAGCGCCTGCACGGTGGGCGCCACGTCGTGGGCGCGGATCATGGCGGCGCCGTTCTCGACCGCCAGGACATGCGCGGCAAGCGTGCCGCCGAGCCGCTCCAGCGGCGCTGCCGGCGCCACCGCATGGATGAAGCGCTTGCGCGAGGCGCCGACCAGAAGCGGCATGCCGAAGCCTGAAAATTCGTGCAGCCGGGCGATGCAGGCGAGGCTCTGCTCGGCCGTCTTGCCGAAGCCGATGCCGGGATCGAGCACGATGCGGTCGTGGCGGATGCCGGCTTCCCAGGCGATTTCCAGCGAACGCGAGAAGAAGTCGGCCACGTCGGCGATGATATCGATCGCCGGATCGGCGGCGTCGCGGTTGTGCATGATGATGACCGGCGCGCCGTGCTCGGCGACGACGCGCGCCATGTCGGGCGCGCGCTGCAGGCCCCAAACGTCGTTGGCGATCGCGGCGCCGGTTTGCAGCGCCCAGGCCGCGACACCGGCCTTCATGGTGTCGATCGAAACCGGCACGCCCAGCGCCACGACCGCCGGCAGCACCGCATCGAGCCGGCGCCGTTCCTCGTCGGCCGTGACCGGCACGGCGTCGCCGTACGGCCGCGTCGATTCCGCGCCAACGTCGATGACATCGGCGCCTTCGGCGCGCAGCCGTTCTGCCTGCGCGATGGCGTCGGCCGGATCGAGAAAGCGGCCACCGTCGGAGAACGAATCCGGCGTGACGTTGAGCACGCCCATGACCAGCGGCCGCTCCTTGCCATGCAGCCGTGCCATGACGGCATCGCCGGCGGCGGAATTTCCGCGCTCGACGAGGCTATTGGCCGAAGCTTGGGGCATCGCGGCATCGTTTCCGGCGACCGAAGCGGCAAGTTTACGACTTACGTCAGCGCGAACAAATCCGCCTCGTCATGCCCGGACTTATGCTGGGCGTCGAGCCCGGCCATGACAGAAAGGGATTACCGCCAAGAGTGTGGATATGACCTAGTAGCGAATGACGGGCTGCAGCTTCTTGGCGTTCTCGATCCAGCGCTCCACGGTCTTTTCCTTAGGCAACAGACGCACCAGCTTGCGCTTGTTGGCCTCGCGCATTTTTTCGACCAGGTGCTGCGGGTTGCGAAACTGCAGGTCGTTGACGGTCTTGACGCCGACGACGCGCAACAGCTCGGCATATTCCCAGCCGATGCCCTTGACCCGCATGCGATCGGCCGCCGTCGCCCAATCCAGGACCTGCTTAGGCTCCGTGCCGATCTTGGCTGCGATGCGCAGCCGTTGTTTCGGCGTCTTGGTGGCGCGCAGGAGCCCAACGGTGGTGCGAATGCCCTCGGATTTGAGGATCGCGGCGGCTTCCGTTCCGATGGCTCGGATGTTGGTGATAGGATAGGCCATCGACAGTTGCCTTAAATGCGATCGTCACGCCGCAATCGCCTTTGCGGTTCGGAAAAAAGCGTCGCTGCCTCGGCTACTCCGAGCTTCGGCCGGCAATAGGCGAACGTTCTCTGCTGAGAGTACTGAGCTTGCCCCACGCCCCATCCCTCCCGCACTGGCGGCGGGTTTCGCCACAATGGAACGCCGCGTGACAACGCCGTGTCAAGGCAATGGCGCGGGAGAGTCGCAGTCGGCCGCGCAAACGCCGCCGACCGTTGCAAAGTTGCAACGCTTGTGAGGCGGCGAACGCCGTGCAAATGAGATTTTCGCGCTTATTTCGGGCCTGTCTGTTCTGTCCATGAGTCTATAATGTATGGAGGCGGTGACGCCATGAACGCTTCGGAGGTTTTGCCGGCGGTCCTCGACCGCGTCGACCACGATCTTGATGCCAGCATCGAGCGGCTGTTTGCGCTGTTGCGCATCCCATCGATCTCGACCGATCCGGCTTATGCGTCCTATTGCCGGTCGGCAGCGGACCATGTTGCCGCCGATCTGCGCGGCCTCGGTTTCGAGGCCAGCGTGCGGCCGACGCAGGGCCAACCCGTGGTGGTCGGCAGGGCGTCCGGCCGGTCCGCCAACGGCGCCGCCGGCGTCACAGCGGGCGAGGGGCCGCCGCGCGTGCTGTTCTACGGCCATTACGACGTGCAGCCGGTCGATCCGCTCGATCTATGGGCCACGCCGCCTTTCGAGCCGCGCCTGCAAACCCTCGACGGCGGCCGCAAGATCATCGTGGCCCGCGGCGCCTGCGACGACAAAGGCCAGGCGATGACCTTCATCGAGGCGTGCCGCGCCTTCAAGGCGGTGACCGGTGCGCTGCCGCTCGACATCACGATGCTGATCGAGGGCGAGGAGGAATGCGGCTCAAAACATCTGTTCGGCTTCGTGCGCGACAATGCCGCCGAACTCTCTCGCGACTTGGCGCTGGTCTGCGATACCGGCATGTGGGACGCCGAAACGCCGTCGATCACCACGTCGCTGCGAGGCATGGTCTATGAGGAGGTCAGGCTGACTTGCGCCGACCGCGACCTGCATTCCGGCTTGTTCGGCAGTGCCGCACGCAATCCGATCCATGTGCTCGCCGACGTTCTTGCCGCGCTGCACAAGCCGGACGGTTCGGTCGCCATCGCGGGCTTTTATGACGGCGTGCCCGAGCTGCCTGCGGACATCAGGGCTGATCTGGCGGCGCTCGGGCTGACGCCGGAAAAATTCCTCGCACCCGTCGGGCTGAAAATTCCAGCCGGCGAGCAGGGCCGCCTGATCATCGAGCAGGTGTCGACGCGGCCGACTGCCGAGGTCAATGGCATCATCGGCGGTTACACCGGTGAGGGCGCGAAGACCGTCATTGCCTCAACAGCGATGGCGAAGGTCTCGTTCCGTCTGGTCGGCGCGCAGGACCCGGTCAAGATACGCGATGCCTTCCGCGATTTCGTCCGCGCCCGCGTGCCGACGGACTGCAAGGTGGCGTTCAGCGACCATACCAGCGCGCCGGCCTTTGCGGTTGCGTTCGACAATCCGGCGCTGGTCAAGGCGCGCGCGGCGCTCACCCGGGAATGGGGCAAAAAGGCGGTGACGGTCGGCGCCGGCGGCTCGATCCCGATCGTTGCCGATTTCAAAGCCGTGCTCGGCATGGATACGCTGATGGTCGGCTTTGCGCTCGACGACGACCGTGTGCATTCGCCGAACGAAAAATACGACCTCAAATGCTTCCACAAGGGCATCCGCAGCTGGGCGCGGATTTTGGCGGCGCTGGCGGCTTAAAAGCCGCTTCGTGCGAACATCGCGGATGCAGCGCGCTTCACCATCGTTTGAGCGCAGTTGCGAACGAAGCTTGTTGCCCGGCGCAGGCAGTGCTTGTAAGCTGCCTTCCATAACCGGAAAGGGGAGGGACATGCCCAAGGCTGGCATTGGCAAAATTCTTACCCGCGGTCTCGCCATTGTCGCAATCGCGGCTGTGGCGGGCTTCGCGCCGCTGATCCTGAGTGATACGTCAGCGCTGGCGCGCGGCGGCCATGGCGGCCATGGCGGCGTGGCGCGCGGCGGCGTAGCCGGGCGCGCCTTTGTTGGCGGGCGCGGGTTTGTCGGCGGACGCCCGTTTGTCGGCCGCGGCTTCCGGGGCGGCCGTTTCGTGCGCGGTGGTCGGCGTTTTTGGCACGGCCGCTGGTGGTGGCCCGGCGTCGGTCCGTGCTGGCAGTGGACGCCGTTCGGCTGGATCTGGGTCTGCGGGCCCTAAAGGTCTCGACTGTCAAGGGGTAGGAGTGGGCAAAGGCGCCGTAGGCGCCGCGCCCGCGTCTTATCATCCTTTCACGTGTCAAACAGCGTGGGCGCGCGACATCGCTCAAGCCGTAGCTCGCATGAGCGAAGCGATATGCGGGGATGCGAGCGTGGAGTCAGGTCCCCGGATGTCGCTTCGCTCATCCGGGCTACATCACATCAATCAATAAACGCGGTCGCCCACGACCACGTAGCGCCGCAGCAGGCGGCGCTTGCGGTCGGAAAAATCGGTGCGCGCGTGGAGCGTGCAGCGGTTGTCCCACAGCACGAGATCGTCGACGCGCGCAACTCCCTCTCCCCGGAGGGGAGAGGGTCGGGGTGCAGGGGTTCGGAAGTTTCAGAATAAGCCCGGTCTGTTCATGTGCGTTATCTTCTTTCCTCATTGCACCGCCGGCTGGCGCACCACCAGCACCGAGCAGGCGGCATAGCGCACGACGTGGCCGGTATTGGAGCCGAGAAAATAGGTGCGCATGCCGGTGCGGTGCGAGCTCATCACGATGAGATCCGCGCGCATCGCGGCCGCCTCGTCCAAAATCTCGCGGTCGACGTGGCCCTGGCGCACCACCGTCGAGATGCGCTCCGCCGCTAGCCCGGTTTCCTTGGCGACGATGGCGATCGCCTCCTCGGCGGCGGATCGCTGCTGGGCGTCGAAATCCGCCGGCACGTATTCGGCGAGCATCGCCGGCGTCGTCGGCAGCACGTTGACGAGGCGAACGACGCCGGCTGCCGCCTTCGCCATCATGAGCGCGCTGGCGACGGCGGGCTTGGCCAGCTCCACGTCGGACAGATCAATCGGCACCAGGATGCGCTTGTACATCGCTCGAAGGCCCCCATGCGCAAAAGCTCATTCGGTGGACGCAGCGATCAGGCGCGGGCTGACGAAGCGTTCGAGGCGCCCGGCATGCGGATGCAGCATTGCCCAGTTGTCGAAAGCGAGATCGATCACCACGAGTCCCGAGGTCGGCAGCTTTTCGACCACGCGCTCGCGCATCGCCGCATCGCCCGCTGCGATCAGCGCGACGGCAAGATCGTGCAGGCCCGGATTGTGGCCGACCAAGAGCAGTGTGCGCGCCTTGCGCGGTTCGGACAGCACGCTCATGAGCTTGTCGGTGCCGGCGTTGTAGATGCGCTCGTCGGTGACTGCCTTTGGCGGCTTGCCAAACGCAGCGGCCAAAAGCCTCCAGGTTTCCTGCGCGCGCTCGGCCGGAGAGACAAGCGCAAGGTCAGGCACCAGATCATGATGCGCCATGTAGGCGCCGAGGCGAGGCGCATCGGCGCGGCCGCGCGTGGTGAGCTTGCGGTCGCGGTCGCGCTCGCCAGGTTCGGCGCGCTCGGTTTTGGCATGACGGAACAGCAGCAGACGGCGCATCGCGGCAATGTCGCTTTCTCGCCCGCACAAGTCTAGCATGCGGCGGTAAAGCTGGCCGAACGCCAACACATGAGTGCACAAGCTGATCCGGCCGCCTACGGCCGATCCTGGTATGCGGCGACCATGTTGCCGGCGCCGCCCCGGCCGCCGCTTGCGGTCGATCTCGACGTCGACGTGGCCGTCATCGGCGGCGGCCTCGCCGGGCTGACCACAGCGCGCGAGGTGGCGCGCCGCGGCTGGTCGGTCGCGTTGTTGGAAGCCGGCCGGCTTGCCGGCAGCGCTTCGGGCCGCAATACCGGCTTCGTGCTGCCGGGCTTTGCGGCGGACGCGGAAAAAGTCGTGACCCGGGTCGGCTTCGAGCACGCCAAGGACCTTTGGGCGCTGTCGCAAGCCGGGCTCGATTACGTGCGCGACACCATTGCGGCCGAAGGCGCCGACGGCATCGACCCGGAAGCCGGCTGGCTTTACGTGTCGAAAGTCGATGACGGCGACGCGTTGTTTCGCAGCATCGGCCTGCTCGGCGATCTCGGCTGCGAAGTCGAAGGCTGGCCGACCGAGCGTGTGCGCGCGTTTCTGCGCAGCGAGCGGTATTTCGGCGCTATTCATTTTTTGCGCGCGTTGACCATCCATCCGCTCAATTACGCGCTCAAGCTTGCCGCCGCCGCCGAGCGCGACGGCGCGCGCATCTTCGAAGCCACGCCGGCGCTGTCGATCGATCCGAGCGGCGTGCGCAAGCGCATCGTCACGCCGGCGGCGCGCGTGCGCGCCGGACACGTGGTGCTCGCCGGCAACGTCGAGCTCCAAGGCCTGTTGCCGCGCGTTGCCGCGACGCTGGTGCCGATCACCACCTACGTGATCGTCACCGCGCCGATCGATCGCGAGCGGTTGACGGCGGCGGTCGGCTATCGCGGCGCGGTGAGCGACACCGATCTCGCCGACAATCATTACCGCATTGTCGGCGGCGACCGGCTGATGTGGTCGGGCCGCGCCACGGTGTGGCCGCGCAATCCGCGCCGCTATCGCGTCGCGCTCGCCGGCGACATTGCAAAAACCTATCCGCAGCTCGGCCGCGTCGCGGTCGACTACGCCTGGAACGGCACCCTGGGCAACACAGTGCATCGCATGCCGCAGATCGGCGAGCTCGGTCCCGGCGTCTGGCTTGCCAGCGGCTTTGGCGGCCACGGCCTCGACACGACGGCGATGGCCGGCAACATCGTCGCCCGCGCCATCGTCGAGGGCGACGAGACGTGGCGCAAATTCACGCCGTTCGAGCTGGTCTGGGCCGGCGGCGTGTTCGGCCGCACGGCGGCGCAGCTGCGGGTGTGGATCAAGCGGCTGACCGACGCCGCCGCCGAGCGCCGCGCGAAGGCGCGCGAGGCTGCGCGGCGCAGCAGGCCGGAGCCGCAGACGCAGACGTCAGACGCCGCAGCGAACGCGGCAGCTTCCGAATCCATCGTGCCGTCCGACGCGCGCGGCGACGAAGCCGAGCACGCGGCGCAGCGGCGGCAAGACTCGGAGCCTGCCGATCAGGATTCGCACCAATGCGCAGGCGATTGAAGCGCCTTCGGGCTATGCGCTTGGATCGGGCCCTTACCTCAGAAGCGCTCACGGCTGGCGGAGCCAATACGCCTTCACGAAATCGCGAGGATGAATTTGCGCCGGCCTCCGGCTGGAACAATGCGGCCCTGGTCCGGTTTATCACTACGCGGTATTGCTCGTTCACCGGGAGGCTGCTGGGCTTGCATGCCCAGACCCCTAAAGTCTGCTTTGTGGTTCGGACACTGACGCATCCCTTTGCGTCGGGGTATCCGCGTGTGGAGGACAACATGGGCTTACTCCAAGAACTTAATCTCGGCGGGGTGCTTCAAGGCGCCCTTGGACAGATTGAAGCGGAGGCGGCGCCTTCGCTGATCAATGCGCTCCTGGCGAGAACTCAATTCGGCGATCTCAATGGGCTCGTCGCTCACTTGCAGCAAGGCGGCCTGCAAACGCAGGTCCAGTCATGGCTCGGCAATGGCGCGAACCTGCCGGTCACGGCCGATCAGTTGAAGGCGGTGCTCGGCAATTCCCAGGTTCAGGAGATGGCCCGGCATCTCGGCCTGCCTGTCGATGCGGCCATGAACATGCTTGCGCAACATCTGCCCAATGCCGTGGATCAGGCGAGCAAGAACGGGCAGCTGCAGCCGAGCAATTGAGGCACAATGCCGTTTTCGTTCGTGTAGACGAAGCAAAATTCAGGAGGAGGAAGACATGAAGACCATTGCCATTGTTTTGGCGTCATTCTGTCTGGCCAGCACCGCGTTGGCGCAGACCCCCGCCGGCTCGGCAGCCGGGGCCGATTGCAAGACGGCAGCCGCCAACCTTCATGGCGCCGCCTTGAGCAGCAAGGTGAAAAGCTGCTGCCAGCAGCAGGCATCAAAGCAGAAGCTGCACGGCGCCGCAGAAACGAGCTTCCGGAAGAGTTGCGTGAGCGCAGCCACCGGGTCTTGAGCCGCACGAACTAAAGCGCTCTGATACCGCATCGGAGCAACATGGAGGAGGAATCTGCGATGAAATCCCAGATAGCGATCGCCGCGGGAATTGTTCTCGCGGCCCTTGCCAGTACCGCCATCTCGGTCCCGGCACATGCGCTTACGACAAAAGAGTGCAGCGCCAAGTATAAGGAAGCCAAGAAGGCCGGCACTCTCAACGGCATGAAATGGCAGGATTTCCGCAAGTCGGAGTGCGGCGCGCAAGCGGCCGCGGCGCCGGCATCGAGCGGTCCGGCCCCGGCCGCAGCCCCGGCCCCCGCAGAGAAGAAGGCCGCGAGGACGCCGGCGCTCGCGCCAGCGGCCAGCGGAAACGCCGTCTTCCCGTCGGCCGTCAATCCCAAATATTCCAATGAATCGGCGGGCAAGGCGCGCTTGCACACCTGCGACGATCAATACAAGGCGAACAAGGCAGCCAATGCCAATGGCGGCCTCAAATGGATTCAAAAGGGCGGCGGCTATTGGAGCGAGTGTGACAAGCACCTGAAGGGCGCGGCATAGCCGACGCCTCGCCCGGGTCGACGATGGTGCCTACGCCGATCTGAACGGATTGAGGATCGTCAGGCGCTCGATCTTTTGCCCGTGCCTGAGGTCCTCCGAATAGAGCGTCGAACAGCCCGCGCGCAACGCGGCGGCAATGATCATCGCGTCGTAGATTGAATATCGGTAGCGTTCGGCAAGGTCGAGGCCAAGCTCGTGCGTCGCCACGTCGAGCGGTTTCACCGCGCAGAGCGCCCGCAGGGTCGAGAGGACGGCTCTGATCTCGGCGACTCGCATAGTCAGCTTGCGGGCGGCGACAGCGGCGAATTCATTGAGTGCTTGCACGCTGACCACGCCGCCGGCGGCCACAAGCTGTTCCGTGCGCTGCGCCTTCGCCGCATCGGCGGACAACAGATAGAACAAGACATTGGTGTCGAAGAAATCAGTGGCGCTCATTGGCGGCCGCGCGGTCGAACTTGAAATCCGCGGGCAAGCGGCCGCGGAACTGGCGCAGGCGCGCAAGTGCCTTGTCCCGGCTGCGATCGCGCTTCACGTTGAAGCGGCGGGCGTTGGCGACGGTAATTTCGATCTCGTCCCCGGCCTTGAGATGCAAGGCTTTGACCACTGCCCGCGGCAGCCGGACCGCAAGGCTGTTGCCCCATTTCGCGACCTGCATAGCAAAGGTCCTTCTTGGATATACGTCGAAACCGTATATCCGGCATGCGGTGAAGTCAAAGCTTCTCGAAATGAATCTGCTCGGCGAGCGCGCTCCACGTCGCGATGTCGTCAACGAGGCGCTTCTTGAATTGCTCGGGCGTCGACGGCGCCGGCTCGTTGCCGAAGGTTTGCAGCCGCGCGAGCGTTGCCGGCGCCTTGACGATGCGCACCACTTCGGCGTTGAGTCGGAGTACGATCGGCAGCGGCAGGCGCGCCGGAGCGACGAGACCCTGCCAGGCGGTGACGTCGAAGCCCGGTACGCCGCTTTCGGCGATGGGCGGCACATTGGGCAGCGCGAAATAGCGCTTGGCGCTCGACACCGCGAGCGCATTGAGCTTGCCGCTGCGCACGAATGCGATCAGCGTTGCCGGCGGGTCCATCATGAAATCGAGCCGGCCGGCCAATAGCTCGGCGGATGCCGGCGCGCTGCCGTGAAACGGCACGTGCTGGAATTTGACGCCGGTTTTCAGCGCGAACAGCTCGATGGCGAGCTGCGGCCCGGAGCCGATGCCCGGCGAGCCGTAGAGCAGCGGCGTGTTGCGCGCTTTGGCCGCTTGCAGCAGCGCGGCGACGGTTGTGATGCCGCTCGTCGCATTGGTGCACATCAGATACGGATATTCGGAGACGAGGCTGATCGTGGTGAAGTCGTCGACCGAGCGGTACGGCAGATGCGCAAACGTCGCCGCGACGCTGGCATGGCCGGACGGAATCACCATCAGCGTGTAGCCGTCAGGCGCGGCGCGCGCCACCTGCGCCGCCGCCATAGTGCCCGAAGCGCCCGGCCGGGCCTCGACGATGACCGATTGGCCGAGCGCCTTGGTCAAGCCCTCGGCAAGAATGCGGGCGATGAGGTCCGACGGCCCGCCGGCCGGATAGCCGTGCACGATGGTGATGGTGCGCGACGGCCAGTTGGTCTGAGCGAGGGCGCCCGTCGTGGGAAACGCGGCAAAGCTGCCAATGGCGCGGATCGCGGCACGGCGAGTGACGTGCTTAGCCATGGCGCTCCCTCTTGGAATTCTTGGAGCAACCATAGTGCGGATTTTGCAAGGGGCGAAATCCCACGAAGTAGCGAGCCATGACATAAATGCAACATAAATTTTATGCCAAAAAACGAAAATTATGCGTATACATATCGATCATACGGGACCATATTCCCCTCGGCGCACGGGCCACTGCCGGCGCCGATCTCTAAAGGCATCCCTTACTCGTCTCCATTGGGCGGGATGCCACGGAGAAAACCAAGGGGAGGACACATGATGAAGAAGATATTGATTACCGCAGCGGCCTTGGCGGTTGCGGTCTCGACCGCCTCGTACTTGGCGGGTGAGGTTCAAGCGGCGCCTGCGAAGAGCCCGTATTGCAACATGCCAAAGGCAAGCAACAACGGTTACGCTGCCGACGTGTCTTGGGCACAGTATTATGGTTGCTGGGGAGGCCACGCTGCCAAAACAGCGCCGACGCGGGCAATTCCGGCCCACGCGACGTCTTCCAACGCCGCATTTTGTAAAATGCCAAAGGCAAGCAACAACGGCTACGCTGCCGACGTGTCTTGGGCGCAATACTATGGTTGCTGGGGCCCGCACCGCTAGCGGGACGCCTCCAGGCCTAACTGCATGAAGCGAAAGGGGCGATTCTCACCGCCCCTTTTTCGCAACAATTCCAGCCTGTCATGAACTCACCGACCCTCGCGGCGCGCCATGAAGGCGAGGCGCTCGAACAGGTGGACGTCCTGCTCGTTCTTCAGAAGCGCGCCGTGCAGCGGCGGGATCAGACGTTTGGGGTCGCGCTCGCGCAACGTTTCGGGAGATATGTCCTCGACCATTAAAAGCTTGAGCCAGTCGAGCAGCTCTGAGGTCGACGGTTTTTTCTTCACGCCGGGAACGTCGCGGATTTCGTAGAACAGCCGGAGCGCCTCGGATACCAGCCGCTGCTTGATGCCGGGAAAATGCACCTCGATGATGGCGCGCATGGTGTCGGCATCGGGAAAGCGGATGTAGTGGAAGAAGCAGCGGCGCAGAAACGCGTCCGGCAGCTCCTTTTCGTTGTTCGAGGTGATGACCACGATCGGCCGGCGCTGCGCCCGGATGGTCTCGCCGGTCTCGTAGACGAAGAACTCCATGCGGTCGAGTTCCTGCAACAGATCGTTGGGAAACTCGATGTCGGCCTTGTCGATCTCGTCGATCAGCAGCACCGGGCGGTTATCGGCGGCGAACGCGTCCCACAATTTGCCGCGCTTGATGTAATTGCGAATGTCCTTGACGCGGGCGTCGCCCAATTGGCTGTCGCGCAGCCGCGTCACGGCGTCGTACTCATAAAGCCCCTGCGGCGCCTTGGTGGACGATTTGATGTGCCACTCGATCAGCGGCGCGCCGATCGCCTTGGCGATTTCGATCGCCAGTACGGTCTTGCCGGTGCCCGGCTCGCCCTTGACCAGAAGCGGCCGCTCCAGCGCGATTGCGGCGTTGACCGCAATTTTCAGATCGTCGGTGGCGACGTAATCAGCGGTGCCTTCGAAACGCATGCAGTCCAATCCTCATCCTTCCCTGTACGTGGGGAAGGATAACACACACCCGGCAAATCCTGCCGGGCCAGCGGCACATTCGGCCCGTCCGCGCGGCCGGCGGTGCGCGCTATCGCATTGAATTAGCGCGCAAAACCCCGTGGCACAGCGCTTGCTCCGCGGCTACCCGAAAAAGTGTTGCCAATGCACCCGGCGTCCAACGTGGGCGCGGCAGTTGCGGAGCTCAGTAGCGGCAGTTGCGGAGCTTAGTAGGAGATCAGTCATGGGTATCTTCGATGCATTGACCACCGCGGTCGCGGGGCTGCAGGCGCAGTCGTTCGCGCTGCAAAACATTTCCGGCAACGTCGCCAACTCGGAGACCACGGGATACAAGGAAACCGACACAACCTTTGAGGACATGGTTTCACAGGCCCTGGGACAGCAGACCGCGAACGGCGTCACTGCCAGCACGGTCGCCACCAACACGGTACAGGGGACGATCGAAAGCACGTCGGTTTCGACCGACATGGCGATCAATGGCGACGGCTTTTTCGTGGTGGCGATGCCGACGGGCACGGCCGACAACACGCCGGTGTTCAGTGGTGTCGATGATTACACGCAGGCGGGCGACTTTCAGTTGAACTCGGACGGATATCTCGTCAATGGCTCTGGATATTACCTGATGGGCATTCCCGTCGATTCCACCACCGGCAACCCGGTCGGCAGCACGCCTCAGGTTCTGCAATTCAACGACGAGTTCGTTCCGGCGCAGGCGACGACCGCAATCACCTACGAGGCGAATCTGCCCAGCTCCCCGAGTTCGGCGATGCTGGACAGCGCCGATTACGAAGCCAACCCACTGGCCGGCGCGCCGACGGCGGCGGAGATTCAAGGGACCGGCGCGGCGCTTGAGCCGGACGCGGCGGCGGTCGGGACGAGCACGGGTATCGACGTGACATCGAGCACCACGCTGGCGTCCCTGGGAATCAATTCCGGCGATACAATTACCGTCGATGACGGTACCAATACGACGACGTACACGTCGACGGGAAGCGACACGGTCGGCGATCTGATCAGCGCCATCAACGGCGGTTCGGCGGCGGTGACGGCTTCGATCAATTCCAGTGGCGATCTGGTTCTCACCGGGAACAATGACGCGGCATCGATCACCGTCGGCGGCACCGCTGCCTCCGACATCGGCTTCGGAGCCGGCGAGAACTCGTTCGAACCGACCAATTTGTTGACGCAGGGCGCCGTGTCGCAAGGTCAGACTCTGACCGTCACGGTGGGCAACGGCTCGGCGCAGACCATCACCTTCGGCACCGGCTCCGGTCAGGTCGCCACATTGGCGCAATTGCAGACCGCGATCCAGGGCCTCACCGGCGTGACCGGCACGGTCAATACCTCAAATGGCGATATCACGCTGACGGCGCAAAGCCCGACCGACAGCATCACCGTCGGCGGCACGGCAACGGCGGAGGAATTCGGCATCCAGAACACAACTGCGCTTCCCGCCGATGGCACCGTGGTCGCCAACGATGCCACGACATTCACCAATCAGTCGATCGATGGCGGTTCCATTACTGCCTATGACTCTGACGGCAATCCGGTCAACGTGCAGTTCCGCTGGGCGGAAACGGCGAGCGGGAGTTGGCAGCTCTTCTATGAATCCAATTCGAACGCCACCGGCACCGAACCACAATGGCAGAACGTGGGTACCACGTTCACGTTCAACTCGAGCGGCGAATTGAGCCCGCCGATCTCCAGCGTCACGCTTCAAAACTTGACCGTGAACGGCGACAACCTCGGCAACGTTCAGCTCAATTTCGGCACCAATGGTCTCACCCAGTTTGCCGATTCAAGTTCGAGCAGCGAGGCCCAGGTGAACACGCTGCAGCAAAACGGCTATGCCGCGGGCACCTTGCAATCGATCGCAGTCAACAATGAGAACGAGATCACGGGCACGTTCTCCAACGGCCAGACCATTGCGTTGGCGCAGATCACGCTGGCGACGTTCTCCGGAGCGGACTCCCTTCAGGCGCTTAATGGCCAGGCCTATGCCGCCACCACCGCTTCGGGGTCGCCGCTCTACGGCGCCGGCGGCACAGTCGAAGGCAGCTCGCTTGAATCCTCGAACGTCGATATCGCCACGCAATTCAGCGACCTGATCGTGGCACAGCAGGCCTATGGGGCCAATGCCAAGGTCATGCAGACCGCCGACGAGATGATACAAAGCCTGCTCCAGGTCATTTCGTAGTCATGAGCGGCGCCGGCCGCAATCGGTAAGCCGCGTGGACGGCTAGAGCAATGGGCCTCTCCCAGGCGTTATCGTCCGCCCTGGCTGGCGTCAACGTGACCCAGCAAAGCCTCTCGGTGATCGCCGGTAACGTGGCGAACGCCAACACGCCCGGCTACGTCAGCGAGAGCCTCAACCAGGTCGAGACGGCAAGCGCCGGTCAGGCCGGGACCAGCGTCGATGCGGACGGCGTCAATCGCGACCTCAACACGCTGCTGCAGAGCCAGTTGTGGACGGAAACCTCAGGCGATTCATACGCCGACACCAGCGCTCAGCTCTATCAGCAACTGCAGCAGATTTACGGCACGCCCGGCTCGTCCACCTCGTTCGACGCGATCTACAACAATTTCACCAGCGCGCTGCAGGCGCTGTCGAGCAATCCGTCGTCAACGTCGGAGCAGAGCGCGGTCATCGGCGCCGCCCAGGAGCTGACGGAAAATCTCAACTCGATGACTACGACTATCCAGCAGTTGCGCACGCAGGCCGAGCAGGGCATCGCCGATGACGTCCAGTCGGCAAACAGCCTGCTGCAGCAGATCGCGCAGATCAATCAGCAACTGGAGTCCACGTCCGCGAATACCAGCGCCGGCGCGACACTCGAGGACCAGCGCGACCAGGACATTACCCAGCTCTCTCAGCTGATGAACGTCACTGTGGTGCAGAATCCCAACAATCAGGTGTCGTTGTTCACCGGCACCGGTCAACAACTTGTTGCCGGCACGCAAGCTTCGCAGCTCAGCTTCGATGACGTGGGAACGCTGTCGGCGACCTCGCTGTGGAGCGCCGACCCGAGCGAGGACGGAGTCGGCACGATCACGCTGACCGCGCCGGGCGGGAGCACGACCGATCTGCTGGCGACGGACGCCATCCAGTCGGGACAAATCGCCGCCTATGTGCAGATGCGCGACGACGTGCTGCCGCAGGCGCAAAATCAGCTCGACGAACTCGCCAATCAGATGTCGCAGGCGCTGTCGAATGAGACAACGAGCGGCACCGCGGTCAGCTCCGGGGCGCAGTCGGGATACAGCATCGATACCAGTTCGCTGCAGCCCGGCAACACCATCCAGCTCGCCTATACCAACAGCAGCGGTGCGCAGCAGACTGTAACCATCGTATCACTCGGCACCGGTGGAACGCTGCCGCAGGATTCGTCGACTTCGGGAAATCAAGAGATCGGCGTGGATTTTTCCGGCGGCATGGCTTCGGTCGTGGCGCAGCTCAATGCGGCGCTGGGAACGAACCTGCAATTCTCCAATCCTTCGGGGACGGTCTTGCAGGTGGTCAATAACAACGGCAGCACCACCGTCGACTCGTTGTCGGAGACCTCCACGGTGACCTCGCTTGAGAGCGGCAGCGCGGCGCTGCCGCTGTTTACCGACGGCAACGGCCAGCCGATCACCGGCGCGATCACTACCAGCGGCTCGCAAACCACCGGCTTGGCCGGCACCATCGAGGTCAATCCCGAACTGGTGGCTTCACCGTCAAGCCTTGTCGACTATTCGTCCACGACCACCGCCGGTGACTCGACACGGCCGGATTTCATTCTCAACCAATTGACCGACGCCTCGCTGACCTACTCGTCCGACACCGGCATCGGCACCGCGCAGCAACCCTACAGCGGCACGCTCACCGACTACATGAGCCAAATTGTCAGCCAGCAGAGCCAGGCGGCGAACGCGGCGACCAATCTGCAGCAGGCGCAGGACACCGTTTTGAGTACGCTGCAAACGAGCGTTAACAGCCAATCCGGCGTCAACATCGATACGCAGATGTCTAACCTCATCGCCTTGCAAAACGCCTACGGCGCCAATGCGCGGGTGATGAGCACGATCCAGCAATTGATGTCGACGTTGTTGCAAGCGGTGCAGTGATGAGCATTACCGGGCCCGGATCGCTTACGGCGGCCACGCTGACGGCGCAGAACAATATGTTCAATCAGCTTAATACGCTGAGCGAGCAGCTGGCCACCAGCGAGGCGGCGCAGACCTATTCGGGCCTTGGCTCGCAAGCCGGCCTGGCCCTGGCTTTGAACGCGCAGCTCTCCGCGCTCAACGGCTACAGCAGCACCGCCACGACCGTAGGGACGACGCTGAGCATCGCTCAGTCGGTGCTGGGCGAGCTTAGCGACATCAGCAGCTCGGTGGCGCAATCGATCAGCGACCAGGGCACATTCAGCCTCGACGGCGACGGCCAGACGTCGGTTCAGGAATCGGCGGCGAGCTATCTCGATCAGATCATTTCGCTGCTCAACACTCAGGTCGGCAGCAACTATCTGTTCTCCGGCAGCGCCACGAACGAGCCCTCCGTGGCCAGCACCGATGAAATCCTCGACGGCAACGGCGCGCAGGCCGGCCTCACCCAGGTGATTGCGGACCGCGCGCAGGCCGACGGCGTCGGCGCGCTCGGCCGCCTGGAGATTCCGGCGGTAGCGTCGGGATCATCGACCGTTTCGGTAAGTCAGGACGCCGCCGGCTCGCCGTTCGGCTTCCAGCTCACCGGCGTCAATTCGAGCTTGACCGGCGCCACGGTGACCGGTCCGTCCGGCACCTCGCCGCCGTCGATCTCGATTGATCTGGGTTCCAATCCCAATGCTGGCGACTCGATCTCGTTCGATCTCACGCTGCCCGACGGCTCCAGCCAAACCATCACGCTGCAGGCCACCACAAGCTCGCCGCCGGGTACGAACCAGTTCACCATCGGCAGCGATGCCGATGCCACCGCCAGCAATTTGCAGGCGGCGCTGACCAGCGCGGTCAGCAATCTGGCGGACACCGCGTTGCCGGCAGCCTCCGCGATCGCGGCCGCCAACAACTTCTTTTCGATTCCGCCGCAGATCGTGGATGCCACCGGCTCGCCGCCCGATTACGCAACCGCGACGTCTTTGACCGATGGCACGTCGGCCAACACCGTGATGTGGTACACCGGCGGGAACAGCAGCTCGCCGCTGCAGACTGCGACCGCGCAGGTCGGCCCCTCGCTGACCGTCGATTACGGCTTGCAGGCCAACGAGCCGGCGATCGTCTCGTTGCTTGCCAATGTCGCGGTGCTGGCGGCGACAACCTATTCGGCGAGCGATACCAACGCGCAAGCGAGCTATGACGCGCTGTCGCAGAGCGTCGAGGCGAACCTCAGCGGCCAATCGGGGACGCAATCGATCAGCGACATCGAATCCCAGATCGCCAACGCGCAGACCACGGTGCAGAACGCCACGACCATCAACACCCAGACGCAGAACACGCTGCAGAACATGCTGCAGGGCATCGATGGCGTCAATGAGAACCAGATCGGCGAGGAAATCTTGACCCTGCAGAACACGCTGTCGGCATCGATGTCGGCGACGGCGCGGCTCGCGCAGCTGAGCCTGGTCAACTATCTCTCGGCGGTTACCGGCTAGAGCACGATGAAGTTAAGTTGATTCAGTCCATCGTCATTGCGAGGAGCGAAGCGACGACGCAATCCAGACCGGCGGCGCCGCACTGGATTGCTGCGCGGAGCTTGTCGTCGGGCCGGATCCGTTGGCTCGCAATGACGATTGGATGCTGAAAGGCGCCGAACGCATGCTGCATTTTGCCTATGGTGCCAACATGGATCGCGCGGTGATGCGCAAATATGCGGCCGCCGCCGAGCCGCTCGGCGTGGCGGCGCTGCACAATCATCGTTTCGTCATTACGGCCGATGGCTATGGCTCGGTCGAGCCGGCCCGCGCGTCGACCGTGCATGGCGTGCTGTGGCGGCTCACGCCGCGCGACCGCGTCACGCTCGACGCCTGGGAAAGCGTCGCGCGTGGACAGTACCGCGCCGCAACGCTCCCGGTGCTGCACGCCGGCTGCCGCCGATCGGCTTTGGTCTATGTGGCGCGGTCGCGCCCGATCGGACGGCCGCGCGCCGGTTACATGGAGCTCGTCGTCGCCGCGGCGCGCGCCTGGAATTTGCCGGCGGACTATGTCGCCGCGCTGCAGATTTGGCTGACGCGGGAGTCGCGCGGCGACGGCCAGCGCAGCTTGAAGGAATTTGCATGGACCTGATCGTGCGCGTCGTCATCCGCGGCCGCGTACAGGGCGTCGGCTATCGGGCCTGGACCGAATATGCGGCGCTTGAACGCGGCATCGCCGGCTGGGTGCGCAACCGCCGTGACGGCGCGGTCGAGGCGCTGTTCGCCGGGGTGCGGGACGACGTGTGCGCCATGATCGAAGCGTGCCGCGACGGCCCGCCCGGTGCGCGCGTCCAAACCATCGATCAACTTTCCGCGGCTGCCGAAGACTTGGCGTTGCGCCGCGGCGGCGAAACGTTCTCCGTGCTGTCGACCGTCTGAGCGTCCACCGCGGCGCCGAACAGCGGCGCGAACGCCGCGCGCAGCGCGCTATCGACTTCCGCCATGGAAGCCGTGAGGCCGAGATCGGCCAGCGAAGTGACGCCGCAGCGCGGCTCCGCCACGCCGCACGGCACGATGCCGGAAAAATGCGACAGGTCGGGATCGACGTTGAGGGCAAAGCCGTGCAGCGTCACCCATTGCCGCACCCGGATGCCGATCGCGGCGATCTTGTCCTCGCGATCGTCGCCCTTGTCGGGCCGCCGCACCCAGACGCCGATCCGGTCGTCGCGTCGCTCGCCGCGCACATTGAAGCGGGCGAGCGCATCGATCAGCCATTGCTCGATCGTTGCGACGAAGCGGCGCACGTCCGGCGCGCGGCGCTTGAGGTCGAGCATGACATAGCCGACGCGCTGGCCGGGGCCGTGATAGGTGAACTGGCCGCCGCGGCCGGCGCTGTGCACCGGAAAGCGGGCGTCGATGAGCTCATCCGGCCGCGCCGAGGTGCCGGCGGTGTAGAGGGCAGGGTGCTCGAGCAGCCAAACCAGTTCCGGCGCCGCGCCGCGCGCAATGGCCGCGGCGCGGGCGGTCATGGCGGCGAGCGCGCTCTGGTAGTCGACCAGGCCGTCGCTGAAGCGCCACTCGACCGGCGGCGCACCGGACGGCGGCAGAAGGCCGACCGTCAGATTGGCGCGTACGTTAACCACCTCGTAACCATGGCGTGGTGAAAGGAGAGGGCGGCATCATATTAAAATAGATACGGGGACCCTTTGGCAAAACTCGACGACGTCGCGGTCGACATCGCGGTGGTATTAGGCACCACCTCCATGCCGGTGCACCAGGTGCTCCGCCTCGGCCGCGGCGCCATCATCGAACTCGACGCGTCCGAGGACGACGACGTCCATATTCTCGCCAATAACCTGCCGGTCGCCAGGGGTACCGTGGTGGTCAGCGGCAACCGCATCGCAGTCGAAGTCAAGCGCCTGATGCCGCGCTCGCCGGACGCGAGCTAGCGCCCTGCCATCTTGCCCTTGCCGGCGGCCCACCTTGTCCGCTTGGGGCCGAACTGTTACATCCGCGCCGGCGCGCGCCGCTTGCGGCACGCGTCCACCTCCACTGCGGTCGTGGCGGAATGGCAGACGCACTAGCTTGAGGTGCTAGCGGGGCAACCCGTGGAGGTTCGAGTCCTCTCGACCGCACCAACCATGAGTAGGATGGATTGGGCGTAGCGTAGCGAAACCCATCAACTTGCGGGCAATAAGCAGCAGCGATGGGTTCACGTCGTTCAACCCATCTTACGCCCTGTTGGTCGAACTGATGCTGACCTCGCGATAGAGTTCGATCTCGAATCTGGCGAGTTCACTTAGCCGATTGCTCTTGCGCGGCGCGACTGCCTGGCGCTTGCCGATCAGCAATGCCCCATGCCATTTGCGGCGACCGTGTCGGCGGCAGCGAATTTCCAATGCGGAAAAATCGACTGCACGATTTCGTAGCCGAAAGCGGTCCATTCAACACATTCGATCAATTCATTATCACTCATGGCCGGCGTCCTCCGCAAAATGCCGGAGAACTCCTGCGGGATCGAATAGATAAGCGACGCGCAGTCCCCAACGCTCCACTTTGCGCGGAAGATTACGGACGCACGCGCTTAAAGCCACATTAAGAATAAATCCGGCGGTTTTGCGTTGTTGTTAATTCGCTGCATGCGGGCAATGCCCCGCGACGCGACTGCGACAGACGATTTTTGCTTCCCGTTAATCACACGCCTGTAGGTTCGTGCCCACCGTTTTGCGACGAGGCGCGATGATGAAGGCCGTTGCGGCAGCCCGGCAATGGTGGGCGGCGCGACGACATCGTCCGGCGCCGCCCGCGCCGTCGCGCACGCCGCCGAACGCGCGCGTCGCCCGTGTCGCCCGCGTCTCCTCGGTCTCGCTGGTTCTGCTCGCTGCGGCGGTGATCTGCTGCGCGGCGGTCGGCGCCGCGGTGACGCAATACAACGACCGACGCTTTGCGGCGCAGCGGCACGTCGCGCTGCAGCAGGCGCTCGATGAGCTGCGCGCCGCGTCCGGCAACGTCAAGCAGTTCGACCAGGACGCGCTGCAGCTCTTGGCGCGGCGCAGCCGCCTTGACGATCTCCGATTCGGTGCGGAAGCCGCGTCGCAGAGCGGCCGCGAGATGCAATCGTTGCAGGATGGCCGCGGCCGCATCGTCGGTTGGCTGTCCTGGGCACCCGACCGCGCCTTCATCCTCACCATGGATTGGCTGTGGGGTGTCGTTGCGGCAGCGGGTTTTTGTCTGCTGTTCTGCGGCGGCCTCGTGCGCCGCGCCAGCGTTCGGCTTGCGCATTTGCTGGCCGGCAGCATCGAGACCGTGCGCAAGCTGACCAGCGAGGATGCGCTCACCGGGCTCGCCAACCAGCGCGTCATTATTGACGCGCTCGATCGCGCCATGCGTGAGCGAGGCGGCGGCTGCGTGGCGCTGGCCTTGGTCGACATCGACGGCTTCCGCGAAGTCAACGACGCGGCCGGCCGCAAGAGCGGCGACGCGATGTTGCTCGCGATCGTCGAGCGCCTTGCCGCGGCGCTGCCGCAGGCCGCCTTGCTCGGCCGCTTCGAGGACGACGCGTTTGCCGTCGTCGCCAGCGGCGATGATGCGAACGTCGCCGTCAGGCTTGGCGAGGATTTGCACGCGGCGTTCGCCGAGCCGATCCCGGCCGGCCAGTCCTGGCAGATCACCGCCGGCATCGGCCTCGCCCAGGCGCCGGCGGACGGCATGAGCGGCGAAGACTTGGTGCGCCGGGCCGCGCTGGCGCTGGATGCCGCCAAGCGTGAGGGACGCGGCAGCGTGCGCCGCTTCGCACCGCAGATCGAGACCGAGAATGCCGGGCGCCGCTTCCTCTTGGGCGAGCTGCAAACCGCGATCGCCCAGCAAAACTTCGACGCCCATTATCAGCCCATCGTCGCCGCCGACGGCTCCGGCATTGTCGGCGTCGAGGCGCTGCTGCGTTGGACCCACCCGACGCGCGGCGCGATCCCGCCTTCCGCGTTCATTCCGGTTGCCGAGCAGAACGGCCTCATGGACAAGCTCGGCGAGATCGTGCTGCGGCGCGCGCTGCGCGACGCTGCGCGCTGGCCGCAAGTCTTCGTTGCCGTCAATGTATCGCCGCTGCAAATCCGCGATCCGCGCTTCGTCGCGCTGGTCGGCGCCGCGATCGCCGAAGTCGGCATTGCGCCTGAGCGCGTGGTCCTGGAAATGACCGAGGGCGTGGTCATCCATGATCCCGACGAGACGCTGCGGCGGCTCGAGGCTTTGCGCGCGCTCGGCGTCGAGATTGCGCTCGACGATTTCGGCACCGGCTATTCGAGCCTGAGCTATCTGCAGAAATTTCCATTCCAGCGGGTCAAGATCGACCGCGCTTTCGTCGCCTCGCTCGGCACCATCGGCAATGCCGGCGCCATCATCCAGTCGATCGTCACGCTTGGTCATGCGCTCGGCATGGGCGTGGTGGCCGAAGGCATCGAGACCGACGAGCAGCGCGTGCTGTTACGGCTCGCCGGCTGCGACGAGCTGCAGGGCTTTTTGTTCGCCCGGCCGTCGCCCGCCGCAGTGATCGACGCGTTGTTGGCGCGACCGGCGGCCGGCCGGCCGCTGCGCGCAGCGGTGCCGGCAGGCTGACAGTCGCGCCGCCAGCGGTTGTCTATGAGATCTGATACGGCGGCCCGATGCCGAGGCGCTGCGCGATCCAAAAAATCAGCTGCCGCAATGACGCTTCTCAGCGCTGCAGCAGCGCGATCAGGCTCGACGTATCCCAGCGCTTGCCGCCCATCTTCTGCACTTCGGAATAGAATTGATCGACCAAAGCCGAGACCGGCAGATGGGCGCCGTTCCGCCGCGCTTCGTCGAGACAGATCGCAAGGTCCTTGCGCATCCAATCGACCGCGAAGCCGAAATCGAATTTGCCGGCCACCATGGTCTTGTAGCGGTTCTCCATTTGCCACGATTGCGCGGCGCCCTTGGCGATGGTGGCGATCAGCTTCTCGATGTCGAGCCCGGCCTTTTGGGCAAAGTGCAGCCCTTCGGCGAGGCCCTGCACGGTGCCGGCGATGCAAATCTGGTTGACCATCTTGGCGAGCTGCCCGGAGCCGGGACTGCCCAACAGATTGCAGGCGCGGGCATAGGCCGCGATCACCTTTTCGGCCTTGGCGAACGGCGCCTCGTCGCCGCCGCACATCACCGTGAGCACGCCGTTCTCGGCACCGGCCTGGCCGCCGGATACCGGTGCATCGACGAAATCGAAGCCGCGCTTTTTCGCCTCGGCATGAAGCTCGCGGGCGATGGCGGCGGAGGCCGTGGTGTGGTCGACGACGATCGCGCCCTTGCCGGCGCCGGCAAAAATGCCGGCCTCGCCGAGCATTACCTCGCGCAAATCGTTGTCGTTGCCGACGCAGGCCATGACGAAGTCCTGGCCTTGCGCGGCGGCCTTCGCGGTTGGTGCGCGCTTGCCGCCATACTGCGCCACCCATTTGTCGGCTTTGGCGCCGGTGCGGTTAAAAACACTGACGTCGTGGCCGCCCTTGTTTTTCAGATGCCCCGCCATCGGGTAGCCCATTACGCCAAGCCCGACGAATGCGACTTTCGCCATTGTCTCTGCTCCCTGCGCGGGTGTTGCCGCCGCAAATGCCAGCAGTGTTTGCGCCGCCGAGCCGACCTGCGTCAACCGCCCTCGGACCTGCTCCTTGACGTTACGGAGCGCCGGTCAAACGCCAGCGCTGCACCCGCCGCGCCTGCCATCCTTGCGGCAGCTCGATCTCGGTGTCGCCCGGCACCTCGACGGCAAACTCGGCGGCTACCCCGAGCACCATCTGCCGGCGCCAGACGTTGGCCCGTGGGCACCGGGCGTGAACGGCGTCCAGCGGCGGCCGCCACGCAATGCCGCGCGGACGCGTGAGCCAATAGACACTGGATCGGTCGGACAAGACCGTGTCGCCGATCACGTGGGCGAACAGGCCGCCGTGGCCCTCGTCCATCTGCGCCGCCGCGCTGTCGTGCGGGGCCTTTGCCTGCCCGGCCACCGCAAATGCGTTGAGCGGATCCAAGGCCCATGACCCCTGCACGCAGTACCAGTCCTCATAACCCGGCTGGTCGCCAAGCCACGGCACCCCTTCGGTGCGGAACGAGGCGGCCGAGATGAAACCCGGCGGCTCGTCTTGCGCCAGCTCCGACTGGAAATGCAGGAGCCATTCTTCGTAACTTTTACGATCGACGTTGCCATAGGGCCGATGCCAAAACACGTAAGCGAGCATTGCCGAACCTCTTTCGCCAGTGTCAGCGATCTGACAATCGCCGCACTATACATCGCGCTTGGCGCGGAGCGCTTCGGCAGCGGACGAACTGTCGGCAGCAGGGCGCCGTTGTTGCGGCGCTCGTGGCCGTGTTGACCGCCGTGGCAGGCGGCCTATGTAGGGCGTATCGCGCGGCCAGCTTGGCGGCGAGGAGATCGGCCTATGGCGTCTTTGAAAGACGATGTTCTGACTGCGCTCGGCGAAATTGCGAGCCCGGACGGCAAGCCGTTGCCGGCGAGCGGAACGCTGTCCGACGTCATCGTGACCGACGGCAAGGTGTTCTTTTCCCTCACCGTCGATGCGGCCGACGTCAAGCGCTGGGAGCCGGTGCGCGAGCGCGCCGAAGCCGCGGTGCGGGCGACGCCGGGCGTCACGTCGGCGCTGGTGGCGCTGACCGGCGAGCGGGCGCCGGGTGCCGCTTC
>JASHPU010000262.1 GCA_030037885.1 Xanthobacteraceae bacterium | reverse complement strand
GCGGCCGTCCGACCGGCATCGCCATGGCGTGTCTGCTGACCCTCATCGCCCTGACCGTCGCACGGCATGCAAAGTGGCGCCGCCCGCGTCTTCGCCCGAAGTGGCCAGAACCGTGGCGAGCAAATTGGGCGGCAACGTGGTCAGAATAGGCACGGAAGGTGTGCAAGACCAGGGAGCAACGGGCTCGCGCGCCGCCTGTCCTCGGCTATCGTTTCGGATGGTGAATCTCGCGCCAACGCGACCAGATAAACCAGGCGGAACCGGCGAGCAGCACGGCGACGACGGCAGCGTCGAATTCGTGGAACAGCCGGCGCAAGGTCGGATCGCTGTCCCAGCGGGCGCCGAGGACTGCGCCCACATAGGCGAGCGCGAAGCACCACGG
This sequence comes from Xanthobacteraceae bacterium, assembly GCA_030037885.1. Lineage (GTDB taxonomy): Bacteria > Pseudomonadota > Alphaproteobacteria > Rhizobiales > Xanthobacteraceae > BOG-931. Next base: position 14,894 of record JASHPU010000262.1, on the reverse strand, counting down.
CCAGGAGCCGGCGAACGAATAGATCTGGAATTTCAGCATCGGCATGCGCGCCAGGCCGGCCGGGAACGAGATGAAGGTGCGGATCACCGGCAACAGGCGGCCGAGGAACACGGTGATCGCGCCATAACGAGCGAAGAACCGCTCGGCGCGGTCGAGCTCGACTGGGCGGAGGAGAACGTAGCCGCCCCAGCGCTCGATCGCTTTGCGGCCGCCCTTGGCGGCGACCAGGTAGGCGATGGTCGAGCCGAGACTGCAGCCGAGCGCCCCTATCGTGGCGGCGCCGAGCAGGCTGAAGCGTCCGATCGAGACCAGATAGCCGGCAAACGGCATGACGATTTCAGACGGCAGCGGAATGCATGCCGACTCGATCGCCATCAGCACGAATACGCCCAGATAGCCGGCGGCCGAGATGACCTCGACCACCCAGGACACGAGCAGAGAAATAAGGTGATCGAGCATCAGGAACCGACGTTGGGTGAAGACCTATGAGGTCGGCTGCGTTGCGCCGTCGATCGCAGCGGCTTTCGCTGATCGGTCCACAATGACGGGGATTTCGCGTTCGCCGGGTGAATTTGGCCGAGTTGGACCGGCAGTGCAAGAACGCGAACGATCAGCGCCGTTTGCGCACGCGGCGGCCTTCGAGCACGACGACCTTACGCCGGGACGTATCGTCCAGCAGCTTCTTCGGCACCTTCTCGGCGATGCCGAGGAGCCGCTCGCGCCGGTCCATCTCCCTCCAGACTTCCTCGGGACGGATGCCGGTCGCCACCCAAAGCACGACCAGATTATAGACGAGATCGGCACTCTCCTTGATGACGGCTTCGCGGCCGCCATGCATGGCGTCGATCACGACCTCCACCGCCTCTTCGGCAAGCTTTTTGGCCATCTTGCTGCGGCCCGAACGCAACAGCCGGGCGGTCCGCGAGGTCGACGGATCGTCATGCCGGCAGTCGAGCGCCGCTTGATAGAGCCGGGAAATCGAATCAGTCATGGCCGTAGCAGAATAGCGCGATCTTGTCGCGATTGTGTTAATGCCACGGCCCGGGCGGGGTTTCTCCGTTGGTCACTCGTCCGCTGCCAGCAAACTGGCATTGCCGCCGGCCGCGGCCGTGTTGATGGTGACGACCTGCTCGGTGGCAAAGCGGCGCAGATAGTTCGGCCCGCCGGCCTTGGGGCCGGTCCCTGACAGTGCGGCGCCGCCGAACGGCTGGGTGCCGACCACGGCACCGATCATGTTGCGGTTGATGTAGACATTGCCATGCGGCAGCCGCGCCGCGATGCGCTCGACCGTGAGGTCGATGCGGGAATGGATGCCCAGCGTCAGCGCCGTGCCGTTGCCGGCGATCTCATCAAGCAGCGCGTCCAGCGCCTCGGCATGCCAGCGCACGACGTGAAGCACCGGCCCGAATACTTCTTCCTTGAGGTCGCCGGCGCGTTCCAGCGCGATTACGGTCGGAGCCACGTAGCTGCCGCAGCGCGGCAGCTTTTGGTCGCTATCCCAGCGATAAAGAACGCGGCCGGCGTGCGCCATCCCGGCAATCCAGCCCTCGAGCGTCGCCCTGGCTTCGGCATCGATCACCGGCCCGACATGGGTCGACGGCTCGCGCGGGTCGCCGACTTTCAGCTCGCGCGCTGCGCCGATCAGCATGTCCAGCACCCGCTCTGCAATATCGTCCTGCAGGCACAGCAACCGCAGCGCCGAACAGCGTTGGCCGGCCGAGCGGAACGACGATGCAACGACGTCATCGACCACCTGCTCGGGCAGCGCGGTCGCGTCGACGATCATGGCATTGATGCCGCCGGTTTCGGCGATCAGCGGTACGATCGAGCCAGGCTTCGCAGCGAGCGCGCGATGGATCAGGCGGCCGACTGCGATCGAGCCGGTGAACGCCACGCCGCCGACGCGCGGATCGGCGACCAGCGCTGCGCCGACCTTGCCGTCGCCAGTCACGAGCTGCAGCGCCGCAGCCGGAATGCCGGCTTCGTGCAACAGCGCAATGGCGCGCGCGGCGACGAGCGGCGTCTGCTCGGCCGGCTTTGCCACCGCGGCATTGCCGGCGGCGAGCGCGGCGGTCACCTGGCCGAGAAAAATGGCGAGCGGAAAATTCCACGGGCTGATGCAGACGAACACGCCGCGGCCGCGATAGCGCAGCACGTTGCTCTCGCCGGTCGGGCCCGGCATGGTTTGATCGGCCAGCGTGCGGCGCGCCTGCGCCGCATAATAAAGACAATAATCGATCGCCTCGCGCCATTCGGCGACCGCGTCGTCGAGCGTCTTGCCGCCCTCGTTCTGCAACAGCGCCAGCAACGCTCCGCGATCCGCTTCGAGCCGCGCGGCGGCACGCTCGAGGATGAGCGCGCGTTCGCCGCATGGCGTCGCCTGCCAGCTTGCAAAACCCGCCGCCGCGGCGCTCATTGCAGCCTCGATCGATGCGGTATCGGCTTCCCGAACCGTGCCGATCTTGCTGCCGTCGATCGGCGACAGCACGTCCCTTTCGGCACCGCCGCGAGCGATGCCATCGATCAGCGGGGCCGCTTCGGCCGGCTCCGCAGCGGCGCGGATTTCGCCAAGCAACGCTTCGAGGCTGGCGCGTGCGCCGAATGCGACGCCGGCGGAGTTGCGCCGCTCCGGCCTATAAAGGTCGCGCGGCAGCGGAATATTGCGGTTGCGCGCCGCGCCGGCGCCGGCGATGCGGCGTTCCGGCCGCCGCAAAATATGCGCGATCGGCACGCTCGGATCCGCCGCGACCGAGACGAACGACGAGTTGGCGCCGTTTTCCAGCAGCCGGCGCACCAGATAGGCCAACAAATCGCGGTGGCCGCCGACCGGCGCGTAAACGCGGCACGCCGCCGCCGGCAATTCGGCCAACAGCGTCTCGTACAGCGCTTCGCCCATGCCGTGCAGGCGCTGAAATTCAAAACCTTCGACGCCGCCGGCGTCTTCGATGACGCCGGCGACAGTGAGAGCGTTATGGGTGGCGAATTGCGGAAGCAAAACCGGCCGCGCGGCGAGCAGCTTTTTCACGCAGGCCAGGTAGCAGAGATCGGTCATGGCCTTGCGGGTGAACACCGGATAGTCGGGCAGCCCGCGCTCCTGGGCGCGCTTGATCTCGCTGTCCCAGTAGGCGCCCTTGACGAGGCGCACGGTCAGGCGGCGGCCGGTCGCCGCAGCCGCCGCCTCGATCCAGCCGATCACCGCCAACGCGCGCTTCTGATAAGCCTGCACGGCGAGGCCGAAGCCGTCCCAGCCGGCGAGCGCGGCATCGCCGAGCACGGCGGCAATCACTTCGAGCGATAATTCGAGCCGGTCCGCCTCTTCGGCGTCGATGGTGAACTGCAGGTCGCGCGCCTTGGCGAGCCGCGCCAGTTCGCCAACGCGCGGCACCAGCTCATCGAGCACGCGCTGCCGCGAAATCGCCTCGTAACGCGGATGCAGCGCCGAGAGTTTTACGGAGATGCCGGGTCGGCCCGGCTGCGCCGCGTTGCCGGCTTGGGCGCCGATCGCCTCGATGGCGCCCGCATAAGCGGCAAAATGCTTTTCCGCGTCGGCCGCAGTGCGCGCGGCTTCGCCCAGCATGTCGAACGAATAGCGCAAATCGGCATGCGCGCGGGCGCGCTGGAGCGCCTCCTCGATGCTTTGGCCGAGCACGAAATGCGCGCCGATCAGCCGCATCGCCTGGCGCGTCGCCGCGCGCATCGCCGGCAAGCCGAGACGGCGAACGACGGCATCGAGGATCGTGTGCGGCGTCTCGCCTGGATGAATGACGCGGGCGGCGATGCCGAGCGTCCAGGCCGAGGCCGAGACCAGGACGGCAGTGGATTTGACGTCGTCGAGCCAGCGGCCGGCGGCGAGCTTGTCCTCGATCAAACGGTCGGCGGTCGCGGCGTCTGGCACCCGCAACAGCGCCTCGGCCAGCACCATCAGCGCGAGGCCCTCTTTGGTGGACAGCGAATAGGCGTGCAGAAAATCCTCGACGCCGCCGAGCCCGGTCGCGCGCGCCCGGATCGCCTCGACCAGCCGCCGGGCGCGCGCGTCGACGTGCGCTTCGGCGGCCGGATCCCGTCCGGCCTTGGCCAGCAGCACGGCCGCCAGTTCTTCATCGGGCGGCGCGAACGGCGCCCGAAACGGCGCAAGCCCGGCAGCGGCGCTTTCCATCGCGCACTCCACCGACCGCCGCAGCGCCGCACGGATGCGGCGCGTGCAGCAAAGTCGATGGTCATGATATCGCGAATGGGCTGGCGGTTTGCCAGCCGGTCGGGCTACATGAGCACCGTCACTGCGAAGAGCCCTGAAAGGGCGACGACGGGGTTTTGCACATTACTTGAAACGACACCGTTTCGTCGAACTTGAAGTGGGGACCGCCGTTCAGCGCGGTGAGGGTTTAACCGTCGATCTCGAACTCGACCACCATCACCGAGCCAGGCGCCTTTCCCTTCGGCAGGAACAGACGCACTTGCACCAGACCAGCGTCACGCGCTGTCAAGCCCATACCGACCATCGTGTCGCGCGTGTCGAGCAGCCACTCCGTCGGGACAAGCCGGCCAGGACGAAAAACGGGAAAAATTATGAGCAGGCGCGCATTAAGCCCAGGGGGCTGGACAAAGCGAGGCTGCTCGTCGTAGCGCCAAGCCTGCGGTCGCCAGGAGAGCGGGCCGATGTCGCTTGTTCGCATTTATCTGCGCGTGCTCGGCCTGTTGCGGGCCGATGCGCGGCTCGCCGTGACGTTGGCGCTCGCCAATATCGCGCTGGCGCTGGCGCAATTCGTGGAACCGGTGCTGTTCGGCCGCATCATCGACCGCTTGTCCGGCGCGCTGCCGGCCGGCGCCGGCGCCGCTGCCCGCGCATTGGCGCCGCTGGTCGGCGCCTGGATCGGCTTCGGCCTGTTCATCATCGCCGCCGCAACGCTGGTGGCATGGTTCGCCGACCGGCTGGCGCATCGCCGTCGCAACCTGGTGCTGGCGGACTTTTTCGAGCACGTGCTGCAACTGCCCATCGCGTACCATGCGGGCGCCCATTCCGGCCGGCAGATGAAGATCATGCTCGCCGGTACCGACACGCTGTGGTGGCTGTGGGCGTCGTCCTTCCGCGAGCATTTCGCCGCCTTCGCGTTCACCACCTTTTTGCTGCCGGCGTCGCTCGCCCTGAACTGGCACCTTGCCCTGCCGCTGATCGCGCTCTGCCTGGCTTTCGCCGCGCTTACGATCCTGGTCATCGGCCGGGCGTTTGCGATGCAGGAGGCGGTCGAGCGGCACTATTCGGATCTTGCCGAAACCGCCGCCGATGCGCTCGGCAACGTCGCGCTGGTGCAGAGCTACGCCCGTATCGAGCTCGAAGTGTCCGGGCTCAAGAGCGTGGTGAACTCGCTCTTACGCGCGCAAATGCCGGTGCTGTCGTGGTGGGCGGTCGCCGCAGTGCTGACCCAGGCCGGCACCACGTTCACGATGCTGGTCATCCTTGTGGTCGGCGCCTACTTAAAACTCGTCGGGCTCGCTTCGGTCGGCGAGATCGTCAGCTTCATGAGCATCGCTGCGCTACTCATCGCCCGGCTGGAACAGGCCGTCAGCTTCGCCAACCGGCTGTTCACGGACGCACCAAAGCTTGCCGACTTCTTCGGCGTGCTCGACACCTTGCCGGCGGTGCGCGACCGGCCGGACGCCGTCGATCCGGGCCGCGTGCGCGGCCTGGTCGAGTTCAAGGACGTGTCGTTTTCCTACGACGGCAAGCACCCGGCGGTCGCCGATCTGTGCTTCGCCGCGCTGCCGGGCGAACGCGTCGCCCTGGTCGGGCCGACCGGCAGCGGCAAGTCGACGGCATTGTCCTTGTTGCACCGCGTGTTCGATCCGCAATCAGGCATCGTCATGGTGGACGGCGCGGACATTCGCGGACTGTCGCTCAGCGGACTGCGCCGCAACATCGCCGTGGTGTTTCAGGAGACGCTGCTGTTCAACCGCTCAATCGCCGACAATCTGCGCGTCGGCAAGCCCGACGCGACGGCCGCGCAATTGCGCGACGCCGCGCTGCGCGCGCAGGCGCTCGAGTTCATCGAGCGCAATCCGGAAGGGTTCGAGGCGCGGGTCGGCGAGCGCGGCCGGCTCCTGTCCGGCGGCGAACGCCAGCGCCTCGCCGTCGCCCGCGCGCTGCTCAAGGATCCGCCGATCCTCATTCTCGACGAAGCGACCAGCGCGCTCGATCCGCTCACCGAGCAGCGGTTCAACATGGCGCTCGACGAGGTGATGAAGGGCCGCACTACCTTCGTCATCGCCCACCGCCTCGCCACCATCCGCAACGCCACGCGCATCCTGGTGTTCCGCCAGGGCCGCATCGTCGAGGCCGGCACGTTCGAGGAGCTGCAGCGCCGCGGCGGCTTTTTCGCCGAGCTGGTCGCGGCGCAGTTTGCGGCGTCAGCCTTCCCTATCGCGCCGGGAGAGATCGAACGAACGTAGCGCAGAGGATTACCGCAGCCGCTCCAGGATACTGACGTAATTGGCGACCGCGGTGCCGCCCATGTTAAAGATGCCGCCGAGGCGGGCGTTCCTGACCTGCATGTCGCCGGCGGTCCCAGCGAGCTGCATGGCGGCAAGCGCGTGCATCGAAACGCCGGTGGCGCCGATCGGATGGCCCTTGGCCTTGAGCCCGCCGGACGGATTGATCGGCAGCGCGCCGTCCTTGGCGACGAGGCCGTCGGCGATGGCGCGCGCGCCGTGGCCTTCCGGCACCAGTCCCATCGCCTCGTATTCGATCAGCTCGGCGATGGTGAAACAATCGTGCACCTCGGCAAACGATAGATCGCAGAGCGCCACGCCGGCCTGCGCCAGCGCGCGCTGCCAGGCGAGCGCGCAGCCTTCGAACTTGAGCACGTCACGCCGCGCCATCGGCAAAAAGTCCTGCACGTGGGCGGCGCCGCGGAACACGATCGCCTTGTCGAGGGCGAGCGCGGTCGCGACGTCGGCCAGCACCAAAGCGGCGGCGCCGTCGGACACCGGCGAGCAATCGGTGCGCTTGAGCGGCCCCGCGACACGCGGGTTTCTGTCGCTCTCGCTGCGACAGAAATCGTAGCCGAGGTCCTTGCGCAGCTGCGCATACGGATTGCCGACGCCGTTCTTGTGGTTCTTCGCCGCGATGCGCGCCAACGCGTCGGACTGATCGCCCCAGCGCTGGAAATAAAGCGACGCGATATGGCCGAAAATGCCGGCGAAGCCGCCGTCGATGTCGGCCTCCTCGCGCACATAGGAGGCTTTGAGGAGGTTGCGGCCGACTTCGGCGGCCGGCGTCGTCGTCATCTGCTCGACGCCGACCACGAGCACGATGCGCGCCGAACCGGCGGCGATCGCCTGCAGCCCCTGATGCACGGCCGCCGAGCCCGTGGCGCAGGCGTTCTCGACGCGGGTGGCGCGTTTGAAGCGGAGATCGGGCGAGGCCTGCAGCACCAGCGAGGCGGTAAAATCCTGCGCCGAAAAGCCGGCATTGAAGTGGCCGAGCACGATCTCGTCGACATCCTTGGCGGCCATGCCGGCGTCGGCCAGCGCCGCGTTCGCCACGCGCACGACCAAACTCTCGACCGTTTCGTCGGCAAGCCGACCGAACGGCGTATGCGCCCATCCCACGATGCACGCGGTCATGATCCGCTCCATTTTCCGGTCGCCCGCCAAGCCGTTTGCATGGTTCCACCGACCGCGCCCGCCGAATTTTAGTCCTTTTCGTGGCCTAGGGACCAGCGGCTATCACATCCGCAAGGTTAATGGCGTTCGCCTTTGCGTTCGCGGCGGCGTTGCTGCTACATAGGTCCGCGCTCCGCTTTTGTCCCGCTTGGCCACTGCACGGAGCGCATATAAGTGCATCGCATGAAAAATCGTAACGCATCGAGTCTGCCGATCCCGCTCGGTTTCATCGCCATCGTTTCGCTGTTGGTTGCGCCGCTTCTCACCGCCGCCACGCCGGCGCGGGCCGAAGCCCTGCTGCTGGTCGATGCCGACAGCGGCAAAGTGCTGCGCGCCGAAAACGCCACCTATCCATGGTATCCGGCCTCGCTGTCCAAGCTGATGACGCTCTACGTCACGCTGAGCGCGATCCGCGACCATCGCATCACCTTCGACACGCTGTTCACCGTGTCGCGCAACGCCTGGTCCCAGTCGCCGACCAAGATGGGTTTTCCGATCGGCACCCAGGTGACGGTCGATAACGCACTCAAGATGCTGATGGTCAAGTCGGCGAACGACATGGCCGTATTGCTCGCCGAAGGCATCGACGGCTCGATCGACAAATTCGCCGAGGAGATGACGCTGACCGCGCAAAGTCTCGGCATGACCGAAACAAACTACGTCAATCCCAACGGCCTGCCGGCGGACGGCCAGATCACCTCGGCGCGCGATCTTGCGATCCTGGCGCGCGCGTTGATCAAGCAGTTCCCGCAATACAGCTTCTATTGGCACATCCCGGCGATCAAATACGGCAGGCGCATCGTGCGCAACTACAACCCGCTGCTCGGCCGTTATCCCGGCACCGACGGCATGAAGACCGGCTTCATCTGCGCCTCCGGCTTCAATCTGGTTGCCACCGCGACGCGCGGCAACAAGCACCTGATCGCGGTGGTGCTCGGCGCGCCGTCGGGCGCGGCGCGCGCCGTGAAGGCGGCGGAGATGCTGGAAACCGGCTTCCGGCAAAACCCGCTGGCCTGGCTGACGCCGTCGCTCGGCACCGTCGACGAGCTCAAGCCGATCAATACCGATCCGCCCAATCTGAAGGACGAGATGTGCGGCCCGCACCGCAAGCGGCCGCCCGCCGAGGATGAGGATTTGGACGAAGAGGCCCAGAGCGCCCGGAACGGCGGCGTCGCCACCGGCAATGTCGGCGCCGGCGAAACCTCCTCGCAATTCTCGGTGCTGCTCTCGGCATTGCGCGCGCCGACGCCGCAGAACCTGCTGGCGGATGCCGGCCCGGTCGTTCCGGTCGTGGTCTATACCGGCCCGACCCGCGCGGTGCCGCCGCAAGACACCGAGCCGGTTCACGCCAAGCCGCGGTCCAAGCTAAAGAAGCCGAAAGTCGCCGCCGCTCCCCTCGGCGAGAAGCCGGGCACAGAAATAGCGAAGCCGGCGCCGAAGGTCACGCGAAAACCCAAGCCGAAAAATCCGGCGTCCTGACTTCATCCTTCCCCGCGCAACGCGCGGGGAAGGGTGACCATCTTGCGCAGCAAGATGGTGGAAGGGGCGCCGGACTCAACGCTTTGCTTCTTCACCTGAGTTGATCTCTTCGCCGGCGCCCCCTCCACCGCGCTGCTGTCGCAGCGCGGTCCCCCTCCCCCGCTTCGCGGGTGAGGACAAACAAGGCGCGTGCTAAAACGGCGCGACGCACGAGCCGCCGGGAGCAGGGCATGGACGCCAAGATGACGATTGCGGCGCTTCAAGCGATGAAGCGCGCGGGCAAGAAAAGCATCGGCGTCGTCGCCTGGGATTATCAGATCGCCCGCATCGCCGACCGCGCCGGCGTCGATTTCGTCTCGGTCGGCGATTCGGTCGGCGTCAATCTGTGGGGGCGCGAGGAAGTCGCCGAGGTCACGCTCGACGAGATGTTGATCTGCTGTCAGGCGGTGCGGCGCGGCGTGACGCGCGCGCTGGTCAGTTGCGACATGCCGTTCGGTCCGGTGCAGGCCGGCGTCGACAGCGCGCTCGCCGCGGCCCGGCGCCTGATGCACGACGGCGGCGCCGACATGATCAAGGTCGACGCCGCGGCCGAGTATCCGCAGGTGGTACGAGCGCTCGTCGCCGCCGGCGTTCCGGTGTTCGCCCAGTTCGGGCTGACGCCGCAGACTGCGATCAAATACGGCATTCCGTACAGCGCGCAGAACGCGCCGGCGGCGCAGGCCAGCGCCGCAGCCGCCGCGCGGCTGGTCGGCGAAGCCCAGCTTTTGCAAGACTCAGGCGCGGCGCTGCTCGATTTCACCAATTCGGGGCCGCTGGCCGGCGCCGCCGTGGTCAAGGCGGTGCGGATTCCTGTGATCGGCGGTTTCGGCGGCGGACCGTGGCTCGACGGCCGCGTGCGCCTCGCCCACACCGCGATCGGCTACGCCGAAAAGTGGATCGACGCCAGGACCGACACGTATTTCAACACCGCCAAAGGCGCGCTCGACGCGTTTCACGCGCTGATCGCCGACGCCCGTGCCGGCCGGCAGATCAAGGGGTGAGTTTAGCTCGTCATTTGCGAGCTCGTCATTGCCAGGAGCGTAGCGACGAAGCAACCAGAGTCGGTGCACCGGCCCCTGGATTGCTTCGCTTCCGCCTTCGCGCTACGCGCTTCGGCGTGACTCAAACCGCGCCGTAGCTCGCGCAAGCTAGCGTAGGGCGGGTCGCTCGCAATGACGATTTCAGTTCGTTGCCATCCGCAGCGGCGCGTCGGTGACTTCCTGCAGCGCATCAAGGGTGAGGCCCGGCACCATCTCGCGCACCGCAAAGCCGTCGGGCGTCACGTCGACCACGGCGAGGTTGGTGTAGATGCGCTTGACCACGCCGATTGCGGTCAGCGGATAGGAGCAGCGGCGCACCAGCCGGCTCTCGCCGGTCTTGGTCGTATGGTCCATCAACACCCACAGCCGCGGCGTGCCGGCGGCGAGATCCATGGCGCCGCCGACCGCCGGCGCACTGTCGGTGGTGGTCGCCCAGTTGGCGAGGTCGCCGTTCTCGGCGACCTGAAAGGCGCCGAGCACGCACAGATCGAGGTGGCCGCCGCGGATCAGCGCAAAACTGTCGGCGTGGTGCATGTAGGAGCCGCCGCTGCGCAAGGTGACGTATTGCTTGCCGGCATTGATGAGCCAGCGGTTGATCTCGGCCGGTGCCGGCGCCGGGCCCATGCCCAAAATGCCGTTCTCGGACTGGAAGATCACCTCGCGCTCGGGCGGCACGTAATCGGCGACCTGCAGCGGCGCGCCGATGCCGAGATTGACGTACCAGCCTTCCGGAATGTCACGCGCCAAGCGTTCGGCGATCTGCCGGCGGCTCAGCGGCTGGCAGGCCGGCAAGGTTTTGACGTTATCTTTGACGATCGTGTTCATACGATCACCGTCAATGCGTCGAACTGATTCTCTTCTCGATCAGAGAAAGCCGTCGATCGCAATGGCGGCCGTTTGTTTCGAAAGGATTGTTTTGTCAAGGGCGCGAAGCGCCGCCTTCGGCGGTCACGGACCCTTGACAAAACAATCCTTTTGAAACTTTTTGCTGCCATTGCGATCGACGGCGGAATGCGAGGGGCTAAATCCGCGCCAACCATTGGTGATCGAGATCGTATCACGGCGTCCTCGCTCACGTCACCGTCGGCTCGCCGTAAGGCACGTGCAGCACGCGGCTGACGAAAATGCCCGCCGTAGCGACCTTTTCGGGGTCGAGCGCGCCGAGCTCGACGATGTGCTGAGTCTGCACGATCGTCGTTTTCGCCGCCGTCGCCATCACCGGGTTGAAATTGCGCGCCGAAGATTTGTAGGTCAGGTTGCCCCAGCGGTCGGCCTCCCACGCTTCGATCAACGCCACGTCGCCGGGCAGCGCGTCTTCCAGAATATATTTGCGGCCGCGGATCTCGCGCTCCTCCTTGCCTTCGGCGAGCGCGGTGCCGACCGCGGTCGGCGTATAGAACGCCGGAATGCCGGCGCCGGCGGCGCGCATGCGCTCGGCCATGGTGCCCTGCGGCACGACTTCCAGCTCGATACGGCCCGCGCGCCACAATTTTTCGAACACGACCGGATCGGCGGTGCGCGGAAACGAGCAGACGATCTTGCGCACCCGCCCGGTCTCCAGAAGCCTGGCGAGCCCGACATGGCCGACGCCGGAATTGTTGGCCACCACGGTCAAATCCTTGGCGCCCTGCTCGATCAAGCCGTCGATCAGCGCGTTCGGCTGGCCGATCGAGCCGAAGCCGCCGACCAGCACGACCGAGCCGTCGCGGATGCCCGCCATCGCCTCGGCCATGGTCTGTACGATTTTGTTGATCATGACGCCGATCGTCGCATCCGCTCGTCCCCGCGCAAGCGGAGACCCAGCATTTATTTCCCCGTCCGTGCAATCCGCCTCTGGATTCCCGCTTGCGCGGGAATGAGCGGAGCGCATCCTATCCCACCACCCGCATCTTGCGGCTGTCGGCGAATGCCGGCATCACCTCGCGCGCAAAACGCGCCAGGCTGTCGCCGGCAAAGCCGCCGCCGGAATTGAGCAGCACGTATTCGACGCCAAAGCCGCGCAGCCGTTGCAGCTTGGCGGCGATCTCGTCCGGCGTGCCGTAGAGCGCGCTCTCCTCGCTCGCTTCGCGCGTATCCGAATAGGCCATGATGCTGGCGGTGTTCTTCACGCCCGGCGCGCTCGAAGCGGCGGCGAGACGGCGCTGCGCTTCGAGCCGGCGCTCCAGCGCCGCCTGCTTGTCGGCGTCGTCCTTGGCGACGAAAAAGGCGCGTGCCACGCCGACCTCCATCGGATCGTAAGTGCGGCCGTGTTTTTCCACCTCGGCCTTGAAGATGGCCATGCGCTCGGCGATTGTTTCGAACGAGGCGAACTGATCGAGCAAAAGATTACAGCCGCGCGCGGCGACTTGCCTGATGGAATCCGGGTTGCCTGCCGCCATCCAGATCGGCGGATGCGGCTTTTGCGCGGTCGGCGGCTCGACGATGACGTCGGCAAAGCGCCAGAATTTTCCATGGTGCGAAAAGCGCTGCTTCGAGGTCCAGGCTTTGACGATCACTTCGAGCGATTCGGCAAAGCGCCCGTCGGCTTCCGCCATCGGCACGCAGAAGCCGGCGAACTCGGGATGGCGATAGCCCTTGCCGACGCCGAAATCGAGCCGCCCGCCGGAGAGCAGATCGATGGTCGCCGCCTGCTCGGCGAGCAGCACCGGATTGTGCCACGGCAGCACCAAAACCGCGGTGCCGAGCCGCAAGGTGCGCGTCTTCGCCGCCACCCAGGTCAGCAGCGCGAGGCTCGCCGACACCTGGCCGAAGCCGGTGAAATGATGCTCGACCAGAAACGTCGAGTGATAGCCGAGCGCCTCGGCCTCGATGTTGTAGTCGACGAACTGCCGGTAGCCCTGGCCGGAATCGACGTCGGGCCCGCCATGGCGGGCCGTGGCGCTGCCGAATAGACCGAACCGCATCGGCGGGCTCCCCGTTTGCTCGGCCAATGTAGCCCATGGCCGCGGGGCGGAGCTATAGTCAGGCTGCGATAAACTACCGGGGTGATTGGTTCAGCTCCGCTCGTCCCCGCGAAAGCGGGGACCCAGTTCGTTTGCTGTTGGAGGGAGTGTTCCATCTGGATTCCCGCTTGCGCGGGAATGAGCGGGATTAATCACGCAGCGTCGAAATCAGCGAGGGAGCGAGGCATGAGACGCAGGGTCGTCATAGTGGGTCTTGTGACAGGCGCGCTGCTCGCCGGCTTTTCCGGCCCGTTCGCCCCTGCGGCAGCGCAAGATTACCCGACCCGGCCGATCACGCTGATCGTGCCGTATCCGCCGGGCGGCGGCGTCGACGTCATGGGGCGCCTCGTCGGGCAACGGCTTGCCGCCGCGCTCGGCCAGCAGGTCGTGATCGAGAACCGCGGCGGCGCCGGCGGCATGATCGGCACCCGCGACCTCGCCAAGGCGGCGCCGGACGGCTACACGCTCGGCATGATGCTGACCGGCATCAGTCTCAGCCCCCATGCCGGCTACGACGTGAACAAGGATTTTACGCCGATCGGGCTCATCGCCTCGACGCCGATTTTCATCGTTGCCAACCCGGCGTTTCCGGCCAAGACGCTGGCCGAATTGGTCGCGCTGGCCAAGAAGGAGCCTGGAAAACTTTCCGCCGGCACGCCACCGGCGCCGACCATCAATTTCTTTGCTGCGAAGCTGTTCAACCTGATCGCCGGCGTCGATATCACGACCGTGACCTACAAGGGCACCGCGCCGCTGACCAACGACGTGCTCGGCAATCACGTCCCGCTCGGCTTCGACACCATTCCGGCCGCCGTCAGCAACGTGCAGGCGGGACAGCTCAAAGCCATCGCGGTGACCGGCACGAGGCGCTCGGCGGCGCTGCCCGACGTGCCGACCGCCGCGCAATCCGGCCTGCCCGGCTTCGAGGCCGTACAGTATTACGGCCTCACCGCACCGGCCGGCGTGCCGCAGCCGATCGTCGAGCGGCTCAACGCCGAGCTGCGCAAAATTCTCGCCGCCGACGATTTCAAGAAGCGGCTGATCGCCGACGGCAGCGATCCGATGCCGAGCACCCCCGAGCAATACGCCGAAAACATCAGACGCGAAGAAGGCAAGTGGGCCGCGCTGGTGAAGCAGCTCGGGCTGACGCTGGAGTGACAATGTTCCGTTCCGCTCGTCCCCGCGACCCGCCGTGGCTCGCCCAAGCAAGCGTAGGCGGGTCGCGGGAAAGAGCGGAGTTCAAAACCCCCGCACTTTAAATCTTACGGCGCACCGGAGAACCCCATCGCGCTTGCGCGATGGGGACCCCGGGCCGGCCCGATGACAAGGGCGCCGCGCAATGACGCCGCTGATGCAGTTCGATCGGAAATGCTCCAAGTTCCCGCACCCGCGAACGCGCCGCAATTCGTCGCAAATGACGCACAAAGCGCTCAAAAAGGCGCCCCGTTGGGTCGCCATGAGGCGCGGTTAACGAGGGGTCAATCTCCCAATCTGTCAACGCCGACGCGCGGCTTTCGTGAAGCCGCGCGCACGATTCGCGAGGCGCCGCATGCGGCCCATTCTTGTCTTAGCGTTGCTGTGGCTCGCGATGTCGAGCGCGGCGCCGGAGCCCGAATATGCGCAACGGCTTCGCCGCCCGTTGCAAACCGAACAAGACGGCTCGTTCACGTCGCTCGTGCAAATCGAATCAGCGACCGACCGCGGCGACCGCGGGCCCATGCTGATTCCGGTATCG
>JASHPU010000261.1 GCA_030037885.1 Xanthobacteraceae bacterium | reverse complement strand
CCCGCCGCGTTCGTCGACGCGGCGACAATGGTGCCGGGGCTGATCGTCGACATGCGTTATGCCGGCACTGACAATTTCGTCGGCCGGCCGATCGACGGCTATGCGGCGCCGCGCTGCCTGTTGACGCAGGCTGCCGCTTCGGCGCTGGCGGCAGTCGCGGCCGACATCAAGTCGCGCGGCCTCGTGCTCAAAGTGTTCGACTGCTATCGCCCGGCCCGCGCCGGCGCCGATTTCCTGCGCTGGTCGCACGACCCGGACGATCAAAAGATGAAAGCGGAATTCTATCCCGAGGTCGACAAGAGCGCGCTGTTCCGCGACGGCTACATCATCCCGCGTTCCGCCCATTCGCGCGGCTCGGCGGTCGACGTGACGCTGGTCAAGGCCGACGGGCACGAACTCGACATGGGCACGCCGTTCGATTTCTTCAGCTTGAAATCATGGCCCGGCAATCCCGCGGTCGGCCCGACCGCCTACGCCAACCGCGATATGCTGGCTGGCGTGATGGCCGAGCAGGGATTTCGCCCCTACAACCGCGAATGGTGGTATTTCAGCTTGCGGCACGAGCCGTTTCCGCAGACGTATTTCGATTTCGTGGTGCGCTGAGCCCTTGCGCCACCGCCGCAGCGACGATCATCGCTTCAGCAGGTCGCGTAACGTTGGATAAAATTGCACCCAAACATTGTCTTTGAGCCCGTGCGCCTTGTGACACGCGTAGCACATGGCGTCCGGTTCGGCGGCTGCCTCGGCCACCGGCTGCGTCGGATGCGCCGGGTCGGGGCTGAAGACGTAATAGGCCCAAATCGTCTTTTCGCCGTTGGGACCCGGAGGGCGCGCGGAATTCTTGACCGCAACCAGGTTGCCCATCCAAGCGCCGTCGTAGCTGCCTTTGGTGACGATGTGTTGCGGCTCCGACGTCGCCGAAGCGAACATATCCATGACGATAATCGTCGGATCGCGGAATTCGGTCGTGTCGCGGAAGCGTGCGTAGGATTCGGGATTGAGGTAGATGTTGTGGAAGAGCTGCTTGTCGGCCTGTTTCGCCGCCCTCAGCGCCAACTTCTGCATCTCCTCCTTGTAGGCCAGCCCGAGATTGGAGCCGACAAATATCCAGCTGCGAAAGCCGTCGGGGAAAAGCAATTTGTTGCCGTCGTATTTCGGAACGACCGACTGCGCCGCGGCCTGCGGCGAGAGACCAAACAAAAGACAAACGGCGACCGCCGCCGGAAACAAGCGCCTGAACATCATATTCATCCTTCGATTTTTTCGTTCGCGGTAGATTAGACTATAAATCGTGGCGCGCGGGCGCACAATCGCAGTGATAGCTGAACAGGGTGTTCACCCTTCGCCCGCTTGGCTCGCTCGCATCCAAGTCTCGACCAAATCCCGAACGGCGCGCTCGTCATTGTCCATGGCTTGTCCAAGTCCGGTTTGCACTGCCGCCGCTCAGAGCGATGCGGACTATGGGTCGGGGCAACGGGCTTCACAGCCCCAGATAAAACTTCTTGATCAAATCGTTGTTGTTGAGCTCGTCGGCGGAGCGGCCTTCGAAGGCGATCTTGCCGTGGACGATGACGTAGCCGCGGTCGGCGATGCGGATCGCCTGGGCGAAGTTCTGCTCGGCCATCAGCACGGTGAGCGCGTAGCGCTTTTTCATCTCGCTGATGGCGTCGATGGTGCGGCGCACCAGGATCGGCGCCAGGCCGACCGACGGCTCGTCGACCAGGAGAATCTTCGGCGCCAGCATGAGCGCGCGGCCGAGCGCCAGCATTTGCTGCTCGCCGCCCGACATGCTGCCGGCGAGCTGGCCGCGCCGCTCGGCCAACCGCGGAAAGGTCTCGAGACAGATTTCGTAATTGCGCTTGAGCTCGCGGCGGGCGGTGCGGCGGAACGCGCCAAGCAGCAGGTTCTCCTCGACGGTGAGCCGCGGAAACAGCCGCCGCCCCTCCGGAACGAGCGCAATGCCGAGATCGACGATTTCCTCGGTGGTGCGGCCGGCGAGGTCGTGGTGGATGCCGTCGATCTCGGCGACGATCGAGCCCGTGCTCGGCCGCACGATGCCCATGATGCATTTCATCAGCGTCGACTTGCCGTTGCCGTTGGTGCCGAGCAGCACCACGGTCTCGCCGCTGCCGACCTTGAGCGACACGTCCTCGATGACGCGCACCGCGCCGTAGGCGGCATTGATCCCGGTAATGGTCAGGCTATTGGCCAAGATAGGCCCTCTCCACTTCCGGATCGCGCATCACCTCCTCGGGCGGGCCGTCGGCGATCTTGCGGCCGGAGACCAGCACGACGAGGCGCCGCGAAAAGCTCATCACCGCGCGCATGATGTGCTCGATCAGGATGACGGTGACGCCCTGCTCGTTGAGGCGAACGAGCAGCGCCAAAATGTCCTCGATCTCGGAATGGGTCAGCCCCGCCATCGCCTCGTCGGCGATCAACAGCTTCGGCTCCGCCGCCATGGCGCGCGCCAGTTCGAGCTTGCGCATCTCGACCTGGGTGAGGTCGCGCGGCAAGGCGCCCGCCTTGGCCTCGAGGCCGACTTCGCGCAGCAGGCGATGGCAATGGTCGTCGATCGCGGCGCCGGCGTGGCGGCCGCCGCGCGCCGCCACGGTGTAGAGCAGCGGAATGCGCACGTTGTCCATCAGGCTCAGGCTGACGAACGGCCGCGGCAGCTGAAAGCTGCGGGCAAGGCCGAGCCGCGTGCGCCGATGCGCGGGCAGGCTGTCGATGACGCGGCCGTCGAACCGCACCGAGCCCTGCTCGTTGCGCAGCGTGCCGCAGATGCAATTGACCAGCGTGCTCTTGCCCGATCCGTTCGGGCCGATCAGGCCGAGCCGCTCGCCGGCGCGCACCGACAGCGCGATGTTGTCGAGCGCGACAAAGCCGCCGAAGCGCTTGCCGAGATTGGCGACCTCGAGCAGTTCGCTCATGGCGGCGCTCCCGGCGCGCCGTCAGGCGCCGGCGCCGCCGCGGCCGCTGCCAGATCGACACGGCGGCGGCCGACGAAATCGTCGGACTTGTGCTGCCAGTATTTGTGGATGAGGCCGAGAATGCCGTTCGGCGCCACGATCACGAAGAACACGAGGAGCAGGCCGACGATCAGCAGGTTGACGGCGGACGAGATCGTCACGGTGGCAAGCTGCTGCAGCGAGCCGAGCAGAACCGCGCCGATCAGGGGGCCGACCCAGCTCGTGGTGCCGCCGATCACCGACATGGCGATCGCGTTCACCGCATAATCGAAGCCGAAGGTCGAGTCCGGCTGCAGATAGCCGATGTAATAGGGAAACGGCGCCCCGGCCATGCCCATCAGCGCGCCCGAAATGGTGGTGGCGATCAGCTTGAGGCGCAGCGTCGGCACGCCCGCGGCCTCCGCGGCCAGCTCGTCGTCGCGGATGGTGGCCAAGCCGTAGCCGAGCCGCGAGCGCTCGATCAGCCGCGCCACGGTGAGGGCGGCGATCGCGAGCAGCATCATGATCATGAACATGTAGCGGATGTAGCTGCCGAACGGCGCGATCGCTTCGGGCCGCACGATGTAGGCGCCGCGCGAGCCGCCGACATAGTCCCAGTTCACCACCAGCGTCTCGAGCACCACGGCGAGCGCCAAGGTCGCGATCGCAAAGAACGCGCCGCGCAGCCGCAGCGTCAGATAGCCCATGCCGTAGCCGATCACGGCGGACACCGCGCCGCCGAGCACCACCAGCAGCGGAATCGGCAGCGGATGCCATTGGTGAATCGCCACGGTCACGTAGGCACCGATGCCGAAGAATCCGGCGGTGCCGAAATTGACGTAACCGCAATAGCCGCCGAGGATGTTCCAGGCCGTCGCCAGCACGATGTATTGCATCACCACGTAACCGGCGAAGAACAAATAGTCGTTGCCGGAGGCGATCGCGCCGGCGAACACCGCGGCGCCGACCGCAAGGCAGACGATGAGGAACGGGATCGTGCGCACGCTCACCGTCCCAATAGGCCGGCCGGGCGCACCGCCAGCGTCAACAGCAGAATCCCGAACGACACCGCCGGCGCCCAGGACGGCCCGTAGAACGTCGCGGTCAGGCTCTCGACGATGCCGATCAGCATGGCGGCAATCACCGTGCCGGGCAAACTGCCCATGCCGCCGAGCACGCAAATGGCGAAGATGCGGCCGATATATTCGCGGCCGACCGACGGCTCCACCGGCTGGATGATGATCAGAAACGCGCCGGCCAGCGAAGCCGTTGCGATCGAGATGCCGAACGCGATGCGCTTGATGCGGACCGGATTCACCGCCATCAGCCGCAGCGCCAGCTGGTCCTGCGCCACCGCCATGATGGCGCGGCCGATGAAGCTGCGCGAGAGCAGGAGCTGCAGCAGCGCGATCATCAACAGCGAGACCACGCACGGCACCAGGATGCGCAGCGGCACGTCGATCGCGCCGAAATGCCAGGTCGGCCCGATATAGGCGGCCTGCACGTAGCGGTAATCGACGCCGAAATACAGCACCAGCGTCACTTCGGTGATGAACAGAAGCCCGAAGAAGAAGGCCAGCCCGCGCAGCGATTCCTGGCCGCGCCGTTCGAACGCGAGGTAGTAGATCTGGTAGATGACGGCGCCCAGCAGGTAGAACGCCGGCAGCACGATGATGCTGATCACGATCGGATCGAGGCCGAGGCTGGCATTGAGCGTATAGGCAATGTAGGAGCCGAGAATGATGAAGGCCGGCTGGGCGATATTGACGATATCGAGAATGCCGAACGACAGCGACACCCCGCAGGTTACCGCCGCGTAGAAGCCGCCGATCAGGATGCCAGAGACGATGGCATTGATGAGCAGATTGAACGAGAAGATCATTACTTTGCACCAGCCCGGTTTTCAGTGTGCAGGAAGCGCGCCGGCTTGGCTAGACCAAAATCCTCTTAGCCGGGCCATGGGCTTGAGTTTGCGCAAGAATCAGCGTCAATGATGGGGCGTGTTGCCGCACCGGGCACCTGGCACAAAGGATGAGCGAGCCGAACGAAGACGTGCTGGCGACGATCGCGCGGCTGGAGGCGCTGGCCGAGCAGGCCTACGACGGGATGTACGAGACGCGCTCTCCCTCCGGCCGCTATTCCGACTTGAAGGACTGCTTTGCCGAGGCCATCGGTATTGCCGAGCGGGCCGGATTGGAGGCGGAGGCCAAGCGGCTCACCGCCAGGCTCGAGCATTGCCGCGCCGTGTATCGCAGCCAGTTTTCCGGGTCCTGATCGCGCCTCACGCCGGACCGCACGCTCTGGCGCATGTCCCGACGATGCCGAATCGTCATTGCGAGCGACCCGCCTCCGCCCGCTGTGCGAGCTACGGCGCGGTTTGAGTGCCGCCGAAGCGCGTCGCGCGAAGGCGCAAGCGAAGCAATCCGGAGCGGCTTGCGCAAGCTTCTGGATTGCTCCGTCGCCGCTTCGGGGCGCCTAGAGCAGATCTCGCTCATGTAGCGCCACTTCCCCGTCATGCGCGGGCTTGACCCGCGCATCCATGCGGCCCCAACGCAGCATGGATTGCCGAGTCAAGCCCGGCAATGACGAACCAAGGAGTCGCGATTCGATCGGAGCGGAACATGCTCTAGGAAGAAAGTGTGGGCCTCGAAGGCTGTGCAGGCGAACTCCTTCTCCCCGCTTGCGGGGAGAAGCAGCAGTGCGCGTCATCTCTCATCCAAGGCGGGTCGGTCAACGGCCGGTCCCACCTCGCAATGACGGTTTATTGAAGCGGGCGTCTACTCCGCGTGATCGCCGCGCAAAATGCCTGCTGCGTTGAGCAACGTCGTCACCTCGTAGAGCGGCGCCTCGATATCGCGCAACAGCGCGAGCGCCTGGTCGGTATTGCCCGCTGCAGCACAAGCCTCGGCCGCGCGCGCCGCGCCGGCCGCCGCCTGCAACTGCGCGACAACGCGGCGCACCAGATCCGCCGCCGCGTCTGGGGCTTGCGGATCGCTCATTCGCGCGCCATCGCCTCAAGCAGAATGACGATGCAATGACGCTCCTGTGCATCGCGGATGTTCATCAACGCTCTGGTCAAAGCCTGCCCGTCGGCGGTCGCCAGAAAATCCGACAGCTCCGATGACGACGGCGCCTGCGTT
>JASHPU010000260.1 GCA_030037885.1 Xanthobacteraceae bacterium | reverse complement strand
CAAAACTACCTCGTCATTGCCGGGCTTGACCCGGCAATCCATGGTGCGTCGCCGCTGCATGGATGCGCGGGTCAAGCCCGCGCATGACGATGTGAAAAACCTCGGACTCATTCCTGCGGCAACAGCCCGCGGTAGTCGCGCTCGTAATATTCGGCGCGCATGCGGTTCTCGGCGCCCTCGCGCGTCATGCGCTCGGCATATTCCCGGCGCAGGAACGGATCCTCCATGTAGTACGGGATGGCGGTGCCGCCTTCCGGAATGTCCATCGCCGTGTAGTCGGTGTGCTTCTCGCCGGGCGGGCCCGGCTCGCGACCGGGATTGTGCGGGCCGAACCACGCCGTCAAACGGAACGGCTCCTTGGAGGCGCCGAAATGCTGGTGATACCAGCGCGCGCCGCCGGGCGCGGCCGAGACCATGCCGACCGGCTCGTAGTCGACGCGCTTGATCTCGTCGGTCTTGCCGTCCTGCCACGGCGTGATGCCGAGCCGCTCCGGCCATGTATAGGTGTAGCCTTTGCCCTTGATGCAGATCAGCACCGCGGCGGACGTGTGGGCGTGCGCCTTCGAGTAGTGGCCGTTCTCGTGCTGGCCGATCCACAGATAGAACTGATTGCCGGTCATGAACGGCTCGACCCGCCGCCAGCCGGGTGAGCGGCGATTGTCGAGCGGCAGGTCGCAATTGACGATGTCGGGAATGAAGTTGGTGCGGCGCATGGCGAGGCCGCGCACCGGATCGGGCTCGATATCGTCCTTGTATTTGTAGAAATCGTCGGCGCCGGAAAAGCGGTCGCGAAACTGATACGGGCAGTTGAAGATCGCGTCGGTATTGTTGAGGAGATTGAGAATATTGGGCGCGGTGGTGCCGCCCAGAAGCAGCGCCGGCGCGGAGCTGGCGTTGACGATGCGGTGCATGGCGTTGACCGGAATCGAGAACAGCGAGCCCTTCTGCCATTCGAACACGTGGCGCCTGTTGTCGCCGTCGAGCCAGACTTCGGTCGAGCCGCGGCCTTCGACCACCAGATAGACTTCCTCGTACATGTGCTTTTCGGGATGAAGCGCGCCGGCGCCCGGCACCTCGACGAGGTAAGAGCCCCATTTGCCTTCAGTGCCGTACAGCTGGATGTAGGTGCCGCGGCCGCCCATGCGCTGCCACGGCTTGAGCGGCAGGTTCTGCACCTTGCTCACCCCGATATCCCGGTAGATCGGGATATCCTCCGATTCCATGAACAGGTCGTAGGGCGTTTTCGGCCGGCTGAATCTGCCGAAGCCGGCGCGCCTGAAGCCGACCGGCTCGTGCCAGTGAACTTGTCCGGCAATCTCGTGCATGGCGGGGCTCCTTGAAATTTTAAGCGGGCGACGAAAAGGTCGCACCCCGCAAGCGCCTGGCTTTGCGCCCGTCGCGACCTTGTTGTCGCGTGTTTGCGCGAATTTTCACTCCATGTACAATGCGTTCCCATCCATTGCAACGGGCGCTGAAGCAGGATGATTTAAGTCGATGGCGGTTGCGCTGGCACGGCAACGACCCTCTCCCCGCAGGGGAGAGGGTCGGGGTGAGAGGATTCGGACGTTGCAGTCTTTTTCCGAACCTTCCGAGCCCTCGCTCGCTGCAGGCTAGCCAGCATCGAGTCGATCTGGATTCATCACGCTCATAATGTTGCACGTTTTCGCTTTCGCGAGGTGTCGTGTCCGCGCGTGTTCTTCCGCTCGTTTTGCACGGCAAGGCCGGGCCGGCGGCCGCGAGCGTCCGCATCGATCGGCTGGTGATCGCCGGCTGGACCGGGCGCGACAAGGCGGCGGTCGAGAAGCACATCGCGGAACTGGCGGCGCTCGGCGTCAAGCGCCCGCCGACTACGCCCGTGTTCTATCGCGCCGCCGCGGCGCGGCTCACGCTCGCCGACGAGATCGAGGTTCTGGGCGAGACTTCGAGCGGCGAGGTCGAATTCGTCCTGCTGCAGCATGCCGGCCGGCTGTGGGTCGGCACCGGCTCCGACCACACCGACCGGCAGGTCGAGACCTATGGGGTATCGGTGTCCAAACAAATGTGCGACAAACCGATCGCCGCGGACTTTTGGGCCTTCGACGACGTCGCGACGCATTGGGATCGGCTGGTACTGCGCGCCTACATCACCGAAAAAACCGGGCGTGTGCTTTACCAGGAAGGCTCGGTCGCGGCGATGCTCGGCCCGAAGGAGTTGATCGCCCAGTTCAGCAACAACGCCAACCTCGCCGACGGCACGCTGATGTTCTGCGGCACGCTCGCGGCGCACGGCGGCGTGCGGGCATCGAACGATTTCGAGTGCGAGCTTGAGGATCCGGTGCTCCGTCGCAAGATCAGCTGCCGCTACCGCATCCGCACGCTGCCGGTGCTGTGAACCAACAACGAGGTCCACGCCGATGAACAAACAAAAAGCAGGGTGGGCAAAATCGTCCGCAACAGGGCGCCGCGTGGGCACGGCGCGCCGACGATTTTACCCATGCGGTGACGCCGCGCAACGCGCCTTGGCCCACCCTACGGAAGACTGAACCAACAACAAGGAAGCCGCAATGCCGATGAACAAGCCGCATCTCGAGTTTCACAAGATCGACATGAGCAAAGGCTGGCTGACGCCGCCCGGCTATCCCTCCGGCATCGAGCAGAAAATCCTCGCCAGCGACCTCGACGAGACGCGCAAGATGGGCAGCCGCACCCGGCTCCTTCGCTTTGCGCCCGGCGTCTACACCACGGCGCCGTTCGTGCACGACCATTGGGAAGAGGTTTATCTGGTCACGGGCGATCTCGTGGTCGGCAACGACGCCAACGGCAAAGGCGGCGAGCCGTTCGAGGCGCCGACCTACGCCTGCCGGCCGCCCGGCGTCCATCACGGCCCGTTCCGCTCCGACCGCGGCTGCCTGCTGTATGAGATTCATTATTACGACGAGAGCAAAAAGTGAGCGTCATTCCGGGGCCGAGCAAAGCGAGGAGCCCGGAATCCATAATCACCGTCGCGCCAGTCAACGCACCTAACTTGATGGACCAAAGACGGAAACGTTCGTGACTATGGATTCCGGCTGCTCTCATCCGAAGCGCCGGTGCGGATCTGGACTACGCGCCTCTCGGCGCTCCGCCTCCCTTATTTTATTCGGGGCAGTTTCGTGTAGTGGCTTGGCAAAGCTCGGGCGCGAACAAAAAACGGGCCGCGAGAATGATGCCGCGTACCTTGTTCACCTCATCCTGAGGTGCGAGCGGAGCGAGCCTCGAAGGATGCAGGCCCCGGCGCCTCGGCCTGCATCCTTCGAGGCTCGCGCTGCGCGAGCACCTCAGGATGAGGAGTACAGTGAACGCGTTGTGTCTATCCCTCCGTCATGCCACTCGTGTTGCGCCCCCGTCGGATGGGCCCCTTGCATCCGTCGGCTCCGAGTGTTCGAGTGGACAAACTCAAAGCTATCGGACGCAAGCCCATTGCCCAATGGAATCGACGGACCTAGCCATGCTCGCATCTGATTTGAAAAAGCCGGCGATGCGGTCGTATCCTGCCGCCAGCAAAGACTTCGGCTCCGGCGCGCGGACGCCGCGTCGGTTCCTCGACGACTCGCTGGCGCTCGGCCTGCAGGTGATCGGCTATTTCGACCGCGACGCCGATGCGTTCGCCGTCGCCGCGTGGCTGATGCAGGCGCGCTGAAGAGCCGCAATGGACGCGCCGTCGGACTTGCCCGCCGCGCTTGATCGCTACCGCGAGGAGCCGAAGAACGCGGCGCGCGGCTACCCCGATCTGCATGAGCATGTGCTGGCGCTGGCGCGGGCCGGGCTTCTGGTGGTGATCGATGAGCCGATCAACAAAGACACCGAAATGCACCCGCTGGTGCGCTGGCAATATCGTGGCGGCATTGCCGAGAGCGGGCGCAAGGCGTTTTTGTTCACGAAAGCCACCGACGGCCGCGGCGCGCGCTATGACGACATCGCGGTGCTGGTCGCCGGCCTTGCCGCCAATCGCGACGTCTACCGCGTCGGCTTCGGCCGGCCGCTCGACGAGATCGGCGTCGCCTGGGTCAAAGCTTTGGCCGCGCCGATAAAGCCGCGCGTGATCGACGAAGCGCCGTGTCAAGACATTTGTATCCTGGGCGATGCGCTGGACAAACCAGGCCACGGCCTCGACGGCCTGCCGGTGCCGATCTCGACGCCCGGCTTCGACAACGCGCCGTATCTGTCCGCCGGCCATTACATCACCAAGGACCCGGACAGCGGCCGCCAGAACGTCGGCAATTATCGCGGCCAGCTCAAGGCGCCGCGCCGGCTCGGCATGAATCCGTCGGTCGAGCTGAACGCCGGCATTTACCGGCACTGGCTCAAATGCAGGGAGCGCCGCGCGCCGCTACCCTGCGCGGTGGTGGTCGGCTGTCCGCCGGTTGTTTCCTACGCCGCCGTGCAGAAAATGCCGGAACATCTCGACGAGCTGGCGGTCGCCGGCGCGCTTGCCGGCACGCCGATCAACGTGGTGCGCGCCAAGACCCTCGATCTCTTGGTGCCGGCCGAGGCCGAGATCGTCATCGAAGGTTTGATCGATACCGAATATCTGGAGCCGGAGGCGCCGTTCGGCGAATCGCACGGCTACGTCAATTTGCAGGAATACAACGCCTTCATGACTGTCACCGCGATCACGCGGCGCCGGCATGCCATCCTCACCTCGTTCATCAGCCAGGTGACGCCGAGCGAATCGAGCGTGATCCGCCGCGTCGCCATGGAGCCGGTGTTTCTGCACCACCTGCAATCGGTGCTCGGCATCAAGTCGGTCAAGCGCGTCGCCATGCACGAGCCGCTGACCAGCCTGTACGCGGTGATCGGCGTCCAATTCGCGCGCGGCGCGCCGGCGACGGAAATCTGGCGCGCGCTCGACGGCGCCGCGACCTTGCATCGCTTCGCCGGCAAATGGGTCATCGCGGTCGATGAAGACATCGATCCGGAGAACGCAGACGCGCTGTTGTGGGCGATGTCGTACCGCTGCCAGCCGCAGCACGATCTTCTGGTCGTGCCGCACAAGCATCCGGGCCATGGCCCGCGCGGGCCGCGCGACGACGGCGAGACCGCGTCGGTGCTGATCGACGCCACGCTCAAGGGCACCTACGCGCCGGTGGCGCTGCCGCGGCGCGAATACATGGAGCGGGCGCGCGCCATCTGGGAGCGCCTCGGCCTGCCGGCGCTCAAGCCGGAAAATCCGTGGCACGGCTACGAGCTCGGCCACTGGCCGGCCGAGCTGGAGCGGCAGGCCCGCACGGCCGCTGCCAGCGATTACTTCGCGCTCGGCCGCGACATGAGCAATCAACGCCGCAGCGACGTGGCAATGAATGCGCCGGTGGTGCGGGACGATGAGCAAAGGAGTAGAGTGGGCAAAAGCGCGCCGTGAGGTGGCGCCGCGTGGGCAAAATCAATGGCGCGCTGTGCCCACCATGTGCGTCCGACGT
>JASHPU010000259.1 GCA_030037885.1 Xanthobacteraceae bacterium | reverse complement strand
TTTGTCGATGTGCGAACGCTTTGACGTCGAGCCGCTGGAATTCGACGGCCGTAACGATTCGGTATTACATCCTTACGACCGAAAGGATCGGCGCCACATGGAGTATCTGAAGGATCGCGGCACGTTTGCGGATGTCCCGGTGGAACAGATCCTTGCAACATTCCGCGAGAGCTGCCCCCGGGTCCTTGAGGCGGAGGAATTTAGAGGCGGCGATTTTATCAGCGAGGACAAAATCGAAGCCGTGTAACCCTGCCGGAATTTCGGGCCGAGCGGCCGGGCAGGTTGCCGAGGTCTAGAGGGTCGACACGGTCTTAAGCGCACCATCCAGCGCTATGCCGCCTTCGTCGAGCAAAGCGGCGTCGCGCAGCCGCCGCATCCAGTCGGCGCCGTCGGCACGCGCGGCGAGTTGCGGCGCCGCGCCGATGACGCGGTCGAATTTCGATTCGCCGCGGGCGTGGGTGTCGGAATAACCCTTGATGAGGCGGCGCGCGTTGACGATTTCGACGGCGACGTCGTAGTTGGCGGCGATGCTGGCCTGCGCCAGCGCCAGCCATTTGTCGATATGCGCCATCTCGCGCCGGTGGCGCAGCGTGCTGCGGCGGATCGGCTTGAGCGCCGCGAGCCCGTAGAGCACGAGGAACCAGCGGATCGTTCCTGAGCGCACGCGACGGCTCTTGCGGAACAAAACGCCGAACAATCGTGGATGTGCCTCCATGAAACGGCCGAGCGGGGCGGGCATGGTGCCCGCGGCCTCTTCCAGCCGCGGGTGCATGTATTCGGTGGTGTAGACGATCTGGCCGTCGCCGACGGCATTGTCGCGCTGCACGCGCTCGAAGCGGCTCGTCCGCGTTTTCAGATCGGCGACCCGGATGACGTCGTCATAGGCCATCGCCACCGCGAGATATTTGGCGGCGGCGGCGGCGAGCGCATAGCTTTTGGCGGCGCCGCCGTTGTCGCGGTCGAGCGCATGGAGTGTGCCGATGCGATCGAGATACTCGGCGGCATAGGCCGGATCCTGGAAGTCGGTGAGCCGCTTGACGCCGGCAAACAGCATATCGTGCAGCGGTGCGGGAAATTCACGGATGCGGACGAGCAGCCGGTCGAGGTCGGCACGTCCGGCGGCGGCCGGCAAGGGCGCAAAGCGCTTGCCCGGCCGCTTGACCGCGGGCTTGGCGGTTGCCGGCTGTCCGGCTTGCTCATAGGCGGCGCGGAAAGCGTTGAGGTTCGGCTCGACGCCGCGGCCGCCGGCCTTGATGACCGCTTCGAAGGCGTCGCGGGGAAATGGCAGGGTTTTGGAGGCGGCCAGCGTGCCGAACAGGCAGGCCGAGATGTGGCTGTGGCTGGCGTTCGCCAGCGCCTCCATGTCGAAGCCGATAACGCGCTTGGCCGCAACGCCGGCCGCCTCGACCACCACACTCGGATCGGCGATGGCGTTGCCCGGCTTTTCCTTCTCAGCCGTGGCGAAGAGGCGGTGCGTGGAGGCGATCAAGGTGGTGCGATCGGGCGTGACCAGCCCGCGCAGGATGGAGCGGCCTGCCTCCATCAATTCGGCGGCGAGCACCACGTCAACCTCGCCCTGTGCCGGCATCAGCGACAGGATCGGCGCGCGGCCCTCCTTGGGCGGCAGCATTTCCAGGTAATAAAGAGTGGCTCCGGTGCGCTGGGCTACGCCCGGCACCGAGGTGGTCTGCGCATGCCAGCCCTGCGCCTCGGCGAGCGCCACGATCCAGTCGGCCAGCACGCCGCCGCCTTGCCCGCCCATGGCGAGAATGGCGACGCAGATCGGCCGCTCGGTGGTGAAGCCCCTGCGCGCCCCCGTGCCGGATTGGTCGTTCATGACACCGCGCCATCGCGGACTTGCGGGGATGTCTCATTCAACCCCTCTCGGGAGGGGAGAGCTCCGATTGCATAGCAATCCGAGTGACGGGATTCCGAAGCCCGGGTTTTTCTGATGCGCCCGAACCTCTTCACCTCAACTCTATCCCCTGAGGGGGAACGGATGGGAAGCGCGCTGCCGGACAATCGCTGCTTAAATCGCATGATGCTTGATCGTTGCTAATCGGCGAAGACGACGCGGCGCGCTTCGCGACGGCGTTGCAGGAAACCGATCACCGCTCGGCGTACCGCCGCGATGAAGCGATCCAAGGCGGTCGGGTTGTGGATAATGTCGGCACGATAGAACGAGGGGCAGAGCACGGCCGCCTCCGACACTTCGCCGCAGTTGCCGCAGCCGACGCAGTTCTGGTCGATCGCCGCCACCGGGTCGTCCTTCAGCGGATCGTCGGTCTCTTTGACCGACAGCGACGGACAGCCGGACAGCCGGATGCAGGCGTGATCGCCGGTGCAGACGTCTTCGTCGACGCCGAAGCGCTCCTGCACCACGCGTTGGCCGCCGCGCACCGATTTCTGGAACTGCGGACGCACCCGGCGCTGCTTGTTGAGCATGCATTCCGAGGAGGCGACGATCACTTTCGGGCCGCCTTCCTTGCTGGTCAGCGCGTCGCGCAAGGTGTCGCGCATCCAGCCGACATTATAGGTACGGTCGGTGTGGCGCACCCATTTGACGCCGATGCCCTTCACCGCATCGACGATGGCGTTATTGGTCGAGCGCGCCGGATTCTTGGCGCGCGAGGACATGATGTCCTGGCCGCCGGTGGCCGCCGAGTAGAAATTGTCGACCACGATGATGACGCCGTCATGCTTGTTGTAGACGGCGTTGCCGACGCTGGTGGACAGGCCGTTGTGCCAGAAGCCGCCGTCGCCGATGACCGAGATCGGGCGCTTGTCGGCCTCGACGTTGAAGGCCGACGACGAGGCCGGGCCGAGCCCGTAGCCCATGGTGGTGGCGCCGATATTGAACGGCGGCAGGCAGGCGAACAGATGGCAGCCGATGTCGCCGGCGATTTGGTGCGGACCGAGTTCCTGCTGCACCAGCTTCATCGCCGCAAAAATCGGCCGCTCGGGGCAGCCCACGCAGAAGCCGGGCGGCCGCGGCGGCACGGTCTTGGCCAGCGTCTTGACCTTCGGATCGACAAGTACCGCGGCGGCGTCGGGCGGCGGCGGCGCATTGCCGAGCAGATCCTTGGCGTGCAGTTCGAGAAAGGCCTTGATGCCCTTGGTGACCACCGCCGGGGTGTATTCGCCCGCCATCGGCAGCACGTCCTTGCCGCAGACCTTGGTCTGGATGTCGCGGCGCCGCAGAATGGTGTTGAGCGCTTGCTCGATGAATTCCGGCTGGCCTTCCTCCACCATGAGCACCGCCTTCTTGCCGGCGGCAAAGGCGGCGACTTCGTCGTCGATCAACGGATAGGCGACGTTGAGCACATAGATCGGCACCGCCGTCTCGCCGTAAACGTCGGCGAGGCCGAGCTGCTGCAACGAGCGCATCACTGAATTGTAGAATCCGCCCTGCGCGATGATGCCGATATCGGCTTTTTCCGGTCCGAACAATTCGTTGAGCTTGCGCTCCTTGATGAACTTGACCGCCGCCGGCCAGCGTTGCTCGATCTTCTCGCGCTCGTGCAGATAGGAGGCGGGCGGCAGCACCACACGCTCGGTATCGCGGCGTGGATTCTCCAGCGCCTGGCGCAAGGAAAAACCCGGCCGCCTGTTGCTCTTGGCGATGAAACGGCCGTGCACGTGGCAGGCGCGGATGCGAACTTCCAGCATCACCGGCGTGTGCGACGCTTCCGACAGCTCGAAGCCGTCCTCGACCGCCTTGACGATCGACGGCAGGTTGGGTCGCGGATCGAGCAGCCAGATCTGCGACTTCATGGCGAACGGGTGCGAGCGCTCCTGCATGATCGAGGAGCCTTCGCCGTAATCCTCGCCGATGATGATCAGGGCGCCGCCGGTCACGCCGCCGGAGGCGAGATTGGCGATAGCGTCGGAAGCGACGTTGATGCCGACCGGCGATTTGAAAGTCACCGCGCCGCGGATCGGATAATTGACCGACGCCGCCAGCATGGCGGCGGCGGCGGCTTCCGACGCCGAATTCTCGAAGTGCACGCCGAGTTCGTCGAGCACGTCGCGGGCGTCGGCGAGCACGTCCATCAGATGCGAGATCGGCGCACCCTGATAGCCGCCGACATAGGACACGCCTGATTGCAACAATGCCTTGGTGATGGCGAGGATGCCCTCGCCGCGGAACTCGTCGCCGTCGCCGAGCTTGAGGTCCTGCACTTCACGTGCGAATGAACGTTCCGCCATGAGCGCCTCCGGGCCGGCGTTCATCGCAATCGGGGCAGGCCGGCCGATCTGATACTTATGAAACCTTCGCCGCTTTCTTGCAACGGCGCCGACGCGTCCGACGACGGCGTCGCACAGCCGCGGCGCCGGTCCCGCAAATGCCGCCCGCCAACGCCGAAAACCCGATGCGTCAGCTTGTCCGGCGGTTGCTTTAGATTTAAAGTATCTTTCTGCACGAGCTTGCGCCCGTCCATACGCTTGTCGGTATGGTCGAGTGCGAGTGTTGCCGCCTACGGCGGTCAAACGGGGAGTGTGGATCATGTTCAACGTCACGCGTCGTCAGGCCCTCGCGGCGAGCGGCGGCCTGCTTGGTACGTTGCTCGCACCGCAGCGCTTTGCCGACGCGGCCGCCGGCAACACGCTCAACATCGCTTACAACGTGAACCTGCCGTCCTTCGACCCCGACATCGGGCCGTCTTCCGTCAATCCGACCATTCAGGCGATCTACCGGTCGATCTTCGATCAGTACATCGGCCAGAAACCGAACCTGTCGTTCGAGCCCGGGCTGCTCACCGGCTGGGGCTGGAACGACGACAAGTCCAAGGTCTGGATGGACGTGCGCCAGAACGTGGTCTGGCACGACGGCACGCCGTTCACGCCCGAGGACGTGATCTGGTCGATTCAGCGCGAGGGCAAGCAGGGCGGCGGCAATCCGGTGTCGTTCATCTGGGCGGGCATCGACAACTTCAAGACCGACGGCAATCGCATCACCGCCGATGTCAAGCAGTACGATCCGGTACTGTTCAAATGGATGGCGTTTCTCACCGGCTACGTGCTGCCGAAGAACTACTATGAAAAGGTGGGCCCGCAGGGCTTCGAGAAGAAGCCGGTCGGCACCGGCCCCTACATGGTCGACGCCTATGAGGGCGACGCCTATCTGCGCCTCAAAGCCAATCCGAAATACTGGGGCGGCAAGCCGACGTTCGAGACCGTGGTGTTCAAGTTCGTCCCCGACGCCACCAGCCGCGTCGCCGAGATCGAAGGCGGCTCTTCCGACGTCACCCTGGAAGTGCCGTACGAAGAATACGACCGGCTGCGGAAGACGGCGGGTATCAAGGGCGTGTGCACGCCGATTTCCGACATCGGCCAGATTTTCATCACCAACGGCGGCATCATGGACGACAAGAACGTGCGTCTCGCCGTGTGCCACGCCATCGACAAGGATGCGATCATCAAGCGGCTGTTGCGCGGCTATGGCGTGCGCATCGATACGCTGGAGGCGCCGGAATATGCCGCTTACGATCCAAGCATCAAGGTGAGCCACGATCCCGCGTTGGCTGCCAAGTTGCTTGCCGCCAGCGGCTATTCGAAGGAAAAGCCGGTCAAATTCACCATCCAGACGACGCGCGGCTTCAAGCCGAAGGATTATGAAATGATTCAGGCGATCGTCGGCATGTGGCGCAATGTCGGCATCGACGCCAACATCGAGATCTACGACATTGCCAAGCACTTCGAGCTGCGCATGTCACACAGGTTGGCGCCGGCGGCATTCTACAACTGGGGTAATGCCATCGGCGATCCGACCACCTCGACCGGATTCGCGATGTGGAGCAAGTCGCCGCATTCGGCGTGGCACTCCGACGATCTCGACGCCAAGATCGGGCCGCTCTGGGGCGAAAAGGACGAGAAAAAGCGCATCGCCGGCTGGAAGGCCGTCGACCGCTACATCGCCGAACAGTGCTACATCCTGCCGCTGCTGCAATACGCCCAGCCGATCCTCTATAAGTCCGATCTCAAGGTCACCCCCAACGTCTCGGGAGCCTTGCAACCGGCGACGCTGATCTCTAAGGCCTGAACGTTCGTCGTCGATGCGGTCCGCAGCCGCGCTCCGGCGCGGCGGCCATCGACGCGGTCGGCTTCAAGGACCGGTCATGTTGCTCGCCGTCGTCGTCAAACGCGCGGCCATGGCGCTGCTGACGCTCGCGGGCGTCGCGGTGGTGGTGTTCGTCCTGCTGCGCGTGGTGCCCGGCGACCCGGTCGCCATG
The DNA here is from genome assembly GCA_030037885.1 of Xanthobacteraceae bacterium. Taxonomy (GTDB): domain Bacteria; phylum Pseudomonadota; class Alphaproteobacteria; order Rhizobiales; family Xanthobacteraceae; genus BOG-931. The sequence continues at coordinate 8,905 of JASHPU010000259.1, read as the reverse complement.
ATGATCTCGCCGGGAGCGAGCGCCGCCGACATCGCCGCGCTGAAAGCGCATTACGGCCTCGACGAACCGCTGTTGATACAGTTCTGGATTTGGATCAAGGGCGTGGTGAGCGGTGATTTCGGAGTGTCCATCACCCTGCACCGCAACGTCGCCGCGGTGTTGGCCGATCGGCTGCCGGCCACGCTCGAACTGGCTGCCGCGGCGCTGGTGGTCGCTGTGGCCTTGGGCGGCAGCATCGCCATCGCCGGTACGCTGATGCGGCGTACGGCCGGCGAGGCCGTGATCGACGGGCTGAACAGCATCATGCTGGCGGTGCCCGATTTCATCTGGGCGCTGGCGCTGGTGCTGCTTTTCGTGATCGCGATTCCAATCCTGCCGCTGACCGGCCGCATTGACCCCGTGCTGGCGGAAGGCTTCCACACCAAATTCTACTTGGCGGAAAGCATCGTGACCGGCCGCTTCGCGGTGGCCGGCAATATCCTCAGCCACATGGCAATGCCTACGCTCGCGCTTGCGCTGCCGCTCGCCGCGGTGATCGTGCGGCTGCTCAAGCAGTCGTTGAAGGAAGCCATGGTGCAGGACTATGTGCTGCTGGCGCGGATCAAGGGCTTTCGCGAACTGCGCCTGGTGCTGCAGGAGGCGCTGCGCAACGCGGTCGGGCCGACGCTGGCGCTCACCGGCGTCCAGTTCACTTTCCTGATCGGCGGCACGGTAATTGTGGAGCGCATCTTCGCCTATCCCGGCATCGGCAATCTGGCGATCGATGCGGTCATCAATCGCGATTTCCCGTTAATCCAGGGCTTGGTTCTTCTGTTCGGATTGATCTTTATCCTCGTCAATATCGGCGTCGATCTCACGGTTGCGGCTCTCAATCCGAGACTCCGTCATGCGTAACGCAAAGTGTGCCGGCGCGGCCGGTGCCCGCTGTCGCAGGTACGTGATTCATTTTTCCCCGAAGGGCAGAAGGGCGATCTTCAGCGACTGCGGATATCTGTGCCTATCGACATGATCCCGAGCGAAACCTTGCTTGACCGAGCCGCCGTAGAGTTGCAGCCAGACACCGAGCTGCGGCCGCCGTCCATGGCCAGCCGGCTCATGCGCGACCGGAAGGTCGTCTGCGCCGGCGGTTTTATCCTGCTTTTGATCGTGCTCGCCCTTGGCGCCCCCTGGATCGCGCCCAAGGATCCGTTGGCGCAGAATCTTTTGCTTGCCACCGTGCCTCCCGCCGGCTTGCCCGGCTCCGAACCCGGATATCTGCTCGGCACCGACGGGCTCGGCCGCGACGTGCTGTCGAGGGTCATTTACGGCACCCGCGTGTCGCTGACGGTGGCGTTCGTCGCCGCTGGGCTCGCCTGTCTGATCGGCTCGCTGCTCGGCCTTGCCGCCGGCTTCCTCGGCAGCGCCATCGACGCCCTGATTTCGCGGCTGGTCGACGTCTGGATGGCGTTTCCGCCGGTGCTGCTCTCGATTCTGCTCGTCGCCATCCTTGGCACCGGGCTGCATTCGGTGATTACCGCCATCGTGGTCATCGATTGGACCCGCTTCTGCCGGGTGGTGCGCACCGAAACCATGGGCCAGGCGCAGATGGATTACGTGGTGGCGGCACGCGCCATGGGCTTCTCGCGCTCCGCCATCCTGTTTCGCGAAATCTTCCCCAACGTCGTTCCGGTGCTCATCGCGCTATTGACGCTGGAGATGGGCATCGCGGTGGTGGTCGAGGCGATCCTGTCGTTCGTCGGCCTCTCGGTGTCGTCGGATACGCCGACCTGGGGCGGCATGATCGCCGAGGGCCGCCAGATCGTACACGAGGCCTGGTGGGTGCTGGCGGCGCCGCTTGCCGCCCTGTTCGCCACGGTCGTCGCCTTCAATCAGGTCGGCGACGGATTGGCCCGCAGCCTCGATCCGGTGCTGCGCCGATGAGCGCGCTGCGGCTGGCGATCGAGGCCCTCAGTGCGATCTCGCTGCGCGACGGCAACCGGCCGATCTTGCGCCGGGTTTCGCTCGCCATCGCCGTCGGCGAGGTGCACGGAGTCGTTGGCGAGAGCGGTGCCGGCAAGTCCACCATCGCCAAGGCGATCCTCGGCATCATCCCATCGCAGGTGCGCGTCGCCGGCGGCCGCATCACGTTCGAGGGACGCGATCTCTTGGCCCTATCGACAAACGAGTTGCGCGGCATACTCGGCCGCGACATCGCTCTCGTTCCCCAGGATCCGTCGACGGCGTTCAACCCGTCGCGCCGGATCGATGCGCAGATGACCGACGGCCTTCGCCTCAAGCGCGGCTTCTCGGCCAAGGAAGCGCGCATGCGCGCGCGCGCTTTGCTGGAGGAAGTGCAGATTCGCGATCCTGAGCGCGTCCTCAACAGCTATCCGCACCAGCTCTCCGGCGGCATGCGCCAGCGCGTGCTGATCGCCGCCGCGTTCGGGCTGGAGCCCAAGCTCGTCATCGCTGACGAGCCGACCACGGCACTCGACGTCACCGTGCAGAAGCAAATTCTTCGGCTCATTCGAGCGCTGCAGGAGCGCCACGGCACCAGCGTGCTCTTTGTTTCCCACGATCTCGGCGTGGTGGCAAAAATTTGCGATCGACTGAGCGTGCTCTACATGGGCAAAGTGGTGGAACAGGGCAGCACCGCGGACGTGCTGGCGGCGCCGAGCAATGCGTACACCAAGGCCCTGCTCGCCGCCAATCCGCGCTACGACCGGCCCGACAGCGGTCTTGAGCCCACGCCGCCCGAGGTCATCGCCGCGCTGCGCGCGGAAATCGCCGCCTTCGACAGAGGTGCGAGGCAGGCCGAACATGGCTGATGCGCTCCTCGCGGCCCGCGGCCTGGTCGTTTCTTATGGGGCTGGTCGGCTCGGCCGCGGCGGCAGCGCCCCCGTGATCCTGCACGGCGTCGATATAGCGATCGGCAAGGGCGAAACGGTCGGTATCGTCGGCGAATCCGGGTGCGGTAAGACCACGCTGGGGCGCGCGCTGCTCGGGCTCGTCACTCCGTCGGCGGGCACGGTCGTGTTCGACGGCCGCAATATCACCGCGCTCGACGAGCGCGCGCGTCGGCCGCTGCGCCGACGCATGCAGATGATCTTTCAGGACCCGATGTCGTCGCTCAATCCGCGCCGGACCATCGGCCAAATCCTGACCGAGCCGATTCTGCTGCATGGGCTTGCGGCAAACCGCACCGCAGCAATCTCGCTGGTGTACGGCGTGCTCGACCGCGTCGGCCTCCTGCGCCATACGATCGAGCGGTATTCATTCGAGCTCAGCGGCGGGCAGCGTCAGCGCGTGGGCATCGCACGTGCGGTCGTGCTGCGGCCGGATTTCGTCCTCGCCGACGAGATCGTATCGGGACTCGACGTGTCGACCCAGGCACAGGTGTTGCGGTTGCTTAAAGAACTCACGAGCGAGATGCACCTCGCGCTGGCGTTTATCAGCCACGATCTGTCGGTCATTCGTTCGATCTGTCACCGCGTCGTGGTGATGCGCGACGGCGGGATCGTCGAACAGGGGTCTTGCGGGGACGTCTTTTCCGCCCCGCAAAGCGCCTACACGCGCATGCTGATCGATGCGATTCCGCTGCCAACGGTCGATTCAGGATGGCTCGGCCGCAGCACGGCCGAAACCGCCACAACGATTTAGTCAGCATATTCGTTGAGAGGCGTAATCCGCGGCCAGTGCGGGCAGCCGGTAATAGTGACACTCTTCTATTGCAGTGCCCTCCGGTCTCTTATTTGGCACAAAGCCGAAGTGAGCCCCCGTGTGGATATTAATTGATTTTTTTGCGCAATCATGCCCTGATGTATGGGGATCATGCCTTCGATCTTTCGAACCCACGGCATCACGTTGCGAGTGGACAAGTCCCAAAAATATCAGCACGCTGATTTTGTGTTTCTGTTGGCGGTTGGCGTCTGTTTCTTGCTGTTAAATCTTCGCTGGATATGGCTTTTTCGCCGTGGGCAGCCCTACGACATCGATGAAGCAGGATATCTCGGAATATCATTCGTCGACTTTAGAGCACTGGTCGATCATGGGATATTTGGATGGGCCAAAGCTGTAGAATTTGGGCCCAGCGCCGCGCCGCTCACCACGGCACTGTCGTCCCTGTGTTATCTGTTTTTGGGCGCCCGGCCGCTTGCCGGTTTTTGTGTGCCGACCGCGGCCGGCCTAGTGACGGTGATCGCCTCGTACTATCTCGGCAAAGTCCTGTCGGGCAGATTACTGGGGATATTAACCAGCCTGCTTGTGGCGACGAGTCCGATCATCATCAATTACAGCCGTAGCTACCATTTTGCCTTGCCGGCCACGGCCGTAACCACGCTTGCTCTGCTTGCGTTGGTGCGTTCCAACAGACTTAGAAGCACGCCATGGGCACTCGTATTTGGTCTGTGCCTGGGATTAATGCCGTTGGCACGAACCATGGCGATTGCATTCGTTCCCGGGCTCGCCGTTGCGGCAGTTATTCAAGTGCTGTCCGGATCGGGCAACAGCCCGAAACAATTTGTTCGCCTGGCCGTGTCCTTTGGCCTTGCGATCCTAGTAGCTGCAATCTGGCTAATTCCAAATGGCCCCGTCGTGTTTCAATATCTGGTCACCTTGGGCTATGGCCCGCTCAGCAAATATTATGGACCGCCGCAGTCGTCTGTCTTCGAGTGGAATACGCTCCTCTACTTCGTGCAAACTCTGGGAGCATATCTGTACCTACCGAACCTGACCGTCATCGCTGTCGGGTTTGGGCTATTGACCGTCAGGGCGACTTCATCCCTGATAAATGACGGGTGGAGGACTGCGTTCCGGAAATTGCTCGCGTCGAAACTTCTGCCGGCGGTCCTGCTCGTTGTCGAGGGAGCCATCGCGCTTGCGTCTTCACCAAACAAAGGATCGGCTTTTATTGCGCCGCTTGTTCCGGCGATGCTACTCACATCGATTTGGAGCCTGCTTGCATTCGGTCGGGGTTACAGTGTGCGCTGGGCGGTTGGTGTTGCCGCAATAGCCGTCGCCGCCATTTCATGTTTCCCCTTGATTGACCTGAGGCTTGGACTCGCCCAGCCGCGGGCGATCAATGTGCCGCTTCTTGGGGCTGTCCCTTTTTTGGATGGTCGCGGGACAATTCAGAAATACGAAGCGGATGGCGGTTACTCTACGAGCGACCGGAGAGTGCCGATCGACCGCGCTACCGGCTCCGCTTGGCTGGAGGTAGATGCCAAGACCGCGCAACGACTTGCCGAGTTTAGTGCGAGAAATCTACCCATCAACTTTTCATTTCGTCACTACATTTACAACGTCAACACTATCAACCTCACGCGCTTGCTCTCGGGGCAACCGCAGTTGCGGCTAGTCCAGATTGAACCCGAATTGCTTCAAAATTCCTTGTCGGACTATTCCGCCTGGCTAGCGCCCGCCTGTCTGCTGTTGATCGCAACCGGTTCGATCGGAGAAATGTCGCCGGCAATCGATTCGAAGCGCATGGAAATTGCTGCCCGGCAGACGGATTTCTCCCAAGTTGACCAATGGATCCTCCCCGATAATCGGACGGTAACGCTGTGGGCGCACCATTCTCCCGGATGTGACGTGGCAAACGTCGAGCTTGGCGACGTATTTGGAACAGTCAACGTGCTTTCTGCTGACGAATTTTTCGTTCACCCTGGGCTGCACACGCCAACAAGCCTGCAATTGGCGGTCGATGACAGCTTCTCTGAGGTCAACCTTTCAATTCCGGAACAAGTCCTTCGATCCTGTCCTGATGCCAACGGGGTAAACGTCATCATTAACGATGCGGCAGATGAACTGTGGCGTGGCGCTGTTTTGCCTGGCAGGCCGGTGGAGGTTTCGTTGCACTCGGCCACACGCCAGTCCGACAAATTACATCTGACGGTCGACAACAACGGTAATCCCGACTGCGACCATCTCTACGTGAAATTCGAAAAATAATAGATGATTGGCGGTCGCTGTCGGCCTCTGATCACGACGCCGGAGAGTTGGACCACCTTAAGCGATAATGCGGGCGACAACGTCTACGCCGCCACCGGGGGGAAATCCGACCATGATCCGCACTGGTCGTGAGGGATAGCCTTGAACGCAGGCGACATTGGATGCGCTCAGGAGAACGCGGGCTGGGCAGTATCGCCGGACAACATACGACCCGGAAACCATACCGCCAAATGATATGCCGGCGAGGGCTTTCCCGGCGGCCGAGTGCAAAGTTTTTTGACTCAACTTGGGATAATAGATCGCGCTGAGGCGCCGCATTCCGGACGATTGAAATAACCGGACGGCGGCGCGAAGCACGAATTGGCGAGGGCGCTTCGTCGCACTGACATCATGACTGCGTTCTTCGGTGCGCAAATGGGCCCCATCCTCTTCATCTATGGGTTCGCGTTCATCCTGTTCGGAGCGACGTGCATCGCCATCGCCCGGATCGGCGGCCGAGAAGAGGCGTGGGTCGTGCTTGGGCTGTTCGGTTTCTTTCACGGGAGCGGCGAGTGGCTGGATTTGATCGCTATGGTCGGCGGCGATTCGCCGGCGTTCGGCTTGGTGCGCCTGACGGTGATGACCACGTCGTTTGTCTTGTTGACGGAGTTTGCCCGAAGAGAAACGCTTCGACTTGGATTAAGGGCGCCGGGACCATGGGCCTATATTCCGCTCCTCGCTCTGGTCGCCGCCGTAGCCACGATGGATGGGAAACCCGCGGGCGAGGCCTTTGCGCGCTACATCTTTGGATTTCTCGGGGCCATGGCCACGAGCCTGGTGTTCGCGCGGTTCGCCCGGGCGTATTCCGGCTTCACAAAGCGGTTGGCGATGTGCGCCGCCGCCGGTTTCACGGCCTATGCCGTTGCGGCCGGCGTCATTGTCCCCGCGGGTCAGATCTGGCCAACCAACGTCATCAACTACGACTGGTTCATCCACGTCACGGGCGTCCCCATTCAGCTCGTGCGCGGGATGCTCGCATGCTCTCTGGCATTTTGCGTCTGGTCGATCTGGGGAAAAAGCGCCAGCGAACGGATGGCGCGGGTCATCGTCGATACCGCACTCGACGCTTTTCTTCAGATGAACGAAGCCGGCACTGTGATCGACTGGAGTCCGAAGGCCGAGGCGATGTTCGGTTGGTCTTGCGGCGAGGCCATCGGCCGGAAACTCCGCGATCTCATAATTCCGCCGGAGAACCGCGCGGCCAATGCCGAAAGGCTGGCAGAATTCCTCAAAAACGCTCGGCGCGGAAATCCCGGTGGGCGCTACGAGGCTCCCTCGCTGCGCCGCGACGGCAAACGGATCGATACCGAAGGCTCCGTCAGCGCGCTTCGGCGTGGCGACGGCTATATCATCAACTGCTTCATCCGTGACATCACTGAGCGCGTTCAGACCGAAAAGGATCGCGACCGCAACCGCGAATTTCTGGATCGCATTATCGAAAACATAAGCATCGCCATTTTGGTCAAGGATGCCCGTGATCTGCGGTATGTGCTGGTCAACAAAGCCGCGGAAGAGCTGTGGGGCCTGCCGCGCCGGCAAATCATCGGACGGACGGCGCGTGATATTTTCCCGGCCGCGACTGCCGACGTGATTGAGATAATGACTGCCAGTTGCTCATTTCAAAGTTGAACTTTTTCGTCGGCGAACATCCGGTGCTGACGCCCGACGGCCGCACGCGCCTGGTCACGACGAACCGGCTGGCGATCAGCGATCAGAATGGCGAGGTCCAATACGTACTGGGCGTCGTTGAGGACGTGACGGAGCGGAAGGTTGTGGAAGACAAACTGCGACAATCGCAGAAGATGGAATCGATCGGACAATTGACCGGCGGCATTGCGCACGACTTCAACAACATGCTCACGGTCATCACCGGCACAATCGACATCCTGGCGGACGCGGTTAAGGACAAGCCGCAGCTCGCCGCGATTGTCAAACTCATCAGCGAAGCCGCCGACCGCGGCTCCGACCTGACCGGCCACCTGCTGGCGTTTGCCCGCCGGCAGCCGCTGCAACCCTGCGAGACCGACATCAACGCCTTGATGGTGCAATCGGAAAAATTGTTGCTCCGTACGCTCGGCGAGGAGATCGACATAGAGCTGCGTCTGGAGAAAGCCGTCTGGCCGGCCTTGGTCGATCCGACGCAATTGACGACGGCATTGTTGAACCTCGCGGTGAATGCCCGCGACGCCATGCCGAATGGCGGCAAGCTGACGCTGGAGACCAGCAACTTCGTTGTCGACGAATCCTACGTCGACAGCAATCGGGACGCCCGGCCGGGCAGTTACGTGGTGATCGCGGTCAGTGACACCGGGTGCGGCATTGCCGAAGCAATCCGGCAGCGGGTATTTGAGCCGTTCTTCACCACCAAGGCGGTCGGCAAAGGAACGGGCCTCGGGCTGAGCATGGTGTATGGCTTCATCAAGCAGTCGAACGGCTATATCAAGCTGTACAGCGACGAAGGCCGAGGCACCACGTTCAAGCTCTACCTGCCGCGCGCCGCGGCCGATGTCGCTCAAGCCGTGGAACCACCGGAAGCAGCGCTGGCGGGCGGCTGCGAAACCATCCTGGTGGTGGAAGACGACCCGTTGGTACGCAGTTCCCTCATTACCCAGCTGCAGGGCCTCGGCTACCGGACCCTGACCGCGGCCAACGCCGCGGAAGCGCTGGCGATTGCCGATACCGGCAAGCCGTTCGATTTATTGCTGACCGACGTGATCATGCCGGGCGGCATGAACGGCCGCGAGCTGTCCGAGGAAATGGCCAAGCGTCGTTCGCCCCTTAAGGTGCTGTTCACATCTGGCTACGCCGAGAATGCCATCATCCATCACGGCCGCGTCGATCCGGGCGTGCATTTGCTGGTCAAACCTTATCGCAAATCGCACCTCGCCGGCATGCTGCGTCAAACCCTCGCCGGAACCGAAACCTTTCCGCCGCTGGA
>JASHPU010000258.1 GCA_030037885.1 Xanthobacteraceae bacterium | reverse complement strand
GCGTACGCTGCGGTCGGCATTGCCGAACAGCTCAAAGTCGGAAAGAAGTCCGCCCGGACCGATGCCGAACATGAAACGACCGCGGCTCATGTGATCGAACTGCGCAACTTCAGCGGCGACGATGGCCGGATCGTGGTTCGGCAGGCAGATTACGCCAGTGCCGAATTTCAGATTTTTGGTGCGCGGCACGAGGCTCGCCATGAACATCAGCGGCGACGGGATCGGCTCGCTCGCCGCCGAAAAATGCTCGCCGAGCCACATCTCGTCGAAGCCGAGGTGATCGGCATACAGCGCCTTCTCCTCGTCCTCGGCCAGCGTCTGCGTGAACGAGCGCTGCGGCGGATGCACCGGCATCATGAAAATTCCAAGGCGCATGGTCGGTCCTCTGCTCTACCGGTCGCCACCGATCAAGGGCGTGCGCCGTCGGCATTGTGCGTTGTGGACGATTTTAAGAACATGGCCCGCCGATGTATATAATCTCCCCGCGAACATGGCTTCCTCGGTCGAACAATCGTCAAGCCCGCTGCGCATCTACGGCATCGCCCGCACCCGCGCATTCCGCGCGCTGTGGGTGGCGCAGGAGCTTGGGCTCGATTTCGAGCACCTGCCGATCGAGATCGGCGAGGCGGGCGCCCGCGCGCCGGAATTCTTGGCGATCAATCCGAACGGCCGCCTGCCGTTTATCGTCGATGATGGTTTCGTGCTGTTCGAATCGCTCGCCATCACGCTTTACCTCGCCAAGAAGCATTCGCACGGCAAGCTTTATCCGGCCACGCTGCAAGACGAGGCGCGCGCCTGGCAGTGGAGTTTTTGGGCGATTTCCGAGGTCGATCGCGGCGTCAACATCTGGTCGCTGCACGCGGTGCGGCTGCCGCCGGCCGAGCGCGACGCGCAAAAGCGCGACGCGGCGCTCGCCGTTCTCGCCGCGCCGTTCAGGGTGCTCGATGCGGCCGTAGCGATGCAGCCGTATCTGCTCGGCGGCGATTTTACCGTCGCCGATCTCAACGTCGCCGCGGTGATCAGCCGCGCCGTCGACATGGATCTCGCCGGGGTGCCGCGTCTCAAAGCCTGGCTCGATCGCTGCCTGGAGCGCCCGGCGGCGCGCGCCGCACTGGCGCTCAAAGCGCAAGCCGACCGCGAGACGCCGCCGGACGTGACCCGCCGCATCGCCCGGATCAACCGGCTGTGAGCGGTCCGTTCAATCCGGCGCAATCGTTCAATGAGGCGCTGGCGCTGCAGCGGCAGGGCCGGCTGCGCGAAGCCGAAAGGATTTACGCACGCGTGCTGAAAGCGGCGCCCGATCACTTCGACGCGCTCAATCTATTGGGCAGCGTCAAGGCGCAGCAAGGTCATATCGGCGAGGCCCAGCGGCTGTTTGCCGCCGCGGTCAAGGTCAATCCGAACGCCGCCGGCGCCTGGGCCAATCTCGGCCAGGCGCTGCATGCGCTCAAGCGCAGCGACGAAGCGCTGCAAAGTCTCGATAAGGCGCGCGCGCTCGCGCCTGACGACGTCAACGTCCTGCATCAGCATGCCAACACGCTGTTGAGCCTCGGCCGCAGCGAAGACGCGCTCGCCGGATTTCGCGAAGTTTTGGCGCGCGCGCCGCGGCACGGCGAGGCGCGGCTCAATTGCGGCATTGCCTGCGCGGCGCTCGGGCGGCTCGACGAAGCCGTCATCGCGTTCGACGCCGCGCTGGCGCTCACGCCCAGCCATCCGGCGGTGCACTACAATCGCGCGCTGGCGCTGCAGGGTCTCGGCCGCTATGGCGAGGCGGTGCAAGCGCACGACCGCGTGCTCGCCGCCGCTCCGCGGCATGCCGGGGCTTGGCTGCATCGCGGCCGGGCGCTGGCGGCGCTCAAGCGCATCGACGAGGCGCTGGCGAGCTACGGCAGGGCCGGCGCGCTGCGCAAGAACGATCCGGACGTGGAATTCAGCGAAGCACTGGCACTGCTCGCGCGCGGCGATTACCGGCGCGGCTTTGCCAAATATGAGGCGCGCTGGCGCCGCACCGGCATGCCGGCCCTGCAAAGCCGCAGGCAGCCGCTTTGGCGCGGCGAATATCCGCTCGCCGGCAAGACCGTGCTGCTGCACGCCGAGCAGGGCTTTGGCGACACCATTCAATTCGCCCGCTACGTGCCGCTTCTTGCCGCAAGCGGCGCCAAGAAAATCATGCTCGAAGTGCCGGGCGAGTTGACTGCGCTCATGGCGCGGCTCGATGGCGGAGCCAGCGTGGTCGGCCGTGGCGAGGCGCCGCCGCCGTTCGATCTGCACTGTCCGCTCGGCAGTCTACCGCTGGCGATGGGCACGGATTTTGCGGACGTGCCGGCGCCGATCCCCTATCTCTGCGCCGACGATGCCGGCTCGGCCAAATGGTCGGCGCGCATCGGCGCGCTCGAGCGGCCGCGCATCGCACTCGCCTGGTCCGGCAATGTCGGCCATGACAACGACCGTAATCGCTCGATCCCGTTTGCGCGCCTGGCGCCATTGCTGGCGCTGCCGGCATGTTTTCTCAGCGTTCAACGCGACGTGCGCAGCGACGATGCCGAGCGGCTCGCTGCCGAACCGCGCGTGATCCACTTGGGCGGTGACCTGGAAAACTTCACCGACACCGCGGCGGTTCTCGCATTATGCGACGTGGTGATCGCGGCCGACACCGCGGTGGCGCATCTTGCCGGCGCCATGGGGCGGCGGCTCTGGGTGCTGGTCCCGTTCGCGCCCGATTGGCGCTGGACACTCAACGGCGCGACGAGCCCGTGGTACCCGGCGGCGCGGCTGTTCCGCCAGACCGCGCTCAGCGATTGGGACGGTGTCATCGCCCGCGTTGCCGAGGAGCTTGAACGGCTCATCGCCGCGGCAGCGTGACACTTTTACATCGGGATGACGCGGGCGGCGCACTGGCGACAATTTGCAACGAATGTCAGACTGCAGTTCTCTCGCGGAGCCGATCCGCGAGGCCATAGAGTGCGGCCATGGTGCTCGTGCAAGTCGTCGTCGGAGGGCTGCTGCTTGGCGCCGTCTATGCGCTGTTCTCCTCCGGCCTGACGCTGATCTGGGGCATGATGAACTTCATCAATTTCGCTCACGGCGAATTCGTCATGCTCGGCATGTACGTGGCGCTGCTGGTCGTGGTCTGGCTCGGCGGCGGGCCGGCGGCGTTCGGCTTGGCCGCCGCGATTGCGCTGTTCGCGCTCGGCGTCGCGGTTTATGCGCTGCTCATCCGCCACGTCGCGCGCGGGCCGATGCTGGCGCAGATTCTGTCGAGTTTCGGTCTCGCCTTGCTGCTGCGCTATACGGCGTTCTGGATCTTTTCCGCCAATTTCGTGACGCTGCCGCAGACCTCGCTCGCCGGCACGATAGCGATCGGCGGCATTTATCTGCCCGTGGCGCAGGTGGTGGCCGGGCTCGTCGCCGTCACCTTGACAATCGCGCTGCATCTTCTGCTTACGCGTTCCGCTCTCGGCAGCCGCCTGCTGGCGGTGGCCGAGGACCGCACCGCGGCGATGCTGATGGGCATCCGGCCCGACCGCATGCAGGCGCTGACCTGGGGCTTGTCGGCCGGCGCCGCCGGCGTCGCCGGCGCGCTGCTGGCGACCGCCTATCCGTGGTCGCCGTCGGTCGGCGAGACGTTCGGCCTGCTCGCGTTCGTGACCGTGGCGCTCGGCGGCTTCGGCAGCGTGCTCGGCTCGCTCTATGCCGGCCTGATCATTGGGCTGATCGAGGCGGTGTCGGCCTACTGGCTCGGCGCCATCTACAAGGACATCGTGGTCTATGGCTTGTTCGTTGCGCTGCTTTGGCTGCGGCCGCAAGGGCTGATGGGGAAGGCGTGAGCAAGCTGCTGGCCCAGCCGGCGAGCGGCCAACGCGTGAGCATTTGTTTGCTCGCCGTCGCGCTCGTGCTTTATCCGCTCGTCTTCTCCGACGCGTTTTACCGCGACATCGGCGTCACATTCCTGCTCGCGGCAATCTCGGCGTCAGCCTGGAATATCGTCGGCGGCTATGCGGGCCAGGTGTCGGTAGGCCACAGCATGTTCTTCGGGCTCGGCGCCTACACGCCGCTATTGCTCTATGCGCTATGGGGCTGGCCGCCGCTCGTCGGCATTCCGGCAGGGATTCTGCTCAGTATCGGCTTGGCGGTCATCGTCGGGCTGCCGACCTTCCGGCTCAGCGGCCATTATTTCAGCATGGCCACCATCGCGGTGGCCGAGCTCATTCGCATCTTCGTCGGCACCTGGGCCTTGGTCGGCGGCGCTATCGGTCTGCAGGGGCCGGCGATCGCGCGCGGCTGGTGGGATCTGACGTTCCGCGGCGACCTGCCGTACTACTACATCTTCCTCGCCGTGCTGGCGTTGGCGCTCGCCGTCACCTACGCGCTGGAGCAGCGGCGCTTCGGCTATTACCTGCGCGCCATCAAATCGAGCGAGCGCGCGGCGCGCAGCCTCGGCGTGCCGGTGCGGCGTACCAAGCTGCAGGCGCTGGCGCTGTCGGCGACGTTCACCGCCATGGCTGGTTCGCTCTACGGGGTGAAGACCGGGTTCATCGATCCGGATTCCGGCTTCGGTATTCTGGTCTCGGTGCAGATGGTGATCTTCGCCGCGCTCGGCGGCGCCGGCACGCTGTTCGGTCCGCTCATTGGCGCGCTGATCCTGGTGCCGCTGCAAACCGCGGCCAACACCTGGTTTGGCGGCGGCGGCTCGGGTGCGACCTTCGTCATCTACGGCGGCATCATCGTGCTGATCGCGCGGTTCGAGCCGGGCGGCCTGTTCGATCTGTGGCGGCGCCTGGCGCCGTTGTTAAGGCGGCGCGGCCATGCTGCTTGAAGCCCGCAATGTCGCCAAGGCGTTCGGCGATTTCCGCGCCGTGGCCGGCGCCGACTTGGCGGTCGAGCAGGGCGAGATCGTCGGCCTGATCGGCCCGAACGGCGCCGGCAAGTCGACGTTCTTCAACTGCCTGGCCGGCGACACGCTGCCGACCACCGGCCGCATCCTGTTCGACGGCGTGGATGTGACGCGCGCCTCGCCGGAAGCCCATGCCCGCGCCGGCATCGGCCGCACCTTTCAGGTGCCCACGACGTTCGACGATATGAGCGTGCTTGCCAACGTCATGGTCGGCGCGTTTTTGCGCCGCCCGCATCGCAACGATGCGCGCGAGCATGCCCGCCGCATCGTCGAACTGACGGGATTGCGCGCCGATCAGCCGGCAAGGGCGCTCGGCACGCCGAGCCGCAAGCGTTTGGAGATTGCCCGCGTGCTGGCGAGCGGGCCGCGCCTTCTGTTGCTCGACGAATCGCTCGCCGGCCTGACGCCGGGCGAATTGCAGGAAGCGATCGCGCTGGTGCGGCGCATTCACCAGATGGGCATCACGATCGTGATCGTCGAACATATCATGGAAGTGATCATGACGCTGACCCGGCGCGTGCTGGTGTTCAATCAGGGCCGCGTCATCGCCCGCGGCACGCCCGAACAGGTGGTGCGCGACGAGGCGGTGATCGAGGCTTATCTGGGGCGGGGCGCCAGGCGGCAGCGCGAATGAATCATTCCGCCATGAGAATAAATCGGAATCATGATCCGCTCGTCGCCGCGCAAGCAGGAACCCGGTTGCTGGATTCCCGCTTACGCGGCAATGAGCGGACATTGACTTTGGCCAAGCAGCGCGTGCGCTAAATGCCGGAGCTGAAAGTCGAGCATCTGGAAGTGCGCTACGGCGACCTGGTCGGCGTCGCCGATATTTCATTGCAGGTCGAAGCCGGCCAGGTCGTCGCGCTGCTCGGCTCGAATGGTGCCGGCAAGACCACGACGCTGTCGGCGATCGCCGGACTGATCGCGCCGAGCCGCGGCCGCGTCGAATGGCGCGGCGAGACGATCTCGGGGCAGCCGGCTTATGCGATCGTCAGCAAGGGTCTGGCGTTGTCGCCGGAAGGCTGGCGCCTGTTCGTCGGCCAGAGCGTGGAGCAGAACCTGCGGCTCGGCGCCACCGCGCTCGCCGACCGTTCGCGCCTTCCGGCGCTGTTCGATCGCGTCTACGCGCTGTTTCCGCGGCTGGCCGAGCGACGCCGACAGTCCGCCGGCACGCTGTCCGGCGGCGAGCGGCAGATGCTGGCGCTCGGCCGCGCGCTGATGAGCGAGCCGCGCCTGCTCATGCTCGACGAGCCGAGCCTCGGCCTCGCGCCCGCCGTGGTCGAGACGCTGTACGACACGCTTGTGGAGCTGCATCGCCTGGGTCTCACGCTGCTGTTGGCCGAGCAATCGATCCCGCTGGCGCTGGCGATCGCCGACTACGCCTACGTGCTGCAGACCGGACGCATCGCGCTCGACGGCCCCGCGGCCGAACTCGAGCGCAACGAACAGGTGCGCGAGATTTATTTGGGAGTGCGCGCCAATGCGGCAGGACATCAGACTCAAGGCCGATGAATAATCAGGAGCGGCCGAGACTGCTTCGTGCGGCGCGGCGATCGACGGCGCGCAGCGATCCGCATTTAATCCTCCCGCGCCTCTTCCCACAGCGCCTCGAGCCGCTGGCGAAACGCTTTCGGGCGCTCGGCGAACAGGCGCCGCGCGAGGCGCTCGGCGCGCTGCGACAGCGTGGCGCGTCGCTCGGCACTGGCGGGCACGAGGTGCGATCGCCAGTGCGCCAGCGGCTGGTGCGGCCCGGTGAGCCGCTCCAGCACGGCGAGGTCCTGGTATTTGCCGAGCCGGTCGCGCAGCCGCTCGGCTTCGTCCGTCCACATCCGGCCGAAGCGCGGCCACAACGGCTCGACCAGCTCCATCTGGTAGCGATGTTCGACCACGCGCTGACGCAACGCATGGAGATGTTCGGGGCTCGCCAACGTCCAGTCGGCCGGCATGCGGCGCCGGGCCCTGCGGTAGCCGGCGGCGAGTTGCGCGGCGATAGCCGCGAAGTCGACCGCGTCGAGCGGCCACAGCTCGACCGCCGCCGCGGTGCCGTCGAGCCAGGAGGCGATGCCATCGCGGAGCTCGTCGGTGAGCACCGCGCGCTCCTCGCTGCTGCGCAGCGCCTCGAGCCGGCCGCGCACCGAAGCCGTGGAGCGCGCCGACAGCGCCGCGGCATGGTCGACGAGCTGATCGAGCGCATTGAGCGCCGCCTGGCCGTCGCGCGCCGAAGCGAGCGAGCGGGCGTGGTCGCGGGCCTCGGCGCGCAGCCGTTCGGCGTCGGCGACGAACGGCCGTAATAGCCGCATCAGCGCACGCCATTGCTTCATGGCGCGGCGGAAATCGTGCACCGCATCCGGGCCCGCCAGCTGCGGATCGGTGATCACCGCGCGCGCTCCGGCCAGAATGTGGCCGGCAACGGCGCACAGCGCGGGCCCGATCGCGGCGTTCGGCTCGAGGGCAGGTTTGTCGGCCATAGCGCTGCTCGAATCGGCCTTATCGCTCTTGCTTGAAAGTCGTGTTCGGCGGTTGGCCGGCCAATATGACGGCGGTGCGAGGAGTCCGCGACAGTATGGCGAAATATCGAGCCGGCCGCACTTCCCTTAACGGGACCGGCTTGCTACATGAAGGCCCGGTCATCCAAGCCTTTGCGCGGGGTGGAGCAGCCCGGTAGCTCGTCAGGCTCATAACCTGAAGGTCGTTGGTTCAAATCCAACCCCCGCAACCAAATCTGTCAATAAAATCAATCAGTTAAAATTTGAAGGAAAGCGCCAAGGCCCCAAAAAGCCATGGCACAGACATGGCACAGAAGTGGCACAGTCCGATTGATTGAGGGGGCTTTGTTAGTCGTGATTTCCAGCGCGAATTCTTGATTGAAACCGAGGTCTCGCCCAGGTTATCAATTTCGATAACCCTATCGATGTAAAATTCAAGAATATACACTTGAAGTTATCAATATTGATAACTGGAATAGGACTTATGACGCGGCGCCATCTCCTCAACAAGCTTGATGAAGCGGATCGAAGGGGCGTGTGGGCCTTCACGCCTGCGACCTTTGCCTCGCTTCTTGACGATCCTGCTCCAAACTACCGCAAACTCATGATGAAGCGCTTGGCGGATCAAGGCGTGCTCACGAGAGCCGCGCGTGGCGTATATGTGAATCCGCGTGCTCGTTCGATGCCCAGCGACGTGCGGGCAGGACTGGTCCGCTTCCTACGCCCTCGTGAAATCAGCTATGTCAGCCTCGAATCCAAGTTATCGGAAGCTGGCGTGATCTCTCAGGTTCCCACGGTCCTGAGCTGCATGACGACCGGGTCTTCTGGTCGGTTTGATACGCCGTGGGGGGCAATTGAATTTACCCACACTGATCGTGACATCGAGTTTGGGACAGACGTGCACGCGCGGGATGACGGCTTACTTGAAGCAACAGTACAAAGATCAGCGCGCGACCTCCGCCGTGTCGGAAGGAATGTAGGTCTGATCGATTCTAAGACCTTAGCCGAAGCGATTGCCGAAGGCAGAGATTATGAACGGCCGCGCCAATAGCATCAAAAGCGCCATCGCGGACTTCATGATCAGGCGAGGTATCCCCGGTGAGATGGAGCAAAACCTCGTCAATGAAGCGATTCATCTCCATCTGCTGTCCGCGCTGTCCGAAGCCGGGGTACTTCGCCATGTCGTGTTTCAAGGCGGTGCAGCACTACGTCTTTGCTACGGCGGAGAGCGATACAGCGAAGACCTTTACTTTGTTTGCGGCAAAGCCGGGTCTTATATCGACAACGTCGAGTTCGAAAAGCTTGTTGCGAGCGCGCTCGAAACGACCAAAAAGACGTTGCATCGTGAATTCGATATCAAGCCGAATGAAATCCTGCTCAAGCAGCCGCCGTTCCCCATGGCCATCAAAAGCGCTTCAGCCAAGATCGCTGCATGGCAAATCAGCGTCCCAACCGGGTCATTAAAACACTTGCCGAAATCGCGCATCAAAATCGAATTCGCCAATGTGCCCTCCTATGATAGCGGACCTAATATGGCAAAAGCCGTTCCAGGGCTTGTCCAAATGGAGGATGTTATCCTCAGAGTTGAAAGTGCCAACGAAATTCTGGCCGACAAGGCGGTTGCACTAACGGCCAGGCAGGCTCTCAAGTACCGCGATGTTTGGGATGTGTGGTATCTTACCGGCAAGCTGAATGCTCAAATAGCGAGAGACGTGGTCGCCAATAAGTTTGCGGATTACGGCGCGTCGGACGTCGATGCCAAGGCGAAGCAACGGCAAGAGGAGCTGACGAAGACCTCTACTGAGAAGGCCTTCTTGGCTGAAATGAACCGTTTTCTTCCCGCAAAACGAGTCTCGGAAATCAGCAATGCCGGCCTGCACAAATCCATTCTCGCAGCCAGTGCCGATCTGATTACTCGTGCAGTCCTGTCGGAACGATAGCGCCGGACCGGATCACCGGGCATGATCGCTGGAGGAACTGGTGGATAGCTCATCGAGATGGTCTATGCTCAAGCGCCTTATAGTCTTGCCTTAAGGACGTGAAACCGTGCTGCGCGATGATATCAACACGGCGCTGAAGCAAGCCATGAAGGCCGGCGCGGCGCGGCGCGTCTCGACCCTGCGCCTGATCAACGCCGAGATCTTGAAGCGCGAGACGAGCGGCGCCGAGCGCATCACCTTGTCCGACGCCGAGATCGTCGACGTCATGGGCAAGATGATCAAGCAGCGCGAGGAATCGCTCGCCATCTACGACAAGGCCGGCCGCGCCGACCTCGCCGCGCAGGAGCGCGACGAGATCGCGATCATCTCGGCCTACATGCCGGCCCGCATGTCCGACCTCGAAGCCGCCGAAGCCATCTCGGCGTTGATCCGCGAACTCGAAGCCGCCACGCTCAAGGACATGGGCCGCACCATGGCGGCGCTGAAGGCCCGCTTCGCCGGCCGGATGGACTTTTCCAAAGCCGGCGCGCTGGTCAAGAAGCTGCTCGGCGGCGGGTGAGGTGATGGCCAAGAAGGTCGCGCGCAAGCAGAAGCCAATCGTTTGGACGGGCAACCGCCCGCCGATGAAGCATTCCGACTTCCATATCGGCTGCGAATTTTTGAGCGGCGCTGGTCGTTGGCGGTGTACGGACGTAGGTAAGAGAACGATCGCCGCAATCAGGCTGGATCGCGACGACGATCCAGGCTGGTACAACGGCCCTCCATATCCGGTGTCAGAATGCGTCTTCGACGAGTTCGACATCGAAGGTTGCGAGAAGGCGCCCAAGCGTCGGACTTATGATGCCAGCGGTATGACGGCGCTGAAATTGGCGGCCATCCGTAAAGCGAAGCGCTCGCTGCGGAAACGTCGGGCAGCGAACGGCTGACATCGTCCGCTTTGGCGTTGTGGATAGCCGGGACAAGCGCCGCCGGGACGGGCGCATGGCCGCGCCGCCCTGTCCTGCCCCCTGCACTGCGGTAAACTTACCGAATCACCATGCGATTCTCGCCCGAATTCCTCGATGAGCTCAAAGCCCGGCTTCCGGTTTCGGAGGTCGTCGGCCGCCGCGTCAAGCTGAAGAAAGCGGGGCGCGAGTGGAAGGGGCTGTCCCCGTTCAACAAGGAGAAGACACCGTCGTTTTTTGTCAACGACCAAAAGCAGGCTTGGTTTGACTTCTCTTCACAGAAGAACGGCAGCATTTTCGATTTCCTCATGCTGACCGAGGGCGTGACGTTTCCGGAAGCGGTCGAGCGCCTGGCGCAAATGGCCGGGCTGCCGCTGCCGGTCGCAAGCCCTGAAGCGCAGGCGCGCGAGGAGCGCCGCAAGACCCTGCACGAAGTGATCGAGCTCGCAGCCAAATTCTTCGAGGCGACGCTCGCCGCGCGCGCCGGCGCGCGCGGCCGCGGCTATCTGGCCGACCGCGGCATCGCGCCGGCGACGCAGCTGAAATTCCGGCTCGGCTACGCGCCGGCCGAGCACTATGCGCTCAAGGAGCATCTCGGCGCGGCGAAAATCCCGGTCGATGACATGATCGAAGCGGGGCTCCTCGTCGCCGGCGACGACATCGCGGTGCCGTACGACCGCTTCCGCGACCGCATCATGTTCCCGATCCTCGATTGGCGCGGCCGCGTCGTCGCCTTCGGCGGCCGCGCGCTGGAGAAGGAGGTCTCGGCCAAATATCTCAACTCGCCGGAGACGCCGCTCTTCCACAAGGGCGCGACGCTCTACAACGTCGCCGCCGCCCGCGCTGCTGCGCACGCCGGCGCAGCCGTGATCGCCGTCGAAGGCTATGTCGACGTCATCGCCATGGTCACGGCCGGCTTCGAGGCGACATTGGCGCCGCTCGGCACCGCGCTGACCGCCGACCAGCTCGCGCTGATGTGGCGGCTCAGTGACGAGCCGATCCTGTGCTTCGACGGCGACGACGCCGGCCGCCGCGCCGCCTATCGCGCCGCCGACTTGGCGCTGCCGTTGCTCAGGCCGGGCAAGAGCCTGCGCTTCGCGGCCCTGCCCGACGGCCAGGATCCCGACGACCTCGCCCGCTCCGGCGGCCGTGACGCCATCGCCGACGTGTTGGCCGGAGCGCGGCCGCTCGCACATATTCTATGGAGCCGCGAGAGCGAGGCCGGCTCGTTCGATACGCCGGAGCGGCGCGCCGCCTTCGAAGCGCGGCTTGCCGCCGTCACCGACGCGATCGGCGACGAAACGGTGCGGCGCTATTACCGCCAGGATTTTGCCGCGCGGCTGCGCGCCATGTTGGCGCCGCCTGATATTTCACAGCGCCGGCGCGGCTTTGCGGAGCGGCCGCGCCGCGGCGGTCCTTCAAGGCATGCGTTGCCGCCTGCGCTGTTCGGCCGCGAGCCTTACGTCGCGGCGAGCCCGCAGCTTGCCGCCAGCCCGCTGCATCGCGGCTTCCGCGCCGCGATCCCGCGCCGCGAAGCGCTGATCCTGCAAGCCGCGCTCAATCATCCGTGGCTCTTGCACGACCATCTGGAGGAACTCGCCGCCGCCGAGTTCCGCCACGCCGACAGCCAGAAACTCAAAGGCGTGCTGATCGATGTTTTTGCGCATCTCGCCGAAGAATTCGGTCACGACCGCGACGCCGAGCGCACCGAGCTGCACGCCGAATTAAGCCGCCGCGGTTTTGCCAATGTGTTAGGCCGTATCGAGCGCGCGATCACCACGCCGTCGGTGTGGGGCGCGCGGCCCGGCGCCGCGGCCGACGACGTTTTGCTGACCTGGAGACAGCTCGTTGCCTTGCATACCCAGTGGCATTCCCTAATTAGGGAGCTTAAGGACGCGGAAGCCGCCCTCGGCCAGGACAACACGGAAGCGAATTACGCGCGGCTGTGCGACGTGAAGGCGCGGCTGTCGTCGCTTGATGGAACCGAGGCGTTGGTCGAAGGCTTTGGCGCCGCCTCGGGCCGTAACGCGCGATCGCTGTGATAGCGGTCACGCGGCCGGCGCGGAAGAATAAGCCGCTGCGCGGCTTGCGGCACCGGCGCCGGTACGGAATAGGAGGCAACGCCCGCGGTTCTCACGGTTAGCGGGCGCTTAACGCGGTCCGTGCGACAAGCCTCGCCGCAGCAGGGCGATTCGCTTGCCATAGGGTAGGGGGATGTGCTGCCCCTGGTTTCGGGGCCGCGCGTTCCCGGACGCACGCAGGCGCAGCGCCGGGTAGCCGGGCTTGCCCGGCGGGGCCGGTCCGAGTTGGCGGGAGGAGCCGCGAGTGTGGCGATGAGGCATAAGAGCGGGGCCTCCGGTCCCCTGGCTCGCAGCCTCATATTGCCTTGGCCAGTTTGTTTTGGCCAGTTGTCTGGCCAGTTGTCTGGCCAGTTGTCTTGGCCAATTTGTCTTGGCCAGCCGCCGGTGCGGCAGGCGCTCGGCCGGGTTATGCAGTAGGGGCCGCGGGGCGGCCGGGAGTAGGTGGAGAGGAAGA
>JASHPU010000257.1 GCA_030037885.1 Xanthobacteraceae bacterium | reverse complement strand
GCCGACGAGATAGTCGAGCGCGCGGCGGGCGAGATAGGCGTCGACCAGAGCCTGGTCGATGCCGCGCGGATTCTTCATCGCTTCGGTCACCGCCTGCTTGGTGATGGCGTTGAAGACGACGCGCTGGATGTCTTGTCCGTTGAGGGCCTTCTTGTCCTTGAGCACTTGCAGGACATGCCAGGAGATCGCCTCGCCCTCGCGGTCAGGGTCGGTGGCGAGGATGAGCCGGTCGGCGCCCTTGACCGCCCGGGCGATGTCGTTCAGGCGCTTTTGCGCCTTGGGATCGATCTCCCAAAGCATGCGAAAATTGTGATCGGGATCGACCGAACCGCTCTTGGGCGGCAGGTCCCGCACATGGCCGAACGAAGCCAGAACCTCGTAGCCCCGACCCAGATATTTATTGATCGTCTTCGCCTTGGCGGGCGATTCTACCAGTACTAGGTCCATGCTAACTCGATGATCCTACTTGATTTCTGTCGCTATTAGGGGTCAGGGCCTTAGCGAAGCCGCCGGGAACATGGGTAATGCAATCCCGCCTGTCAAATCGTTATCGGAGGAACCCGGCTTCCATCCGCCCTCGGTCAGGTTGCGTTTACATCATATGCAGCTTGCGGCTTTCACCGAGCCGGCACGCCGAGCCGCTGCAGAAAGGAGCGGCTCGGATAGCCGTCGGCGGTCATGCCGAAGCGCCGCTGCAGGTCGCGGATCGCATCGCGCAGGTCGAAATCGAGATGGCCCTCGAAATCCGCGACCTTGAAGCCGAGGGCGGCGAGGCGGCGCTGCAGGGCGACGCGCGCCTCGCGCGAGGGCTGATAATCGTCGGCCGGCCAGGCGGCGCGGAGCGGGGCTGCGCCGCGCAGCCGATCGGACAGGGTACCGACCGCGAGCGCGTAGGCGTCCGAATTATTGAACGTTTTGATGACGACGAAATTATCAGTGACCAAAAATGCCGGACCCGAAGCGCCGCTCGGAAAAAACAGAATCGCCGCGCCGGCGTCCGGCAGCGCGCCGCCGTCGGCATGCCTGAAACCGCGTTCGGCCCATTGCCGCAACGAACCGCGGCTTGATCGAAAATCGAATTCTTGCGGCACGGCGACTTCAAATCCCCACGGCAAGCTGGCGCGCCAGCCGAACTTTTGCAGATAGTTGGCGATCGAGGCGAGCACGTCGGGCACGCTCGACCAAATGTCGGCGCGGCCGTCGCCGTCGAAATCGACCGCGTAGCGCAGATAGCTCGACGGCAGAAACTGCGGCTGCCCCATGGCGCCGGCCCACGAGCCGACCAATTGGCCGCGCGGAATCTTTCCTTGCTGCAGGATGACGAGCGCGCTTAAGAGTTCGTTGCGAAACAGCGGATGCTGAAAACGCGCCGCCGCCAGCGTCGCGAGCGAGCGAAACACATCCCAGCCGCCGGGCGCCTCGCCGAACCCCGATTCGATACCCCAGATGCTGACCAAGATCGCCGGCTCGACGCCGAAGCGGTGCTGCACCGCGCGCAACGTGTCGGCCCATTGGGCGAGCTTGCGTTGGCCCGCCGCTATCCGCGTCGGCGACACCAGGCTCGCCAGATACGCGGGCATCGGCTTGCCGTATTCCGGCTCGCGCCGCATCGCCGCCATCACCGCTGGATCCGGCGTGACGCCGCCGAGCGCAGCGTCGAACGTCGCGGCCGTCACGCCGCGCGCCGCTGCGTCGGCGCGAAGCCGGATGAGGAAATGATCAAAAGACTCCGCGGGCTCCGCGCTGGCAGTGCTCATCGTGAGGGCCAGCATCGAAGTCGTGCGCAATACTGTCCGGCGCGTCACCATGGTCGATAAAAGTGCTGCTTCACGTCGGCGCTGCTCAAATCAGCGAGACCAAACCGTCGCCGTGGCGTTCCAGGCGGCCGGCGATTTCCAGTTCGAGGAGCACGATGCGGACCACCCGTGGCGAAGTTTTGGAGAGCCGGATGAGATCGTCGACCGACACCGGCGCAGGCGACAGCAGGCCGAGAACCCGCGCGCGCTCGTCGGCCGCCGGCTCGCCATCCTCCGCCCGCGCCTCGTCGGCAATGTCTGGCTCGCGCAGCGGCACGTCCGTGCCGATGATCGGCTGCAGCACGGTTATAATGTCGGCGGCTTCGGTCACCGGCGTCGCGCCCTGCTTGAGGAGCCCGTTGGTGCCCTCGGCGCGCGGATCGAGTGGCGAGCCAGGGACGGCAAACACTTCGCGGCCCTGTTCGAGGGCAAGCCGCGCCGTGATCAGCGAGCCCGAGCGTTTTGCCGCCTCGACGATGACGACGCCGAGTGCGAGCCCGGAGATCAGCCGATTGCGCCGCGGGAAATCGCGCGCCCGCGGCTCCCAGCCGAACGGCATCTCGGTCAGCAGCACGCCTGCGGCCAAGATGTCCTCGGCCAGTTCGGCGTGCTCCGGCGGATAGAGCCGATCGATCCCGCCGGCAAGCACCGCGATGGTGCCGCTTTTTTCCAGACTGGCGCGATGCGCCGCCGCATCGATGCCGCGGGCAAGGCCGGAGACTGTGGCAAAGCCGGCTTCGCCGAGCCCGCGCGCGATCCGCTCGGTCATTTTGAGGCCCGCCGCCGAAGCATTGCGCGAGCCGACCACCGCCACTGCCGGCAACGCGAGCGCCGCGCGATTGCCGCGCACCGCAATAATCGGCGGCGCATCGTCGATGGCCTGCAACCGGCGCGGATAATCGGCCTCGCCGAGCGCGACGAACGCCGCGCCGCATTTCTCCGCCGCCGCGATCTCGCGTTCAGCCTCGGCGCGCGAACAAATTTTCGGCACCACGGTCCCGCCGCCACGCCGCGCCAGTGCCGGCAACGCTTCGAGCGCGGCGCGCGCGCCGCCGCAATGATTGAGCAGGGCGCGGAAAGTCCGCGGTCCAATGTTCTGGCTGCGGATGAGCCGCAGCCAGTCGATGCGCTGCTCGTCGCTAAGTAGAACCGAGCCTCGGCTGTCGTTCACTCTGCCCCCCGCGATTGGCATTCGCTGACCGCAATTGGAGCCTACAATTGCACAGGCGGAGCCGAGAAGGGGAAGTAATTACACCGCCCGCCCGATCTTGCTCTCGCGCCCGCCGGCGAGGCGGGCGATGTTGCCGCGGTGCATGATCCAGAGCAGGACCGTCAGCCACGCGAACAGCTCGGCTTCCGGGAGTGCGCGCCACCACCAGAGAAAGAAGGGCGTCAGCACGCTGGCGATGAGCGCGGCGAGCGAGGAGTAGCGGGTCAGCGCCGCAACGGCGAGCCAGATGGCGCAGAAGAACAAAGCCGCCGGCCAGGCGAGGCCGAGCAAGAGGCCAATGTAAGTGGCGACGCCTTTGCCGCCTTTGAAGCCGAGCCACACGGGAAACAGGTGGCCCAAAAATGCGCCGAGCGCGGCGCATAGCGCGGCGTCACGGCCCAAAAAATAGCCGGCGAGCAGCACCGCGGCCGTGCCCTTGAGCATATCGCCGAGCAGCGTGGCGGCGGCGAGCGCCTTCCTCCCGGTGCGCAGCACGTTGGTAGCGCCGATATTGCCGGAACCGATGCTACGCACGTCCGGTGCGCCGAAAAGGCGCGTCAGGATGACGCCGGACGGAATCGAGCCGCACAGATAGCCGAAGATGAAGGCGGCCAGATAGGCGGCCCAGAGCGGCAAGCCGACCATTTGCCCGGCCATGGCCTAACCGGCGCGCGCCTTTTTGCCGGGCTCGCGCGGCGCAAAGCCGGCGCGCTCCGCTGCCGCCTCGTTCGGATAGATCACGACATGCTTGAGCCTGTCGCCGGTCGTGCGCGACAACGCATCAAGTCCGACCGAATAGGTGCGGCGCGTCAGGTCGGCGACGGCAAAACGATCAGCGACCGCGTCCTCGACGTCGGTCTCGCAATACAGGCAGCGCAGCTTGCAGCGGTGCTGCACGGGCTCGTCGATGACATAAAGCTTGTTGGCCGCGTATTGCCGTTCCGACGGATCGGCGACGATACAATTGGCATTGCCGCATTGCAGGCCGGTGCCGATCGGCTGGGCGTAAACCGGATGCTCCGGCTTGGCGAAGCCGCCGGCGAATTGGTGCAGCGATTTGTTCTTGTGCAGGTGCAGAAGCAGCGAAATCAGCGCCATGCGCACCGGCACGCCATAGGCAGCCTGCTGGAAGTAGATGGCGCGGCGGTCCTTGTCGAGCGCCACGTCGAGCTCGTTGACCCGCGGCAACGGGTGCATGACACTCGCTTCCGAATATTTTTCGTCGCGCATGAATTTGGCGTCGATCTTCGGATAGGGTCGCTCCTTCTCGGCCCAGCGCTCCTTCTGAAAGCGCGTGACATAGACCGCGTCGATCTTTTTGCGGACGATGTCCTCGTGTTTCTCCGGCTCCGGGATCAGCGCGAGCTGATGCGGCTGGTCCGCGGTAACGTAGAGCGCGTCGATCGCGCCGCTATCCGCCTCGCCGGAAGTTTTCGACACCATGCGGCTGTGAAATTCTTCGCGCAGGCGGCGGTCGACGTGCGGCGGCAGTTCCATGCCGGGCGCCGGTAAGGGATCGATGGTGGCGCCGAAGCGCGCCAGCGCATAGACGAAGGAATGGATGGTGCGGCTGCCTTTGAGGTCGCCCGAGATCGCGATCTTCATGTTGCGCAAACTCTTGTTCTTGGTGCGCAGCGTGAACAGGTCGCACAACGTTTGGGTCGGATGCTCGTGGCTGCCGTCGCCGCCATTGATCACCGGAATTTGCGAATATTCGGCGGCCAGCCGCGCCGCGCCGTCGCGCGGATGGCGGATGACGACGATGTCGCAGTAATTGGAGATCACGCGGATGGTGTCGGCGAGGCTTTCGCCCTTGGCGGCGGAACTCACCGCCGGATCCGCGCTGGTGATATTGGCGCCGCCGAGCCGCAGCATGGCGCTTTCGAACGACAGCCGCGTGCGCGTCGAGGGCTCGTAGAACAGGCTCGCCAGAATGCATGTGGCGGCGAGGTCGGTACTCCGCCCGATGCGGTAGGGAACGTTGGGGTCGGCCAAGTTCTGCAAAAACCCTTGGGCGACCTCGAAGATCGTCTCGATCTCCTTGTTGCTGAGGTCGTTGATCGAAGTGATGTGGCGGGTCGGCGGCAGAGCCCTGGTCATTAAAGTGCTGCTATAGGCCCAATCGGCGCGTGCCGGCAAGCCTGTCGGCGCCGGCGCGGCGGAGTGATGCACCGAAAAAGAGGAAAAAAGCGCGGAACCGGGCGGCGTGCTACGATTGAGTCTCCGCAAGGTCTTTTACCATGGCCGCCCGCTCGCGCTTCGATACCCACGAGGTGTTCAACCAGTCGCCGCCTTACGAGAACGTCGATCTATTCGCGAGCGACGGTCCGTTGGTGGAAGCTGTCAAGGCGAACGGCGGTGGGGGCGCCGGGCTGATGGCGGCGCTGTCGGCATTCGGCCGCCATTGGGGCAGCGCGGCGATGATCGCGCTGGGCCGGGAGGCCAACGAGAACCCGCCGCTCCTGCATGCGTTCGACGCCAAAGGCTTTCGCAGCGACAGCGTCGCGTTCCATCCGGCCTATCACCGCCTGATGGGCGAGAGCATCGCCGCTGGTCTGCAGGCCTCGACCTGGAGCGAAAGCGGCCGGCACGCGGCGGCGCCCTCGGAAGTTTTGCGCGCGGCACGCTTCTATATGACGGCGCAAATCGAGACCGGACATCTGTGCCCGATCACCATGACGCGTGCGGCGCTGGCGGCGCTGGCCGCCGATCCGGCGCTGCTCGCCAAGATCGCGCCCAAGGTGCTTAGCCGCAGCTACGACCCGACATTGCGGCCGTGGTGGCAAAAATCCGGCATGACGCTCGGCATGGGCATGACGGAAAAGCAGGGCGGCACCGATGTGCGCGCCAATACCACGAGTGCGACGCCCAACGGCGAAGCCTATTCCGTCGTCGGCCACAAATGGTTCATGTCGGCGCCGATGAGCGACGCCTTCCTGGTGCTGGCGCAGGCGCCAGACGGGCTCACCTGCTTTCTGCTGCCGCGGTTTCGGCCCGACGGCTCGGTCAATGCGCTGCGCCTGCAGCGCCTGAAGGACAAGCTCGGCAATCGCTCCAATGCCTCGAGCGAAGTCGAGTTCGCCGACGCCTTCGCCTGGCGGGTCGGCGCGGAGGGCGCTGGCATCCGTACTATTTTGGAAATGGTGCAGCTCACCCGGCTCGATTGCGCCGTCGCCTCAGCGGGCTTGATGCGCATGGCGCTGGCGCAGGCCGTGCACCATTGCCGGCACCGCAGCGCGTTCGGCAAGCGGCTTATCGACCAGCCGATGATGCGCGCGGTGCTCGCCGACCTGGCGCTCGAGCTCGAAGGCGCGGTGGCGCTGGTGATGCGGCTTTGCCGCGCGTTCGATCGCGCTGCCGACGATGCGCGCGAGGCGGCCTATGCGCGGCTCGTCACGCCAGCCGCTAAATATTGGATATGCAAAACGGCGCCGGCATTCATCTACGAAGCCATGGAGTGCCTCGGCGGTAACGGCTACGTCGAGGAAAGCATGCTGCCGCGGCTCTACCGCGAAGCGCCGGTCAACGCCATCTGGGAAGGCTCCGGCAACGTCATGTGCCTCGACGTGCTGCGCGCGCTCAAGGGCGAGGCGGAGGCTGATGTGGCGGCTGCGCTGTCACATGAGACCGGGATTGCGCTGGCCGATGGCGATGCTGCGGGTTTGGATGAGGCGCATCCGCGCTCCCTCGTCGGCAAGTTGGCGCTGATGGCGAGCGCGCGGGCGCTGAAAGCCAGCGCGCCCGTCGCTGTTGCGGACGCGTTTGTCCGCACCCGGCTCACGCAATCGCACGCGACATTGTACGGAACAGCCACACTCGATCCATCAGTGACGCAGCTTCTTCTGCAGCGCGCGCTGCCGGAAGGCTGAGCGACGATCGGGGCGTGTCGATCAGCGCGCAGCAAGTCCTGCCAACCGATCGAGCGCGCCCTGCAGGATATAGGTCGCCGCGTGCTGGTCGATGACGGCTTTGCGCCGGGCGCGGCTGGCGGCGGCGCGGATCAGCGCGCGCTCCACGGCGGCGGTCGACAGCCGCTCGTCCCACAGCGCGATCGGCAGCGCAGTGAGCTTTTCCAGATTGCGGGCAAAGGCGCGCGTCGCCTGCGCTCGCGGACCTTCGCTGCCGTCCATGTTGACCGGCAGGCCGAGCACGTAAGCGACGGTGCGGCGCTCGGCGGCAAGCGCGAGGATGCGCTGTGCGTCGACGGCAAAGCGTTTGCGCATAATCGTTTCGACCGGCGCCGCGACCCGGCGATCCGGATCGCTGACCGCAACGCCGATGGTCTTGGTACCGAGATCAAGCCCGATCAGCGCGCCGCGCGCGGGCAACAGCGCGGCAATCTCGGCGAGCGGCAGGACCGGCATGGCGGCTCGCTAACACGGCGGCGGCGCTGCCGCCAACGGCTGCTTTTCTTCGGCCGGCGGGCCGACTATTCTTCGCCGTGACGAGACAAAGGAAGGTCGCCATGGCATTCACGGTCAGCAGCAACAGTTTCAAGGACGGCGATTATCTGCCGAACGATTTCATCCTCTCCGCCACGTTCGGCTTCGGCTGCGCCGGCGGCAACAAATCGCCGCATCTCAAATGGTCGGGGGCGCCGGACGGCACCAAAAGCTTCGCCGTCACCTGCTATGATCCGGACGCGCCGACCGGCTCCGGTTTCTGGCACTGGCTGGTGGTGAATATTCCGGCGAACGTCACCGAGCTTGCCGAGGGCGTCGGATCGGGCGGCGGCCGATTGCCGGCTGGCGCGCTGGCGACCCGCACCGATTTCGGCGCGCCCGGCTATGGCGGGCCGTGCCCGCCGCAGGGCGACCATCCGCATCGCTATCTGTTCACCGTGTTCGCGGTGAAGGCCGAAAGGCTCGACGTCACGCCTGATACGTCGGCGGCGGTGGTCGGCTTCAATCTGCATTTCAATACGCTGGCCAAGGCGGCAATCATGGGCCTGTACAAGCGATGAGGCGCGGTGCCATGCACTTGAGATCCGCCGTTGTCGCTTTCGCGCTCGTCACCATCGCCCAGGCCGCCATGTCCCAGACCACGCAAGCCGCCGAGGTCACCGTCATCTCCGGCGGCGCCTTCAAACAGGTGCTCACGCCGCTCGCCGCCCAGTACGAAAAGGACAGCGGCAACAAGCTCAACGTCACCTACCGCACGGTCGGCCAGCACCTGAAGCTGATCCGCGATGGCGCCGAGACGTTCGACGTCGCCGTGCTCACCCCCGAAGCGATCGACAGCCTCGCCAAGGAGGGCAAGATCGTGCCGGGCAGCCGCGCCAATCTGGCGCGCACCGGCGTCGGCGTCGTGGTCAAGGCCGGCGCGCCGCTGCCCGATATTTCGACGGTTGACGCTTTCAAGCGCGCGCTGCTTGCGGCCAAATCGGTGGCCTATATCGACCCGAAAGCAGGCGGCTCGAGCGGCATTTATGTCGCAAAACTGTTGGAACGGCTCGGCATCGCCGAGGAGGTCAACGCCAAGGCGGTTCTGGTTCAGGGTGGCGAAGTTGCCAGCCACATCGCCGACGGCGAGGCCGAGTTGGGCATCCACCAGATCAGCGAAATTCTGCCCGTCCCCGGCGTGACCTTGGTCGGCCCGCTGCCGGCGGAGATTCAGAACTTCACGGTTTACGCGGCCGGCGTCGCGACCGCGGCGAAAGACGGTGCGGTGGCGCGCGGCTTGGTTCAATTCCTCTCCGGGCCGCATGCCCTGCCGATCATCAAAGCCAAGGGCATGGAGCCGGCCGGTTCGTAGGCGCCGACGCCAAAAAGCCTGCGCCCGCACGATGGCGGGCGCAGGCTTCAGCGTTTATCCGGCAGCTCTTCGTTAGCGCCGCGCGTGGTCCCAGGCGACTTGGGGGATATCAGAGCGGGTAATGCCGATGTCGGCCAGTTCGCGGTCGTTAAGATTGGACAGCTCGCGGACCGCCGCCCCGTATTGCCTCCACGCCTGCAGGTAATGGATCAGGGAAAACATTCTGCATCCTTTCTTCCGGCTCTAGCGCCGGAATCATGGAACAAATATAAGAGCGCTTATATTGCAGTGCACAATATATGTTGCAGCGCAGCTAATCATTTTTGCATGGATTGATGCCGATAAAATCGACGCCAAATTGCGGCGGCCCGGTTCTCAGCAGCAGAAGCCGGGGCTATGCCATGAAGCAAACGCAAACCTGTGCCGGTTCCATCGCCCTTATTATTGCGTCCTTCGCCCGCGTTCGGCCATCAACCGATCCAGCCGAGGCCGAACTTCGGGGCCGATAATTGCAAGAGTGCCGTTGCGTAGGGGAGTGTCATGGGGACTACCGCCGCCAACCACCGCCGCTATGCCGAGGAGTGCGTTGCGATGGCGCAGCGTTCCGAACATGAAAGCGACAAGGCGCTCTGGCTGACGCTGGCGCAATCCTGGGTCCTGCTTGCCGAGCACGTTGCGCGTGGACCGTCCTGGTCCGCGACCGTGACAGCCGAGGATGCTGCGGCGCCGTCGCTCGCCGGCTTCGATCAGGATTGACGATCGGCGATTGCGCGGTCAGCGCCACATTGTGTTGCGGCGGCGTTGGCGCAACGCGCTCACTGGCCGTTCCTGATCAGGACTTGCCGGCATGGCGCGCCGAGGCGGGCGCGATTGCGTTGCAGGCAACCGAGAATGGCGAACACGTCGCATTCATTGGTCTTCAACTCGGCCTGACAGAATCTGGTCACATCCGGCTGACAGGCGGCGCGCTCTTGCGGCGTGCCTTGCGACGGCGACGCACACTTTGGTGCGCCGGGTTGCGGCGGAAACTGCGCCAGCGCGACAGCGGCGCTGCCGAGGAGCCAAGCGAGCGTCAGTGTCCCGATGCGGATCATGGCGTTCCCTTCCTGGCCTGCCGGTCGACCGCGGCGGCACACAAGCATTTTAGCGCACTACGCGTTAAAGAGCGATGGCAGCTGACGGATCGCGTTGGCGGGATCGCAAAGCGCTTGCGCGGCAGCACAGCACGGCGATACATCTGCCTGCGAGGGCGGTTAGCTCAGGCGGTAGAGCGTCTGCTTTACACGCAGAAAGTCGGCGGTTCGAGTCCGTCACCGCCCACCAGCCTTCGCTCGTCGAGCTTCGGCTCGGCGAGCCAGCCAATTGCCGATTTGGTGGAAGCTCGAAGAGCGAAGGCTGCCGCGCCGAAGTGCCGGAGACACGAACGCGGGCTGGAGAGGGTAATGAGGTCCGTCTCTATCCTTCAAAGCTCGAGTTCCTGACCGTTATTACACTGGCATTGCCGCCGATTTGAAGGAGCAGATGGCAAGGCACAATGCGAAGGAAGTGTCATAGACGTCCAAGTATGCACCACGGAAGCTGAAGAGCTACGTAGCCTTCTCGGATGATGCGCAAGCATTCCCGTTTGAGAAATACCTGAAGTCCCCCCTCTGGCCGAGCCTTTACGAAGAAAAGATTGTAGATGTGTCGCGTGTTGATGGCACACGCCAGCGCCCGTAGGTGGCGGGGAAAAGTAAACTCTGAAGGCTAGGCGCAAGCGCCCAACCGCCTCGCTTGGCCAGAACAGCGAGCAAGCAACAGGGTACGGAAGACGGGCTCTCCGCCTTCCGTCATCTGTCCCGTTCACCGTCCTCCGAAAAATCAGATCGCCTCTTTGAGTTCTTTCGAGGCGCGGAAGGCGACCTTCTTGCTGGCCTTGATCTGGATCGGCTCGCCGGTCGCGGGATTGCGGCCCATGCGGGCGGCGCGCTTGCGCACCTGCAGGATGCCGAGCCCGCCGATGCGGATGCGCTCGCCCTTTTTCAGATGCTTGACGATCTGCCCGACCAGTCCGGCGAGGATGGCCTCCGACTGCTTTTTCGAAAGCTCGTTGTCCTCGGCAAGGCTTGCCGCAAGGTGCTTCAATGTGACGGTAGTGGCTGGTTTGGTTGCCATTTGGCCCTCCTCGATAAGCGGGGTCGGCGAAACAGCGCCCCTCGCCAATTTTGCAGTTAGACGATTCGGTTTGACCTGACCACGCTTGTTTTGCCGATTCCACCGATGTTTTCAGCATCGGCGCGTTATGTCCAGTGCTGTTGTGGCGCCTCTAAGGCAGCGTGCGGAATTGCAATTGGCCCCGGAAATCCTTGACTTAAAGGGGGCCGGGCCTTAATTGCCGGGCGCGCCCGCGGGGGCGTAGCTCAGTTGGTTAGAGCGCTAGCCTGTCACGCTAGAGGTCGCGGGTTCGAGCCCCGTCGCTCCCGCCACCGTCAGAAAAACTTCTGAAATTTCAATATGTTGTGAGACCGCTGGGGTTGGCAGGCCGCGTCGGTAAGGCGCCATGTGCGGCCTCAGACTTTCTCGGCGATCCGGTCCGCCTTGGCGCGTACCGCTAGCGGCCGGCCGCCTGGAGAACATTGACCTTGGTGCCGTCCGGCATGATCACGTCGCCCGGCTTTTGGTCTGCGCGGCAGGGCCCGAGCCATTCGGCATAGAGCGTCATCGGTCCTCGAACAGACGTTCCCGGCGCTTGGCTCGTCATGGTCATGGTGTATTTGCTGTCCAAGCTGCCGGTGATGACGATGTGCGAGGTCGTGGTCTTGCCCGCAGATTTGCACACGGAATCGATGGTGATGGCGCTGCCGGATTCCTGCACGTCACGCTTCGGACAGTCGCCGGGAAGGCCAATGCCGGCCTGGGCCATTGCTTGATCGCTTGCCGCGTCGGAGCACTGCCGCACTTTGATCGAATGGGAACCCGCGATGGTGATCTCCCAGAGCCCAGCCTTGCGCGCCGGTAGTTCGGCGGCTGACGCGGATGCTACGGCGAAGACGACAAAGACGCTGAAAGCGATGCTGATGCGACCCACCGGCGTCCCCCGATGACGAGAGCCGAATTTGCGACGAACCTCAGTGCGCCAGTAATGCACCGAGTCGGCGCTCATGGCGGGCGTAGTGCACTGCGAAATTCACAGAAAACTGCTTTTCCCAAGTGGTGTGCACCCAAATCTCCTCTACAAAGAGCCGTGCGGCATCTGAAGTGCCGCGCGATCTCCGCGTGCTCGCCCAAAGATTGGAGGAGGTCACGGGCCGCGGAAAGCAGCACGAAATTAGGCGGCAGCCCGCCCGCGCAGTATGGTTCCGGGTGGCAAAGCCGATTCGCGTGCTCATTCGTTTTTTGGAGGAAACACCATGCGCACCTTATCCGTCCTTCGTGCGAGCGTGACCGCATTGCTGGTCTTGGCCGGCGCGGCCGTCGTGTCCGCGGCATACGCCGACAGCGGCGGCATCAGCTTCAGGGTCATCAAGGCGGGCTTTGTCGTCGGTGGCTCGGGCGGCTCGGGCACGCTCTTCTTCCACGGCAGGCAATACCCGATCGGGATCGGCGGCCTCAGCTACGGATTCACCTTCGGCGCCTCCGAAACACGCTTTCGCGGCACCGTGAGCCACATCCGTAGCCCAGCGGACGTCTCCGGCGTCTACGCCGCCGGGAACGTCGGCGCGGCCATCGGCCGTGGCGCGCAGGCGATTGTGCTCACCAACCAGCACGGCGCGGTGCTGACGCTTACCGGAACTTCGGTCGGCGCCATCGTCAGCGCGGATCTCAACGGCCTGGTCATCACCGTGAGGTGAGCGGCGAGAACAGCGCGCGTCGGCATCATCCCCGATAGATCGGCGCCGGCTGCATGAAAAAGCTCAAGAGGATGTGATAGACCAGCATGTAATTCTTCTGCTGGAAGCTGGCATGCGAGATGCCGGGCATCACGGCGAAATGCTTGTCCGGGTTGGGCAGGTGCTCGAAGAACGCCGCCAGGTCGGCAAAGCCGGCGATGCCGTCCCATTGGCCGCGCATGATCAGCGTCGGCACCGTGATCTTTTCCGGATCGACCACGGGAAGGTGCGCGCACATGTCGACATAGGTGCCGGTCGGCACCGACGTGTCGAGCGCGATCACGGCGTCGGCGAAGGCATCGATGACGCGTTCCTCGGCGGTGCCGGGATGGTCGCGGTCGAAGATCGAATGGATGAACGCCTTGTCGATTGGCCGGCGGTTCTTGGCGGCAAACTCGGGCAGCTTCTTGCGCCGCCCCGCCAGTGTCGGCGAGCCTTCGCCGGTCCACACCATGGCGTCGAGCGCGAGCCGGCCGACCAGCGCCGGATGGCGCTGCGCGAACAAAGCGGCGCGCAGCGCGCCCGAGGAAATGCCGTAGACCATAAACGGGCGGTTGCCGCGCAGTTTTTGAATATAGGCGGCGGCAGCGAGGCAATCGTCGGCGCCCTGCGCGATCGGCGCATTGTTGTCGCGGTCTTTGGTGGAGCGGCCGTAGCCCTCCATGTCGACGCACCAGCAATCGAAGTTTTTCTTGGCGAAAAAATCCATCGCCGATGAATCGGGCCGGCCCGGCACCTGCAGATCGAAGGTCGGCTGCGCTGCCATCGACGAGCCGTGGACGAACAGAATGGTGCCTGCCGCTTTTGCCGGTGCGGCGGCGTATTTCTCGAACATGAACAGCTTCACCCCGCCGGGTTTTTCCGTCCAATGCTCTTCGCTTTTGACCGCGGCGGTGCTCTGCGTGGCGACGTCGTTCATGGCTCCGTGTCCTGAGTTAATGAATAAGCGCGATGTGATTGGTCTTGATCACCTTGGCCCATTTGTCGACCTGCGCCTGCATGAAGGCGGCGAATTGCGGCTGCGTCATCACCATCGGTGTTGCGCCTTGCGCCTCCCAGGACGCCTTGATGTCGGGTCGGCTCAAGATCGCCGTGATGGTGCGATTGAGCGTGTCGATGATCGGCGCCGGCGTGCCTTTCGGCGCCATGAAGCCGACCCATTGGCTGAACTGAAAGCCCGGAACGGTTTCGGCGATGGTCGGCACGTCCGGCAGAATGGGCGAGCGCTTGAGGCCGCTGGTGCCCAGCGCGCGCACTTTGCCAGCCTTGATTTGGGGAGTCATGGTCGGAATGGAGTCGAACAGCATTTGGATTTGGCCGCTGAGGATATCGATGCGCATGCCGGTGGAACCCTTGTACGGCACGTGCACGATGTTGATGCCGGTGAGCTGCTTCAGAAGCTCCGCCGCCATGTGATAGTTCGAGCCGGGCCCGGATGAACCGAAATTGATGGTTCCCGGCTTGGCCCGCGCCAGCGCCAAGAACGCGGTCAGATTTTTTGCCGGTACCGACGGGTTTACGACCAGCACCAGATCGTTCTCCATCAACGGTGCGACCGGCACGAGGTCGCGCAGCAGGCTGTACGGCTTGTTTTCGTACAATGTCTCGTTGACGGTCTGGGTGCTGCTGGCCATCAGCAGCGTGTAGCCGTCGGGCGTCGCGTGGGCGACAAGCTCGGTGCCGATGGTGGTGCCGGCGCCCGGGCGGTTCTCCATGACGAATGGCTGGTGCAGCGCTTGGCGCAATTCCTCGGCGATGTCGCGGGTATAGACGTCGGTCGGGCCGCCGGCGCCGAACGGCACGATGATTTTTACCGGCCGCGACGGATAATCGTCGGCCCGGCTCGACGGCGCAGCGAGCAGGACGGCGGCCGCAGCGGCCAACAGGACGAACGCGAGTCGAAAGCGGACCAACGAATGAGGCATTTGCATATTTCGCGTTTCTACCTCAATTGAGCATCACGCCGGTGATGCGAAGCACGTCGCCCCAGCGCTTGTATTGGGCGGCGATGAAGTCGGCAAACTCCTTGACCGAATGCGGTTCCGGCACGCCGCCGAGCCGCCTGATTTTTTCCTGCATCGCCGGCGTCGCCAGGCCCTGGTTCACCACCACATTGATCTTGTCGATGATCGGCGCCGGCGTGCCGGCCGGCGCCACGATCGCCTGCCACGAATCCGGCGGCATGCCGCGGTAGCCGAGTTCATCCATGGTCGGCACATCCGGCAGTTCCGGGATGCGCTGCGGGGCGGTCACTGCCAGCGCCCGCAACTGGCCGGACTTGATCAGCGGCACGATGGCGGTCGTGCCTTCGAAGGTCATGTTCATCTGGCCCGCTAGCACGTCGGTGGTCGCCTGGCTTGCCGATTTGTACGGCACGAACACGATGTCGGCGCCGGTGATGTGCTTGAACATTTCGCCGCTCAAGTGCGGCGGCGTGCCGATCACCGCGCCGTAGTTCAATTTGCCCGGATTGGCCTTGGCGTAGGCGACCAGCGCCTTGACGCTGTGCGCCGGAACCGACTTGTGGACCGCCAGCACCAGCGGCGCCGAGGAGACGAGCGCCACCGCGGCAAAATCCTTCAGCGGGTGGATGCCGGCGTTCTTGTACAGCTGCGGGCTGATCGACAGCGAGCCGGCGGTGCCGGCCAATAATGTGTAGCCGTCTGGCGCTGCCGTGGCGACGGCGCGCGCCGCCAGCGTGCCGCCGGCGCCGACGTGGTTCTCGACCACCACCGGACCGAGATGGTCGGAGAGGTACGCGCCGATGAGGCGAGCCGCCACGTCCGGCGGACCGCCGGGTCCGAACGGCACGATCAGCTTGATCGGGTGATCCGGAAAGTTTTCCGCGGCGGCCGGCAGCGCTGCGGCAAGCGTAAGCGTACCCGCCAGCGCCACGATGACGCGCGCGCGTAAGCCGTGCCGCCGAACGCTCGTCGGCTGCATCGCTTTCCTCCCGGCGCAACTCTTGTCGGATCCTGCCATTTCTTGCCGGATCGTAGCATTGCGGTCGGCAACCGCGTCAATGCCGGGAACCGACGCATGGCGCCCCAGGTCGATTTGCCCGTACTCGGACTTGCGAAAGCCAAGACCGGCCCGTGCGACCATGTTTATGTCATGTATTGCGCTTGCCCCGCGCCTTGCGCCTTGCGGTGCGCTGCGGTAAGGGTCGCCGCGTTCGATTTGCAGCGCGAATCCGCCGATTTTGCCGGCAAATCAGTCGCTCTCCGCACCCTGATGCACCCCGCAACGGGGGAGGGCGGGATCGTTGCGGAAGGCCGCGGCGATGGACATGTTGATGCCGTAACCGGAGTTTGTTTTTCACAAGTACTGTCGATGAGCGAAGCGATGAACCAGTTGCTGCTTGCCTATCTGCCGCTCATCATCTTCATCGGCGTTTCCGCCGTGATCGCGCTGGCGCTGCTCGCCTCGGCCTTTCTGCTTGCCTACAAGCAGCCCGATCCGGAAAAACTGTCGGCCTACGAGTGCGGCTTCAACGCCTTCGACGACGCCCGCATGAAGTTCGACGTGCGCTTCTATCTGGTGGCGATCCTGTTCATCATCTTCGATCTGGAAGTTACGTTCCTGTTTCCGTGGGCTGCGACATTCGGGCAGGTCGGCGCGTTCGGCTTCTGGGCGATGATGATCTTCCTTGCGGTACTGACGATCGGTTTTATCTATGAATGGAAGAAGGGAGCGCTCGAATGGGATTGAGCGAACCCGCCATCGCCGCACCGTCCCGGGGCGTGCTCGAGCCGCGGACCGGCAAGCCGATCGGCGCCGACGACCCGTTTTTCTCCGACGTCAATAGCCAGCTCACCGACAAGGGCTTTCTTGTCGCAGCGGCTGACGATCTGATTGCCTGGGCCCGCACCGGCTCGCTGATGTGGATGACGTTCGGGCTCGCCTGCTGCGCCATCGAAATGATGCAGGTGTCGATGCCGCGCTACGACGTCGAACGCTTCGGCTTCGCGCCGCGCGCCTCGCCACGCCAGTCCGACGTGATGATCGTCGCCGGTACATTGTGCAACAAGATGGCGCCGGCGCTGCGCAAGGTCTACGACCAGATGCCGGAGCCGCGCTACGTCATCTCGATGGGGTCGTGCGCCAACGGCGGCGGCTATTACCATTATTCGTATTCGGTGGTGCGCGGCTGCGATCGCGTCGTGCCGGTCGACATCTACGTGCCGGGCTGTCCGCCGTCTGCCGAGGCGCTGCTCTACGGCATACTGCTGCTGCAAAAGAAGATCCGCCGCACTGCGACAATCGAGCGCTGATCATGAACGAGACGCTCGATACGCTCGGCCGGACCATCGCTGCCGCGCTGCCCAACGCGGTCACTGCCTATAGCGTGGACTTTCACGAGCTGAACGTCACCGCCAGCGCCGCCGACATCGTCGCGGTGATGCGCTTTCTGCGCGACGACCCGCGCTGCCAGTTCTGCTGCATCATCGATATCACCGCGGTCGACTGGCCGAGCCGCGAGCGGCGCTTCGACGTGGTCTATCACCTGCTCTCGCCCAAGCATAACGTGCGCGTGCGCGTGAAGACGGCGACCCACGAGACGATGCCGGTCCCGTCCATCATCGACGTTTACGCCGGCGCCGATTGGTTCGAACGCGAAGTGTTCGATCTTTACGGCATCGTGTTCACCGGCCATCCGGATATGCGCCGCATCCTGACCGATTACGGTTTCGAGGGCCATCCGCTGCGCAAGGATTTTCCGCTGACCGGCTTTGTCGAGGTGCGCTACGACGACGAACTCAAGCGCGTCGTCTACGAGCCGGTGCGGCTGACCCAGGAATTCCGCACCTTCGATTTCCTGTCGCCTTGGGAAGGCACCGACTACGTCCTGCCCGGCGACGAGAAGGCGTCGAAGCCGGGCGGCGGGCAGGGGGGTTGAGATGAAACCCACGCTCAAACGGGGGCTTACCCACCGCTTCGCCTACAGGGTGCCGGAGAACAAGACGGTGCCGTACACCTATCCGGAGGCGCCCGAGATCGCGGCGATGCCGAAGGTGTTCGCCACCGGCTTCATGATCGTGCTGATGGAGTGGACCTGCACGCAGCTGTTGGCGCCGCATCTCGATCCCGGCGAAGGCAGCGTCGGCGTGCACGTCGATGTCAGCCATCTCGCCGCAACGCCGCCTGGGTTGACGGTAACGGTCGACGTCGAAGTAACCGAGATCGTTGACAATCGGATCACCTTCAAGGTCAAGGCCCACGACGGCATCGATCTGATCGGCGAAGGCCGCCACGAACGCTTCGTGGTGAAGTGGGACAGGTTTAATGGGCGGCTCGCCGCCAAGGCCAAAAAGGCGGCAGATTTGCAGATGGTAATGGCGAATGGCGAATAGCGAGTGGCGAATAGAGATGAATGTCGAGCGGTCGAACGATAAAATCCTATCGCGACCTTCGTGTTTGGCAGGAGGGAATGACTCTCGCCGAACTCAGCTATCGCCTCACTCGCGCTTTCCCGAGAGAGGAGATGTTCGGACTTGCTGCTCAGATCCGGCGAGCGGCGGCATCGATACCGGCGAATATCGCGGAAGGTCACGGTCGGGAGAATACCCAATCCTTTATCCAATACCTTCGTATCGCTCAGGGTTCTTTGAAGGAATTGGAGACGCATTTACAGCTGGCCGCATGCGTCGGCCTGATAAAGAGCGGCGAGATAATCGGCCCGATGCAACAATGCGAGGCTTTGGGAAAGATGCTTCGCTTGCTCATTCGCTCGCTGCAGGAGAAGCGTTGATATCCGACGCGCGCACCATTCGCCATTCGCCATTCGCCATTCGCCATTCGCATTAGACGATGATTCTCTGATGACAGAGGCCTCCACTCGCAACTTTACCATCAATTTCGGGCCGCAGCACCCGGCGGCGCACGGCGTGCTGCGGCTGGTGCTCGAGCTCGACGGCGAGGTGGTGGAGCGCGTCGATCCGCATATCGGCCTTCTGCATCGCGGCACCGAGAAGCTGATCGAGCACAAGACCTATCTGCAAGCGATTCCGTATTTCGACCGGCTCGATTACGTCGCGCCGATCAACCAGGAGCACGCGTTCTGCCTGGCGGCGGAAAAGCTGCTCGGCATCGATATACCCCGGCGCGCACAGCTCATCCGTGTGCTGTACTGCGAGATTGGCCGCCTGTTGTCGCATTTGCTCAATGTCACGACGCAGGCGATGGACGTCGGCGCGCTCACCCCGCCGCTGTGGGGCTTCGAGGAGCGCGAGAAGCTCATGGTGTTCTACGAGCGCGCCTCCGGCTCGCGTTTGCACGCGGCCTATTTCCGCGTCGGCGGCGTGCACCAGGACCTGCCGCCGCAGCTGATCGACGACATCGCGGCATTCTGCGATCCGTTCCTGAAAGTCTGCGACGATATCGAGGTGCTGCTCACCGACAACCGCATCTTCAAGCAGCGCAATGTCGGTATCGGCGTGGTCAAGCTGGAAGACGCTTGGGCGCGGGGTTTTTCCGGCGTCATGGTGCGCGGCTCCGGCGCCGCCTGGGATTTGCGCCGGGCGCAGCCCTACGAATGCTATTCCGAGCTCGCGTTCGACATTCCGGTCGGCAAAAACGGCGACTGCTACGACCGCTATCTGATACGCATGGAGGAGATGCGCCAGTCCATACGCATCATGAAGCAATGCATCGACAAGCTGCGCGCGCCCGACGGGCAGGGGCCCGTACTGATCGAAGATCGTAAAATCGCGCCGCCGCGCCGCGCCGAGATGAAGCGCTCGATGGAGGCGCTGATCCATCATTTCAAGCTGTACACCGAGGGTTTCAAGGTGCCGGCCGGCGAGGCTTACGCTGCGGTCGAGGCGCCGAAAGGCGAATTCGGCGTCTATCTGATCGCCGACGGCAGCAACAGGCCGTACAAGTGCAAGATCCGCGCACCGAGCTTCCCCCACCTGCAGGCGATGGATTTTCTCTGCCGCGGCCACATGCTGGCCGACGTCTCGGCGGTGCTCGGCTCGATCGACATCGTGTTCGGCGAGGTCGACCGATGAGCGTGCGTCGCCTTGCCGAGAAACAGCCGCCGAGCTTCGCCTTCACGTCCGAGAATCTTGGCTGGGCCAGGGCGCAGATCGAGAAATATCCGCGCGGCCGGCAGCAGTCGGCGGTCATCCCGATCCTGTGGCGGGCGCAGCAGCAGTGCGGCGGCTGGCTGCCGCAGAAGGCGATCGAGGCGGTCGCCGACCTGCTCGGCATGGCGAACATCCGCGTGCTCGAAATCGCGACCTTCTACACTATGTTCAACCTGGCGCCGGTCGGCAAATTCCACGTGCAATTCTGCGGTACGACGCCGTGCGTGCTGCGCGGCGCCGACGAGCTGAAGAAAGTGCTGCGCCGGATGATCGGCGACGAGAACGCGGTCAGCGCCGACGGCAAATTCTCCTGGGTCGAGGTCGAGTGCCTCGGCGCCTGCGTCAACGCGCCGATGGTGCAGATCAACGCCGATTATTACGAGGATCTTACGCCCGACCGCTTGACGCGCATCATCAACGATCTGTCCGCCGGACGCACGGTCAAGGCCGGTCCGCAGATCGACCGCATCAATTCGGCGCCGGTCGGCGGACCGATGACGTTGACCGATCCATCGCTGTTCGCCGATGAAACGGGTGCGCAAGGCGAGGGTGATTCGCCGGACGACGAGGGCAAAAAACCCGGCTCCGCCGCCAACGTCCACGAAGCGCCGATGCCAAAGCCGCCGATTGCCGACGCAACCGATCCGAGGCGCCAGTAACGACCATGCTCGCCGACCGGGACCGCATCTTCAAGAATCTGTACGGGCAACACGATTGGCGCCTCAAAGGGGCGCGCGCCCGCGGCGCCTGGGCCGGCACCAAGGATATATTGGCGCGCGGCCGCGAGGCGCTGGTCAACGAATGCAAGGCCTCAGGCCAGCGCGGCCGCGGCGGCGCCGGCTTCGCGACCGGGCTGAAATGGTCGTTCATGCCCAAGGAGGTGGCGCCGGGGCGCCCGCATTATCTCGTGGTCAATGCCGACGAGTCCGAACCCGGCACCTGCAAGGACCGCGACATCATGCGCCACGACCCGCATCTGTTGATCGAAGGTTGCCTGATCGCGGGCTGCGCCATGGCGGCGCATACTTGCTTCATCTACGTCCGCGGCGAGTTCATCCGCGAGCGCGAGCGGCTGGAGGCGGCGATCGCCGAAGCCTACGAGGCCAAGCTGATCGGCCAGGACAATGTGCATGGCTTCGACTTCGACATTGTCCTGCACCACGGCGCCGGCGCTTACATCTGCGGCGAAGAGACGGCGCTGCTCGAAAGCCTCGAAGGCAAGAAGGGTATGCCGCGGCTCAAACCGCCGTTCCCGGCCAATATGGGCCTGTATGGCTGCCCGACCACCGTCAACAACGTCGAGACGATTGCGCAAGTGCCCGACATCATGCGCCGCGGCGCCGCGTGGTTCGCCGGCATCGGCCGGAAGAACAATACCGGGACAAAACTGTTCTGCATTTCCGGTCACGTCGAGCAGCCGTGCAACGTCGAAGAAGAGATGGGCATTCCGCTGCGCGAACTGATCGAGCGCCATGCCGGCGGCGTGCGCGGCGGCTGGGGCAATCTGCTCGCGGTCATCCCGGGCGGCTCGTCGATGCCGATGATTCCGGCCGGCGCCGATCAGGCCGACACGCTGCTGATGGATTTCGACGGCTGCCTTGAAAAGAAGTCGGCGTTCGGCACCGCGGCGGTGATCGTCATGGACAAGTCCGCCGACATCGTGCGCGCCATGGCGCGCATCTCCTATTTCTACAAGCACGAAAGCTGCGGCCAGTGCACGCCGTGCCGTGAGGGCATGGGCTGGATGTGGCGCGTGCTCGAACGCATGGCCGATGGCCGCGCCCATAAGCGCGAGATCGATCTATTGTGGGAGGTGACGAAGCAGATCGAGGGCCACACCATCTGCGCGTTCGGCGACGGCGCCGCCTGGCCGGTGCAGGGCCTGCTTCGCCACTTCCGCCCGGAGATCGAGCGGCGCATCGACCAATATACCGCGAACCCGCACCCCGAGCCGGTCGCGGTGGCGGCGGAGTAGGGAGCGAGCCGATGACCATTTCACCGACTGCGTGGCGCGTCGTCTCCAACCCGATGCGGCTCGATCTCGCTGCCGGCATCATCCTCACGGCGGTGTTGTTGATTTGGCTGACGTGGCATTGACATGACCAAGCTCATCGTCGACGGCAAAGAGATCGACGTTCCGCCGGAATACACGCTGCTGCAGGCGTGCGAGGCCGCGGGCGCCGAGATTCCGCGCTTCTGCTTTCACGAGCGGCTGTCGATCGCCGGCAATTGCCGCATGTGCCTGGTCGAACTGGTCGGCTCGCCGAAGCCGGTGGCGAGCTGCGCCTGGGGCGTGCGCGACTGCCGCCCCGGGCCGAAGGGCGAACCGCCGCAGGTGAAAACCCGCTCGCCGATGGTGCGCAAGGCGCGCGAAGGCGTCATGGAGTTTTTGCTGATCAATCATCCGCTCGATTGCCCGATCTGCGACCAGGGCGGCGAATGCGATCTGCAGGACCAGTCGATGGCCTACGGCGTCGACGCCAGCCGTTTCCGCGAAAACAAACGGGCGGTCGAAGACAAATATCTCGGCGCGCTGGTCAAGACCTCGATGAACCGCTGCATCCAGTGCACCCGCTGCGTGCGCTTTGCCGCGGAGGTCGCCGGCGTGCCGGAGCTCGGCGCCACCGGGCGCGGCGAGGACATGGAGATCACGACGTATCTCGAAGAGGCGATGACCTCGGAGCTGCAAGGCTGCGTCGTCGATCTCTGTCCGGTCGGCGCGCTCACCGCCAAGCCGTACGCATTCACGGCGCGGCCCTGGGAGCTCGGCAAGACCGAATCGATCGACGTGATGGACGCGCTCGGCTCGGCCGTCCGCATCGACACCCGCGGCCGCGAGGTCATGCGCATCCTGCCGCGCACCAATGACGACATCAACGAGGAATGGATTTCCGACAAGACCCGCCACGTCGTCGACGGCCTGCGCACCCAGCGTCTCGATCAGCCCTATATTCGCCAAGGCGGCCGGCTGCGCCCGGCGACCTGGGCAGAAGCCTTCAAGGCTATCGCCGCCAAGGTCGCGCCCATAAATCCGAAGCGCATCGGCGCGCTGGTTGGCGACCTTGCCGCGGTCGAGGAAATTTTCGCGCTCAAAGACCTGATGAGCCGGCTTGGCGTCGTCAATCTCGATTGCCGGCAGGATGGTTCCGCGCTCGATCCGCGCTGGCGCCGGGCGACCTATCTGTTCAACCCCACCATCGCCGGTATCGACACGGCCGATGCGCTGCTGATCGTCGGCGCGACGCCGCGAAAAGAGGCCGCGGTGCTCAATGCCCGCATCCGCAAGCGCTGGCGCGCCGGCAATTTCCCGATCGGCCTG
Organism: Xanthobacteraceae bacterium; assembly: GCA_030037885.1. Taxonomy (GTDB): domain Bacteria; phylum Pseudomonadota; class Alphaproteobacteria; order Rhizobiales; family Xanthobacteraceae; genus BOG-931. The sequence continues at coordinate 45,172 of JASHPU010000257.1, read as the reverse complement.
ATCGGCCCGAAGGCGGACCTGACTTATCCGTACGATTATCTCGGCGCCGGCCCTGAGACGCTCGCCATGGTGGCGCGGCATTCGTTTGCCGAGGCGCTGCGCAAGGCCGAGCGTCCGCTGCTTCTAGTCGGCGCCGGCGCGTTTGCGCGCGCCGACGGCGCCGCCATCGCCGCGCTCGCGGCGAAAGCCGCAATCGAGCTCGGCGCAGTCAAGGACCGCTGGAACGGCTATTGCGTGCTGCACAGCGCCGCCTCGCGGGTCGGCGCGCTCGATCTCGGCTTCGTGCCGGGGGAGGGTGGGCTCACGGCGCGGCAGATGGCGGCGCCCGGTACGCTCGATGTGGCGTTTCTGCTCGGCGCCGACGAGATCGACGTCGCGCCCGGCGCCTTCGTCGTTTACATCGGCAGCCACGGCGACCGCGGCGCCACGCGCGCCGACGTGGTGCTGCCGGGGGCAGCCTATCCGGAAAAATCGGCAATCTTCCTCAACACCGAAGGCCGGGTGCAGATGGCGATGCGCGCCTCGTTCCCGCCGGGCGACGCGCGCGAGGATTGGGCCATCTTGCGTGCGCTGTCCGACGTGCTGGGGCATCGGCTGCCCTACGATTCGCTTGCCGCCCTGCGCCAGACGATGTTCAAGGCGCATCCGCACTTGCAGCGCCTGGGCCAGATCGCGCCCAGCGATCCGGCCGATCTGCACAAGCTCGCCGCCTCAGCCGGCGGCAATACCGAGCGCACGCCGTTCCGCTCCAGCGTCGCCAACTTCTATTTCACCAATCCGATCGCGCGCTGCTCGGCGGTGATGGCGGAATGCGCGGCATTGGCGCTCAAGCGGCGCGCCGGCATCACGGCCGCGGAGTAAAGACGATGGCCGCGGTCTGGTCCGATTATCTGTTGCCGTTCTTGATCATGCTGGGCGAAAGCGTGCTGCTGCTCGTGCTGCTTCTGATCGCGGTCGCGTACCTGCTCTATGCCGACCGCAAAATCTGGGCGGCGGTGCAGATCCGCCGCGGGCCGAACGTGGTCGGACCGTGGGGCCTGTTTCAATCGTTCGCCGACCTGCTCAAGTTCGTGCTCAAGGAGCCGGTCATTCCTGCCGGCGCCAACAAGGGCGTGTTCCTCATCGCGCCGCTCGTCACCACGACCTTGGCGCTTGCGGCCTGGGCGGTGATTCCGGTCAGCGCCGGCTGGGTGATCGCCGACATTAACGTCGGCATTCTTTATATCTTCGCCATTTCGTCGCTCGGCGTGTACGGCGTCATCATGGCGGGGTGGGCGTCGAATTCCAAATATCCGTTCCTCGCCGCGCTGCGCTCGGCCGCGCAGATGGTGTCGTACGAAGTCTCGATCGGTTTCGTCATCATTACCGTCTTGTTGTGCGTGGGCTCGCTCAATCTGTCGGCAATCGTCGAAGCGCAGAACAGCGCGTGGGGATTTTTGGGCTGGTTCTGGTTGCCGCTATTGCCGATGCTGGTGATTTTCTTCGTCTCGGCACTGGCCGAGACCAACCGGCCGCCGTTCGATCTGGTGGAGGCCGAATCGGAACTCGTCGCCGGCTACATGGTCGAGTATGGCTCGACGCCCTACATGATGCTGATGATGGGCGAATACGTGGCGATCACCACGATGTGCGCCATGTGCACCATCCTGTTTTTCGGCGGTTGGCTGCCGCCGTTCCCGGTGGTGCCGTTCACCTGGATTCCGGGGGTGGTCTGGTTCGTCTTGAAGGCGACGTTCGTCTTCTTCATGTTCGCCATGGTCAAGGCGTTCGTGCCGCGCTATCGCTACGATCAATTGATGCGGCTCGGCTGGAAGGTGTTTTTGCCGATTTCGCTGGCGATGGTCGCGATCGTCGCCGGCGTCCTGCAGGTCACCGGCTGGGCGGCGAAATGAACGGAGCGCGCAATGGATTATTCGCTGCCGGCCTGGCTCGGCGCGCTGATCGGAACGGTGGTCGCCGTCGCGGTCTACGTGCCGGCGATCCGCATCGTCGACCGCCATCTGCGCGCCCAGGGCGGCTCGACCACGCTGGAGGAGCGCGAGGATTTCGAGAGCCGGATCGCTCTGGTGCGGCGCTCGATTCTGGGAATCGACATCGCCATCCTGGCGACGCTCGGCTATTGGATCGGCAAGGCGCTCGCCGGTGCCGGCGGCCCGCCGGCACCGCACTAGGCGGCACGAGGACGCCATGAAGCTCGATCAAGCCGCCCGTTCGGTGTTTCTCAAGGAATTCGTCGAGGCCTTCGTCCTGTCGATGCGCTATTTCTTCAAGCCGAAAGCGACGATCAACTATCCGTTCGAGAAGAACCCGATCTCGCCGCGCTTTCGCGGCGAGCACGCGCTGCGCCGCTATCCGAACGGCGAGGAGCGCTGCATCGCCTGCAAGCTGTGCGAGGCGATCTGCCCGGCGCAGGCCATCACCATCGAGGCCGGGCCGCGGCGCAACGACGGCACCCGCCGCACCACGCGCTACGACATCGACATGGTCAAATGCATCTATTGCGGCCTGTGCCAGGAGGCCTGTCCGGTCGATGCCATCGTCGAGGGGCCGAATTTCGAATTCGCGAGCGAGAGCCGCGAGGAGCTTTATTACGACAAGGAGCGCCTCCTTGCGAACGGCGACCGCTGGGAGCGCGAGTTGGCCAAGAACATCGCGCTCGATGCGCCCTACAGGTAACAGCGGCCGCTCATGATCATTCACGCGATCTTCTTTTATCTGTTCGCCGGCGTCGCCGTCGCGTCGGCGATCATGGTGATCGCCGCGCGCAATCCCGTGCATTCGGTGCTGTTTCTCATTCTGGCCTTCGTCAACGCCGCCGGGCTGTTCGTGCTGTTGGGCGCCGAGTTCCTGGCCATGATTCTGATCGTTGTCTATGTCGGCGCCGTCGCCGTGCTGTTCCTGTTCGTGGTGATGATGCTCGATGTCGATTTCGCAGAACTGCGTCACGGCTTCCTCAACTACCTGCCGGTCGGCGCCCTGATCGGCGCCGTGCTGCTCGCCGAGTTGCTGATTTTGGTGGGCGGCTGGGCGATCGCGCCTGCGACCGCGCACGTCGCGGCGCCAATCGCCGCAAACGTCAGCAACACCGAAGCGCTCGGCCTCGTGCTCTATACCCGCTACGTCTATTTCTTCGAGGCCGCGGGGCTCATCCTGCTGGTGGCCATGATCGGCGCCATCGTCATGACGCTGCAGCACAAGCCGCAGGTGCGGCGCCAAAACATTGCCGCGCAGGTGGCGCGCCGGCCCGCCAGCGCCATCGAGCTGATCAAGGTCAAGCCGGGGCAGGGGCTGTCATGATCATCGGGCTCGGCCATTATCTGTCGGTCGCCGCGATCCTGTTCACGCTCGGGATTTTCGGCATCTTTCTCAACCGCAAGAACGTCATCATCATCATGATGTCGATCGAGCTCATTCTGCTCGCGGTCAACATCGACCTGGTGGCATTCTCGAGCTTTTTGGGCGACATCGTCGGCCAGGTCTATGCGTTGATCGTACTCACGGTGGCCGCGGCGGAGGCCGCCATCGGGCTCGCCATTCTTGTCGCCTATTTCCGCAACCGGGGTTCGATCGCGGTCGAAGACATCGATCTGTTGAAGGGCTGAAAGTGTGAGCGGATTAGATCATCGTTCTGCGAAGCCGTCGTGGCCGGGCTTGTCCTGGCCATCCGTGACTTCAACGCGTCATGAAAGATTCAAGACGTGGATGCCCGCGACAAGCGCGGGCATGACGGGGATCTAGCGGCATGTACGAAACCATCGTCGCCCTGCCGCTGCTCGGCTCGATCCTCGCCGGCATTATCGCGCTGCTCGGCGCGCGTAACCGCTTGCCGGGCGAAGACCCGCCGCCGCATGGCGACCGTGCGGCGTCGCCCGTTGCCGAGCACCGGCCGCGCGGCGCGCCATCGCCGCACGAGCAGCACGCCGCCTTCGCCAATACCCACGTCGAGGAGCCGGCGGACGAGCCGCCTGCTGCCGGTTCGCGCCCGGCCGAGTTGATCACGACCACGTTCCTCGTCATCGCCTGCCTGTTGTCCTGGTACGCGTTCTACGACGTCGGCGTCGCCGGCCATGAGGCGCGGGTGCGGCTGTTCAGCTTCATCACCTTCGCCGATCTGCATTCCGACTGGGCGCTGCGCATCGATCCGCTCACCGCGGTGATGCTGGCCGTGGTGACCACGGTGTCGTCGCTGGTTCACCTCTATTCGATCGGCTACATGGAGGAGGATCCGTACAAGCCGCGCTTCTTCTCCTATCTGTCGTTCTTCACCTTCGCCATGCTGATGCTGGTGACGGCCGACAATCTGGTGCAGTTGTTCTTCGGCTGGGAAGGCGTCGGGCTGGCGAGCTATCTGCTGATCGGTTTCTGGTATCACAAGCCGGAAGCCAACGCCGCGGCGATCAAGGCCTTCATCGTCAACCGCGTCGGCGATTTCGGCTTCTCGCTCGGCATTTTTGCGGTCTTCGCGCTCACCGGTGCGGTCGATTTCGACACCATCTTTGCCCAGGCGCCCAGCCTCGCCGGCAAGGTCTATCACTTCCTGAGCTGGGACGTCGATGCACTGACGCTCGTCTGCGTGCTCTTGTTCATCGGCGCGATGGGAAAATCGGCGCAGTTCCTGCTGCACACCTGGTTGCCCGACGCCATGGAGGGACCGACGCCGGTCTCGGCCCTGATCCATGCCGCCACCATGGTGACCGCGGGCGTGTTCATGGTGGCGCGGCTGTCGCCGCTGTTCTCGCTGTCGCCGGGCGCGTCGGCCTTCGTCATCTTCATCGGCGCCACCACCTGCATGTTCGCCGCCACCGTCGGCCTGGTGCAGAACGACATCAAGCGTATCATCGCCTATTCGACCTGCTCGCAGCTCGGCTACATGTTCGTCGCCATGGGGTTCGGCGCCTATTCGGTCGGCATGTTCCATCTGTTCACCCACGCCTTCTTCAAGGCGCTGCTGTTCTTATGCTCCGGCTCGGTGATCATCGCCATGCATCACGAGCAGGACATCCGCCACATGGGCGGGCTGTGGCGCAAGCTGCCGTTCACCTACGCGACCATGCTGATCGGCACCCTGGCGCTCACCGGCTTTCCGTTCACTGCGGGCTATTTCTCCAAGGATGCCATCATCGAGTCGGCGCTCGTCAGCACCAATCCGATGGCGGCTTACGGGTTCGTCATGACGCTCGGCGCCGCAGCGTTGACCGCGTTCTATTCCTGGCGGCTGATTTTCAAGACCTTCCACGGCGCCCCGCATGACCGCGCGCACTACGAGGCGGCGCATGAGACGCCGTTGACCGTGCTGGTGCCGCTGGCGCTGTTCGCCATCGGCTCGATCGCCGCCGGCTATCCGGCGCTCGCCGTGTTCACCGGCCACGGCACCGACGAATTCTTCCGCGGCTCGCTGCAGCTTGGCATCGCCGACACGCTGTTCGAAGGCGCCGAGAAAGTGCCACTGCTGCTGTCGATCCTGCCCACATTGATGATGATCGTCGGCTTTCTGGTCGCTTGGCTGTTTTACATCCGCCGGCCGGACCTGCCCGAGGAATTGGCGCGCCAGCAACACGTGCTCTACCAATTCCTGCTCAACAAATGGTACTTCGACGAGATCTACGACTATCTGCTCGTCCGCCCGACCTTGTGGCTCGGCCGGCTGCTCTGGAAGGGCGGCGACGGCTTTATCATCGACGGCTTCGGGCCTGACGGCGTATCCGCGCGCGTGCTCGACGTCACCCGCAACGTGGTGCGGCTGCAGACCGGCTATCTCTATCATTACGCCTTCGCCATGCTGATCGGCGTTGCCGCGGCCGTGACCTGGTTCATGTTCTACGGAGCGCACGGATGACGAGCTGGCCGATCCTGTCCGTCGTCACGTTCCTGCCGGTTGCCGGCGCGCTGTTCATCGCCTTCCTGGGCGACGACGAAGCCGGCCTGCGCAACGCGCGCTGGGTGGCGCTGTGGACCACGCTGATCACGTTCGCCATTTCGTTGATCCTGGTCTGGCGCTTTGATCCGTCCACGCCCGACTTTCAGTTCGTCGAAAAGGCCCCGTGGCTCGGCAACACCATCGGCTACGCGATGGGCGTCGACGGCATTTCGCTGCCGTTTGTGATCCTCACCACCGGGCTGATGCCGATCTGCATCCTGGCGAGCTGGACCGCGATCCAGCGCCGCGTGCGCGCCTACATGATCACGTTTCTGGTCATGGAAACCCTGATGGTCGGCACCTTCTGCGCGCTCGATCTGGTGCTGTTCTACTTTTTCTTCGAGGGTGGCCTCATTCCGATGTTTATTATCATCGGCGTGTGGGGCGGCCCGCGCCGGGTCTATGCGAGCTTCAAGTTCTTCCTCTACACGTTTCTCGGCTCGGTGTTCATGCTGCTCGCCATCATGGCGATGTACTGGGACGCCGGCACCACCGACATCCCGACCTTGCTGCATCACGGCTTTCCGCGCAGCCTGCAGACCTGGGCGTTCCTCGCCTTTTTGGCCTCGTTCGCCGTCAAGCTGCCGATGTGGCCGGTCCATACCTGGCTGCCGGACGCCCACGTCGAGGCGCCGACCGCCGGCTCGGTGATCCTCGCCGCCGTCCTGTTGAAGTTGGGCGGCTACGGCTTTTTGCGCTTTTCGCTGCCGATGTTCCCCGTCGCCACGCAGCACTTGGCGCCGCTGATTTATGCGCTCTCCGTCATTGCCATCGTCTACACCTCGCTGGTCGCCTTGATGCAGGAGGACTGGAAGAAGCTGATCGCCTATTCGTCGGTGGCGCATATGGGCTTCGTCACCATGGGCTTGTTCGCGGTGACGGCCCAGGGCGTCTCCGGCGGTATTTTTCAGATGCTGTCCCACGGCGTGATCTCGGCCGCCTTGTTCCTTTGCGTCGGCGTCGTCTACGACCGCATGCACACCCGCGAGATCGCCGCCTATGGCGGGCTCGTCAACCGCATGCCGCTCTACGCCTTCGTGTTCATGGTGTTTGCGCTGGCCAATATGGGCTTGCCCGGCACGTCAGGCTTCGTCGGCGAGTTCCTGACCATGATCGGCACCTTCCGGGTCAACACCTGGGTGGCGACGCTGGCGGCACTCGGCACGATCCTGTCCGCTGGCTACATGCTGTGGCTCTACCGCAAGGTGATCTTCGGCAAGCTGGAAAAGGCGAGCCTGGCCGCCATCCGCGACATCGGTTGGCGCGAGATGATCGTGTTCGCGCCGCTCATCATCGTGACCATCCTGATCGGCGTCTACCCGAAGCCGGTGCTCGATTTCTCCGCCGCCTCGGTCACGCAGCTGATCGACAATTACCACCACGCGCTCAACGGCGCGCAGACGGCGGCGCTGGCGAGGTGAGATGATGGCTGCCGTGGCGTATCCCGCTATTCTGCCGGTGCTGCCCGAGATCGTGCTCGGGCTCGGCGCCATGGCGCTGCTCATGGCCGGCGTATTCGGTGCCGCTTCCGTCCGCGTCGTCGATTTTGCCGCAATCGCGCTCCTGGTGATCGCCGGCGCGGTGCTGCTGGCGCTGCCCTCCGGCCGCCTGGTGAGCTTCGGCGGCAGCTTCGTGGTCGACGATTTCGCCCGCTTTCTCAAAATTTTGGCGCTGATCGGCTCAGCCGCCGCCGTCGCCATGTCGATCGATCATGCACAGCGCGAGCGCCAGCAGCGCGTCGAATATTCCGTCCTCGTTCTGCTCTCCACGCTCGGCATGCTGATGCTGATCTCGGCCGCCGACCTGATCGCGCTTTATCTCGGCCTGGAACTGATGAGCCTGCCGCTTTACGTGATGGCGGCGAGCCATCGCGGCTCGCTGCGTTCGACCGAAGCCGGGCTGAAATATTTCGTGCTTGGCGCACTGTCGTCCGGCATGCTGCTCTATGGCGCCTCGCTGATCTACGGTTTTACCGGCACGGTGAGCTTTACCGGAATCGCCCAGGTGGCGGCGCAAGGCGGCGTCGGGCTGATCTTCGGCCTCGTCTTTCTGTTCGCCGGCTTCTGCTTCAAGGCCGCGGCGGTGCCGTTTCACATGTGGACGCCGGACGTTTACGAGGGCGCGCCGACGCCGGTCACCGCGTTCTTCGCCGCCGCGCCCAAGGTCGCCGCCATCGCCATGTTCGTGCGTGCCACGGTCGTGGCGTTTCCAGGCATTACCAGCGAGTGGCAGCAGATCCTGGTCTTCGTCGCCATCGCCTCGACGCTGCTCGGCTCCTTCGCCGCCATCGGCCAGCGCAATTTCAAGCGGCTGATGGCGTATTCGTCGATCGGCCATATGGGCTACGCGCTGATCGGCCTCGCCGCCGGCACGCCCGAGGGCGTGCAGGGCGTGTTGCTCTATATGGCGATCTACATCACCATGACGCTCGGCGTTTTCGCTGTGATCCTGGCGATGCGGCGCTCGACTGGCATGGTGGAATCGATCGATCAGCTTGCCGGACTTGGCCGCACCCATCCGACCATGGCGTTCCTGCTGGCGATGCTGCTGTTCTCCATGGCCGGCGTGCCGCCGCTCGCCGGCTTCTTCGCCAAGTTTTATGTCTTCCTCGCCGCCATCAAGGCCGGCCTCTACGTGCTGGCAATAATCGGCGTCCTGGCGAGCGTGGTCGGCGCCTATTATTATCTGGCAATCGTCAAGATCATGTATTTCGACGAGGCCGTCGAAGGCTTTTATGCCATGCCCATAGAGCTGCGCATCGTGCTGGCGGTGTGCGGCCTGTTCAACATCTTGTTCTTTGTTTATCCCGGGCCGCTGGTCGGCGCGGCAAGTGCGGCCGCCCATTCGCTATTCTGATGCGGCTTGATCCGGCAGCCGGACGTTTGGGTTTCCGCGTGGCGACGCATGACGTTTTGCCCTCGACGAATGTCGAGGCTCTGCGCCATGCCGTCGAGCACGCGGATGACGCGCGGCCGCTGTGGATCGTGGCATGCGAGCAGACGCAAGGGCGCGGCCGCCGCGGCAACACCTGGGCCTCGCCGCGCGGTAATCTCTACGCCACGCTGTTGCTTCACGATCCGGCGCCACCGCCGCATGCGCCCGAATTGTCGTTCGTCGCCGCGCTTGCTGTTCTTGACGCGCTCGCCGACCGCGCGCCTATGGTGGCGCAGCGTCTTGCGCTGAAATGGCCCAACGACGTGCTCTGCGGCCGCGGAAAGCTGGCCGGCATTTTGCTCGAGGGCCGCATGCTCGGCGGAAAGATCACCGTGGCGATCGGCATCGGTGTGAACTGCATGCATCATCCGGCGCAGACGGGCTACCCTGCCACCGATCTGGCGGCGGCCGGTGCGCCGGTCAGCGCCGACGAATTGTTCACGGCGCTCTCGGGCGCCATGCTGCGCCGTCTTGCGCAATGGCGGGGCGGCGTAGGCTTTGCCGGCATTCGTCACGATTGGCTTGGCCGCGCCGCAGGCATCGGCGAGCCAATCCGCGTGCGGCTGCCTGACCGCGAACTTTCCGGCCGTTGCGAGGGCCTCGACAACAGCGGCTGCCTGCTGCTGCGCCGCGCCGACGGCACGTTGCAAACGATCGCCGCCGGCGAGGTTTTTACGCTCGCCGGCGATCCCGAGCGCGTCTCTCACCCCGATCAGATAGTGGCCGATGGCGCAGAGTGAATTCGTGTTCGCGCCGCTCGGCGGCATCGGCGAGATCGGGATGAATCTCTCGATCTACGGTTTTGGCGACGAGCGCCGCCGGCAATGGCTCATCGTCGATTGCGGCGTGTCGTTCGCGTCCGAGGAGCAATTGCCGGGCATCGATCTGATCATGCCCGACATCCGCTACCTCGTGGAAGAGCGCAAGAACATCGTCGGCATGGTGCTCACCCACGGCCACGAGGACCACATGGGCGCGCTGATCGATCTGTGGCCGCGGCTTAATAACGTGCCGCTTTACGCCACGCCGTTTACGGCCGCCTTGTTCGAGGCCAAGCGGCTCGGTGAGCCCGGCGCACCACAAATTCCAATTAATATCGTGCCGCTGCGCGGGCGCTTGACGCTCGGCCCGTTCGACGTCGAGTTTATCAGCGTCGCCCATTCGATCCCGGAATCCAACGCGCTCGCCATCCGCACCGCCGCCGGCACCGCGCTGCACACGGGCGACTGGAAGATCGATCCGACGCCGCTCACCGGTTCCAAGACCGACGCGGCGCGGCTTGCCGCGCTCGGGGCGGAGGGCGTGCTGGCGCTGATCGGCGATTCCACTAATGCCGCACGCGAGGGCCGGTCGCCGTCCGAGGCCGACGTCGCCAAAACCATTGCCGAACTTGTGCGCACGGCACCAGCGCGCGTCGCGGTGACGACCTTCGCCTCCCATGTCGACCGCATCCGCGCTGTGGCCGATGCGGCGCGCGCCGCGGGCCGCGAAGTCGTCGTGGTCGGCCGCGCCATGGAGCGGGTGGTGCAGGTCGCGCGCGAGATCGGCTATCTCCACGGCGTGCAGGAGTTCCGCGGCGCCGACACTTACGGCTATCTGCCGCCCGACAAGGTGTTGGCGCTGTGCACCGGCAGCCAGGGCGAGCCGCGCGCGGCGCTGGCCCGCATCGCCGAGGACGAGCATCCGGAGGTGGCGCTGTCCAAGGGCGACCGCGTGATCTTTTCCTCGCGCGCCATTCCGGGCAACGAGAAGGCCGTGGACCGGGTGATCAACGGGCTGGTTGCCCAAGGCGTCGAGGTCATCACCGACCGCACCCATCTGGTCCACGTCTCCGGACATCCCCGGCGGGCCGAACTCCTCGACATGATCGGCTGGGTCAAGCCGCAAATCCTGATCCCGGCCCACGGCGAGGCGCTGCATCTCGCCGAGCATGCCGATTTGGCGCGCCGCGCCGGCGTGCCGCAGGTCGTGGTGTGCCGCAATGGCGACTTGGTGCGGCTCGCGCCCGGGCCAGCGCAAATTATCGACCAGATTCCCTCCGGCCGCCTCTACAAGGACGGAATACTGCTCATCAATGCCGAAGCGCGCACCGTCGCGTCGCGGCGCCGCATGAGTTTTTCCGGCGCGGTCAGCGTCGCGCTTGCTTTGACCGACAACGGCGCGCTCGCCGCCGATCCCGAGATTGAGCTGTTCGGCATTCCCGAGGCTGATGCCGGAGGCGCCTCCATCGCCGACATCGCGCGCGACGCCATCGAAGAGGCCTTCGAATCCATGCCAAGACCGCGCCGGCGCGATCCCGACGCCGTCGCCGAAGCAGTACGCCGCGCCGTGCGCTCCGCTATCGCACAGCGGTGGAACAAAAAGCCGATCTGCCACGTCCACGTGCTCGAGGTGTAATTTTCCTCGAAAGCGAGAAGGTCAGCGATGATTGGCAAGCTCAATCACGTCGCCATTGCGGTGCCCGATCTCGCCAAGGCGGCAGCAATATACCGCGACGCGCTCGGCGCCAAAATTTCGGCCGCGGTGCCGCAGGCCGAGCATGGCGTTACCACGGTGTTCGTTACCCTGCCGAATACCAAGATCGAGCTGATCGCGCCGCTCGGCGGCAATTCGCCGATCGCCAAATTTCTGGAACGCAATCCGGACGGCGGCATGCATCATGTCTGCTACGAAGTGCCCGATATCCGCACCGCGCGCGATGCGCTAAAGGCGGCCGGAGCGCGCATCCTCGGCGACGGCGAGCCGAAGATCGGCGCCCATGGCAGGCCGGTCCTGTTCCTGCATCCGAAGGATTTTGCCGGAACGCTGGTCGAGCTCGAACAAGCCTGAACGCGGCAAAAATGACCAAGACCACGGCGGTCGCCGTTTTTTTTCTGATCTGGTGGGTGGTGCTGTTCGCGGTGCTGCCGTGGGGCGTGCACAGCCAGCATGAGGGCGGCGATATCGCGCCGGGCACCGATCCGGGCGCGCCAGTGCTGCCGCAACTCGGCCGCAAGCTCCTGTGGACGACGCTGGTCGCCGGGGGTGTTTTTGTCGCGTGTTACGTCGTCTATGTCCATCGGCTGGTCTCGCTCAACGGCCTTTTGGCGCCGTTCGGTATGCATGATTAATTGTGGCAAATCGGCTTTATCCCAGATACTTAGATCAATATCCTAAACCGCCTTGGGGGATTCACCTGCCGCCTCGAAAAGAAAAGGCAGGGCCGAAACCCTGCCTCAAAATTCCTTATCTCGGCCCCTTACCCACGCCTTGCTTAGGGGATTCCTGGTCCGGCGTGGGGCGGCGTTGGTTCGCGCTCTGAAGGCCATCCTCCCAAGACTTGGACCACTATCGTGGTGCCGTTTAGACGGTTTCCACGATAGCCATGGCCATTCGTAATCGATCTTTTTCCTGCTGTCATCAGCCTGCAGAGACTGCGACTAAAAAAACACTACCGTTGTGTTCCGCCGTTGAATCGGGTTTGTGGCGGCATGCGCCTGTCCCGTTATTTTCTGCCGATCCTGCGCGAAACCCCCAAGGAAGCCGAAATTGCCTCGCATCGGCTGATGCTGCGCGCCGGCATGATCCGCCAGGAAGCCGCCGGCATCTATGCGTGGCTGCCGCTGGGCTTCGGCGTGCTCAAGAAGATCGAGCAGATCGTGCGTGAGGAGCAGGACCGCGCTGGCGCCGTTGAACTCCTGATGCCCACCCTGCAGCTGGCCGACCTGTGGCGCGAGAGCGGACGCTACGACGCCTACGGGCCGGAAATGCTGCGCATCAAGGACCGCCATGAGCGCGAGCTGCTCTACGGGCCCACCAACGAGGACATGATCACGGAAATCTTCCGCGCCGCGATCCGCTCGTACCGGGACTTGCCAAAGAACCTCTACCATATCCAGTGGAAGTTCCGCGACGAGCAGCGCCCTCGCTTTGGGGTGATGCGCGGCCGCGAGTTCCTGATGAAAGACGCCTATTCATTCGACATCGATGAGGCGGCGGCGCGGCTTTCCTATAACAAGATGTTCGTCGCCTATCTGCGGACCTTCGCGCGCATGGGACTTAAGGCGATCCCGATGCGGGCCGAGACCGGTCCCATCGGCGGTGATCTGTCGCATGAGTTCCTCATCCTGGCGGAGACCGGCGAGTCCGGCGTCTTCTGCGACGAAAGGGTGCTCGATCTGGCCATTCCCAGCGAGGATGTGAATTACGAAGGCGACCTTTCGCCCATCATCCGGCAGTGGACGAGCCTCTACGCCGCGACCCAGGACGTTCATGACCAAGCCCGCTTCGAACACGAGGTGCCGCCTCCGCGGCGGCTGCAGACCCGCGGCATCGAGGTTGGGCAGATTTTCTATTTCGGCACGAAATATTCGGTGCCGATGAACGCGGTCGTGTCGGGTCCCGACGGCGTCGAGCGCCCGATCCACGGCGGCTCCTATGGGATTGGCGTGTCGCGGCTCGCCGGCGCAATCATCGAGGCCTTTCACGACGAGGCCGGCATCAAATGGCCGGAACCGGTGGCGCCGTTCCGGGCCATGATCCTCAACCTCAAGCAAGGAGCCGCCGATACCGATGCGGCGTGCGAAAAGCTCTACGCGGCGCTCGCCGCCCACGGCATCGACACGCTCTACCACGACCTCGACGAGCGGCCCGGCGCCAAGTTCGCCACCGCCGATCTCATCGGCATCCCGTGGCAGATCCTGGTCGGCCCGCGCAGCCTTGGCGAGGGCAAGGTCGAGGTCAAACGCCGCACTGACGGTACGCGGGAACTGATGAGCCCGGCCGACGCGCTGGCGCGGCTTTCGGTATGAACCTGTGCGCTGGCGTGCGGCATTTCGACGATTCCCGGCTTGAAAGCGCCAGAATCGTGTGAAACTCCGGCTGATCGCGGAGACCCTAACTGCATGCCCGAGCCGACCGGCACCGCTCCCTTCACTCGATTCGAGTGGATGTTGTCGTTGCGCTACCTGCGGGCGCGGCGCAAGGAGGGCTTCATTTCGGTCATCGCCGGCTTTTCCTTCCTTGGCATCATGCTCGGCGTCGCCACCCTGATCATCGTCATGGCGGTGATGAACGGCTTCCGCCAGGAGCTGCTCGACAAGATTCTCGGCCTTAACGGCCATCTCCTGATCCAGCCGATCGAATCGCCGCTGACCGACTGGAAGGACGTCGCCGACCGCGTCAGCAAGGTTGAGGGCGTGCGCCTGGCCGCGCCGATCGTCGAAGGTCAGGCGTTGGCCTCATCGCCGTTCAATGCCTCCGGCGTGCTGGTGCGCGGCATCCGCGGCGCCGATCTGGAAAAGCTCGGGTCGATCGCCCGCAACATCAAGCAAGGCACGCTCAACGGCTTCGACGGCGGGCAGGGCATCGCCATTGGCAGCCGGCTCGCCGAGCAGCTCTCGGTCCGGGTCGGCGACAACCTCACCCTGGTCTCGCCGCGCGGCGCGGTCACGCCGATGGGCACGACGCCCCGCATCAAGGCCTACAAGGTCGCCGCGGTGTTCGAGATCGGCATGAGCGAGTACGATGCCGCCTTCGTCTTCATGCCGCTGCCCGAGGCGCAAGCCTATTTCAACCGTACCGGCGACGTCACCGCGATCGAGGTCTATACCGACGATCCCGATCACATCGACCGCTTCCGCACCCTGGTCGGCAAAGCCGCGGCGCGGCCGATCTACATGATCGACTGGCGCCAGCGCAACGCCACCTTCTTCAATGCGCTGCAGGTCGAGCGCAACGTCATGTTCCTGATCCTCACCCTGATCGTGCTGGTGGCGGCGCTCAACATCGTCTCGGGCCTGATCATGCTGGTGAAGGACAAAGGCAGCGACATCGCCATCCTGCGCACCATGGGGGCGACCCAGGGCGCGATCATGCGCGTCTTTCTCATCACCGGCTCGGCGATCGGCGTGGTCGGCACCGCGGCCGGCTTCCTGCTCGGCACGGTGGTATGCCTCAACATCGATTCGATCCGGCGCTTTTTGTCCTGGCTGACCAATACCGACCTGTTCTCGTCCGAGCTGTATTTCTTGTCGAAGCTGCCCGCCGACATGAATGTGAAGGAAACCACCGCGGTGCTGGTGATGGCGCTCGGCCTTTCGCTCTTGGCGACGCTCTACCCGTCGTGGCGCGCGGCGCGTCTCGATCCGGTCGACGCGCTGCGCTACGAGTGATCCGCCGATGGACGACAAGACCGCGATCAGCGAAGCGACGGCGGCGCCGGCCGCGGACCAGGAGCATCCGCACATTTTCCTGCACGGCATCGGCCGGCAATTTCGCCAGGGCGACTCCGTCCTCGACGTGCTCAAAGGCGCCGAACTGGCGGTGTGGCCCGGCCAGTCGGTGGCCTTGGTGGCGCCTTCGGGCGCCGGCAAGTCGACGCTTTTGCAGATCGCCGGCTTGCTCGAACAACCTGATGACGGCGAGGTCTATATCGAAGGCGCAGCGACCTCGCGCTTGAGCGATCTCGAACGCACCCGCATTCGCCGCACCTCGATCGGCTTCGTCTATCAGTTCCATCACCTGCTGCCGGAATTTTCCGCGCTGGAAAACGTCATGCTGCCGCAGATGATCCGTGGCCTGTCGCGTCGGCAGGCCACGGCGCGCGCCGCCGAGCTATTGGCTTATCTCGGGCTCAAGGAGCGGATAAGCCATCGACCGGCGGAAATGTCGGGCGGCGAGCAGCAGCGCGTCGCCATTGCACGTGCGGTCGCCAATGCGCCGCGGCTTCTGCTCGCCGACGAGCCGACCGGCAACCTCGACGTTCACACTGCCGAGCACGTGTTCGCCACGCTGTCGCAATTGGTGGCTGCCACGGGGCTCGCCGCCATTATCGCCACGCACAATCTCGACATCGCCGCGAAGATGGACCGCCGCGTAACCATCCGCGACGGCGCGGTGATCGAGTTGACGTGAGCCGGGCGCATTGTACGGCGCGGCGCATTCCGATCATTGCGCTCAACGGTGCCGCGGCCGTCGATGTCGCCGTCGCAACTGCGTGCCGGGGGCGGGGCCGGACGGTACATACTGCGTGTTGCGGTTACAGAACCCGCCCATGCCGGATAGCGCCGCCATGCACTGCTCGAAAGTCGAAAAACCGCAATTGCTCGAACCTCCCATCTCCCCGCCGTAGTCGGCGCACCACGGATAGTTTTGCGCCTGCGCAGCGGTTGCGAAGCCGGCCAAGCCGATGATCGAACTTGCGAGGAAAAGCCGGAGCCTCATGCGCCCCTCCAAATCATTGGGCTGCTGCAGCCACGGCCCCCGATGGACCTCTCCGCTCCGGAGCGGCGATGTTTGCCGCCGGAGCACGCTTGGCTCGAATGATCTCTATTCGTACCGCCGATAGCGTCGGTGAGGTCCAGGCGGCGGCACGAACTGGGTATTGCGGTTGCAGAAGCCACCCATGCCGGACAGCGTCGCCATGCACTGTTCGAATGTCGAAAAACCGCAATTTTGTCCGCCGCCACCTCTGCCGCCGTAAACCGCGCACCACGGATAGTTTTGTGCCTGCGCGCTGCTCGTGAGCGCGCCCGCCGCAGCGACCAGTCCAGCTGCGAAAAGCAAGGCCTTCATGGGCCGGCCTCCTCTACTTGACGATTGTTGCTGCGTAAAACCCCAGCCCTCTTGGCTTAGTTCAGTCCCCGCGTTCGGTTCGGTGCACAGTTCTGTGAGCATGTTTCCCGGCCGAGTCGCGATGCGAACGTAACGCCATGTGCCTTGCGGTTTGACGTTCAGGCGATGAACGGGCTATACAGTTCATACGGTGAACGCGACCGGGCAATGGGTGGAGGGGCCGCGTGCAAGAACCGGTAGCGGGTTGGACGGGCGCAGTCCGTCGCGAGGCGTCCGACGACGCGATCATGCTCGAACTCCTCGACGCGGTGGAGCGTGACCCCGCGGTGACGCAACGCTCGGTGGCGCGCGAGCTCGGCATCGCGCTCGGGCTGGCCAATGCCTACCTCAAACGCTGCGTGCGCAAGGGGCTGATCAAGGTCGGCACCACGCCGCCGCGCCGCTACGCCTATTACCTGACCCCGCAAGGCTTTGCTGAAAAGTCGCGGCTGACCGCGCGCTATCTCGCCAACTCGTTCTCGTTCTTCCGCCAAGCGCGCGCGCAATGCGCCGAGCTGTTCGCCGTGGCTGCGGCGCGCGGGCAAAAGCGGCTGGGCCTCCTTGGCGACGGCGATCTCGCCGAGATCGCGCGCCTGGTCGGCCGTGAGCACCCGGTCGAGATCGTCGGCGTGCTGCCGTTGCCCGCAGGAGAAGCCCGTCTGGACTGCAAGGTCGCGCCGGCTGGCGGCATCGATGCGGTGCTGATCACCGCGCTGTCCGACTCGCGCGCCGCTTATCAAGCCGCGCTCGCCACGTTTGGCGCCGAGCGCGTCCATGTTCCGGCGTTGCTGCGGGTCCATGCCCTCGCAGCCGCTGCTTCCGTCGGCGGAGCCTCCTCATGATGCCGGGTGCGCGCTGGTACGTCGTGCATACCCAACCGAATGGCGAGGTTCGCGCCAATCTCAATCTGCGTCGCCAGGGTTTTTCCACCTATCTGCCGCGCTATGCCCGCGGGCGGCGTCACGCCCGCCGCCACGACGTTGTGGTCCGGCCGCTGTTTCCGCGCTACCTGTTTGTCGCGCTCGACCCGGCCCGCGACCGCTGGCGTTCGATTCATTCGACGTTTGGCGTCAGCAGCTTGGTCGCAGCCGGCGAAGATCCCGTGCCGGTTCCGGACGGTGTCGTCGATGAGATCCGCGCCCGCGAGACCGACGAAGGCTTTGTCCGGCTCGGCCTGCCCGCCGGCGTGCGGCCGGGCAGCCCGGTGCGCCTCATCGACGGGGTTTTTGCGGAAGCCACCGGCGTGCTCGAGCGCGTCGCCGATGCCAACCGCGTCGCCATTCTGCTGCAGCTTCTCGGCCGCGAGGTGCGGGTGTTCGTGTCGCCGGCGTGTCTTGGCGCGGCGTAGGACACGCTGCGCTCTATTTGGCGAGGGTGGCGGGCCGTTCGCCATTAAGCTGCGCTTCGAGCTCGCCCGCCAGCAGCGCCCAAACAGTCGCCATTTCCAACAAGCGGCGTTTGTCGTCGGGATTGCTCGTGGTTCGCGCAATCCGCCGGCAATCCTCAGCATAACCCCGGTATTCAGCGACTTCCTGCATGGGCCCGGGAACCCCGTGATGCGCCATTTATTCCGCGCAGTTTGCGCCTGAGGCGCGACGTCAACAGGCCGCTTGCCATTGCGGCAATTCGGCGTGCGGCAAAATCGTACGCTACACCGCTGCTCGGCAGTTGCGGCAAGTTCCTGCCGTCGAATTCCTCCACAACAAATCATTTACCAATCGCAGCCGCGAACCCCGCAAGCATCTTGGCGAAGGCCTTGACTTCGTGAACTTCGCGTGAACAATGTTCCCTATACGTTCTAATCGGGGAGCATGGTCATGGTTCGCATGGTTGTCGAGGAAGCGGCTGCTTTAGCCTCCGTCGCGTTGTTCGTGGCGACCATTGCGGTCTGGGTGCAAGTGCTTGGGCTGTTGTGACTGCGGTGAGCGACCACACCAAGAACATCGGGGAAAACACCGCCGCATGTGACGAGAATCGCTTGGCGGGGCTAAATGCTCGGCCAGGAGTACCCTCGCCCATGCCAGCCCCAGCCGAACCCCGTTTCGTGCATCTGCACGTGCATTCATCTTATTCGCTGCTCGAAGGCGCACTGACGATTGCGCGGCTTGCCGAATTGGCCAAGACGGACCGGCAGCCGGCGCTGGCGCTTACCGACACCGACAACATGTTCGGTGCGCTGGAATTTTCCGAGAAGATGGCGGGCGCTGGCATTCAGCCCATCATCGGGTGCGCGCTCGCCGTCGATTTCGGCGACCAGGACAAGCGGGCCGGCACGATCGGCAGTGCCGGTGGTGCGCACGTAAGCTTTCCGCGGCTCGTTCTCTTGGCTGCTCGCGAAGAAGGCTATCGCCGGCTGATGCGGTTGTGTTCGCGCGCTTACCTCGAAACCGCGCCGGACGAGCGGCCCCATATCAAGCTCGACTGGTTTGACGGCGAATCCGCAGGCCTGATTGCGCTCAGCGGCGGGTCCGATGGGCCGCTCGATTTCGCCATCGCCGGCGGCCAGCAGGCGCTTGCCGCGGCGCGCTGCGAAACCTTGCAGCAGCTGTTTGGCGACCGGCTGTACGTCGAGCTGCAGCGCCACGACACGGCTTCGGAACACGCGGTCGAGCCGGCGTTGATCGAACTCGCCTATGCCAAAGGTTTGCCGCTGGTCGGCACCAACGAGCCGTTCTTCGCCAAGGCCGACGATTACGAAGCCCATGATGCGCTGCTGTGCATTGCCGAGGGCAAGTTGATCGCCGATGGCGACCGCCGGCAGCTCACCCCCGAGCACCGCTTCAAGAGCCGCGCCGAAATGGCGCAACTGTTTGCCGACCTGCCCGAAGCGCTCACTGCAACCATCGAGATCGCCGAGCGTTGCGCATTTCGCCCGCGCACCTTGGCGCCGATCCTGCCGCGATTTTCCGGCGGCCGCCGTGACGACGAGACTGCCGGCAACGGCGAGCCCGAGGCGCTCCGCCAGGCTGCCCGAGCCGGGCTCGCCGCGCGGCTCGCCAAGCACGGAGTTGCGCACGGCCATACCGCCGACGAGTACAGCGAACGTCTCGACTATGAGCTCGGCGTCATTGTGAAGATGAAATACGCCGGCTATTTCTTGATCGTCGCCGATTTCATCCAGTGGGCCAAGGCGCAGGGCATTCCCGTCGGACCCGGCCGCGGCTCCGGCGCCGGCTCGCTGGTCGCCTATGCGCTGACCATCACCGATCTCGATCCGATCCGCTTCGACCTCATCTTCGAACGCTTCCTCAATCCCGAACGCATTACGATGCCGGATTTCGACGTCGATTTCTGCCAGGAGCGGCGCGACGAGGTCGTCCGTTACGTGCAGGAACGATACGGACGCGAATGCGTCGCCCAAATCATCACCTTCGGCACGCTGCAGGCGCGCGGCGTGCTCCGCGACGTGGGCCGCGTGCTGCAGATGCCGTATGGACAGGTCGACCGGTTATGCAAGCTGGTGCCGCAGAATCCGGCGAACCCGATCTCGCTCAAACGGGCGATTGACGACGAGCCGCGGCTGCAGGCCGAGCGCGACCGCGATCCGCTGATCGCGCGGGCCTTCGATATTGCCCAGAAGCTTGAAGGTCTGCATCGCCACGCCTCGACGCATGCGGCCGGCGTCGTCATCGGCGACCGGCCGCTCTCCGAACTGGTGCCGCTCTACCGCGACCCGAAATCGCTGATGCCAGTCACCCAGTTCAACATGAAATGGGTCGAGCCGGCCGGCCTGGTGAAATTCGATTTTCTTGGACTGACCACGCTTACCATTCTTGACCGCGCGGTCAAACTGGTGCGCCGGCGCGGCATCGACCTCGATCTGGCCAAGGTGCCGCTCGACGACAGGAAATCCTACGAGATGCTGGCGCGCGGCGAGACAGTCGGCGTGTTCCAGGTGGAAAGCGCGGGCATGCGGCGGGCGCTGATCGATATGCGTCCGGACCGCTTCGAGGATCTGATCGTGCTGGTCGCGCTGTACCGGCCGGGGCCGATGGCCAATATCCCGACCTATTGCGCGCGCAAACTCGGCCATGAGCCGACCGATTATCTGCACCCGAAACTGCAGCCGATTTTGCAGGCGACCTACGGCATCATCACCTATCAGGAGCAGGTGCAGCAGATCGCGCGCGATCTTGCCGGCTACAGTCTCGGCAGGGCCGATATCCTGCGCCGCGCCATGGGCAAGAAAGACAAAAAGGAGATGGCGTCGCAGCGCGATTCGTTTATTTCCGGCGCCGTCGAGCGCGGCATCGCGCAGAGCGACGCCGAGACCATCTTCGAGGCCTGCGCAAAATTTGCCGAATACGGCTTCAATAAATCGCATTCGGCGCCGTACGCGCTTCTGACCTATCACACCGCCTACATGAAGGCGAATTATCCGGTCGAATTCTTGGCCGCGTCGATGACGCTTGCCATGGGCAACACCGACAAGCTCGCCGAGTTTCGCGCCGAGGCAGAACGGCTCGGCATCAAGGTCGAGCCGCCGTCGATCAATCGCTCGGGCGTCGAGTTCGAGGTCGACGGCAACGTCATTCACTATGCGCTGGCGGCGCTGCGCGGCGTCGGCCGCCAGGCGGTCGACAGCGTCGTCGCGGCGCGCCGCGAGCGGCCGTTTGCCGACCTCGGCGACTTTGCCCGCCGCATTGATCCGCGCGCGCTCAACAAGCGCGTGCTGGAATCGCTCGCGGCGGCCGGCGCCTTCGACGCCATGGAGCCCAACCGCGCCCGCGTGTTCGCCGCCGTCGATCGGCTGCTCGCCAGCGCCCAGCGCAGCCATGACGACGCCGCGCTCGGCCAGTCCGAGCTGTTCGGCGGCGTGGCCGCGCCCGAGCCGCTGGCGCTGCCGGCGCTCGAAGCGTGGCTGCCGGCGCAGCGCCTGCAGCGCGAATACGAGGCGGTCGGATTCTTTCTCTCCGGCCATCCGCTCGACGATTACGTGGCGGCGCTCAAGCGGCTGCGCGTCCAGTCCTGGGCCGAGTTTTCCCGCGCGGTGAAAGCCGGTGCCGGCGCCGGCCGCGTCGCCGGCACCGTGGTCTCGCGCACCGAGCGCCGCACCAAGAGCGGCAGCAAGATGGGCATCATCGGGCTGTCCGACCCGAGCGCGCACTACGAAGCCGTGCTGTTCGCCGAAGGCTTGGCGCAGTATCGCGACCTGCTCGAGCCCGGCACCGCGGTGCTGCTGTTGCTCAGCGCCGAAGTGCAGGCCGAGGAGGTGCGCGCGCGTATCCAATCGGCCGAGCCGCTCGACCAGGCGGCGGCGCGCATGCAGAAGGGGCTGCGCGTCTTTTTGCGCACCGAGGAGCCACTGAGCGGCGTCGCCCGCCGCCTCGAACCGGCGCGCAACGGCGCCGCGCGCAATGGCGGGGGCGCGGAGACCGGGGACGGCGAGGTTAGCGTGGTGCTGCTTTTGCAGAGCGGCAGCGAGGTCGAGGTCAAGCTGCCCGGCCGCTTCAAGGTCTCGCCGCAGATCGCCGGCGCCATCAAGGCGGTGACCGGCGTGGTGACGGTCGAGGCGCTGTAGGGCCGCGGCTGAGCCTCAAGCGCGCAGGCTCCCCGGCGCAGCTCTTTCGTGAATAGCGCATGCTGCACGAAGCCGGTCGGCGTTCGGTTATTCCCACGCGTCGAGCTTGATCTCGTTCGGCCAGGGCGCGCCTTTGCCGGATTCGAGTAGCGACTTGAGGCTTAAGAGAAAGACCGCCCATTTCGTGCTGCAGTGATGCATGAATTCCACGGGCGCCTTCCAGCCCTGGTGCTTGAAGAGAACGACGATCCAGTCGCCATTCTGTTTGAGGTCGAAGCTGATCTTGGTGCCGAGCCATTCTTCCGGCCCGTCGGCCACCTGCCAGCGAATTCGCTGGCCGGGCTCAAGCTCCAGAACCTTCATGTCGAATCCGCCGTTACCAAAGCGGAACTGGAGCTCGCCGCCGACCTTGCTGTTGCCCCGCGTGTCGCTCGTCCACCAGCGGGAAAGGCCATCGACCGTGGCCAGTGCCTGATAGACATGATCCAGCGAGGATGATTTGATTCCGACCTTATGCAGAATGTCAGGCATGGCCTTTTCTCCGTTCTGTGGTGTTGATCCCAGGACGGACATAGCGTCGGCTGTGGGAACGGTGGGAGTTACAAGTTTGTCGGGATTCCGATGGACCCGCTGATTACTGCCGCAGGACAGGCGCTCGCAGCGGGTGATCCCCTCGGCGCATTGAAACGGGTCGCTTTGCGCAATGACGCGCCGGCGCTGGCGTTGCGTGGCATCGCCATGGCTCAGCTCGGCGATCTCGATCGGGCCAAGGCTCTGTTGCGAAAAGCGACGCGCGCGTTCGGTCCGAAAGCGGCGTTGGCCCGTGCAAGATGCATCGTCGCCGAGGCCGAGATTGCGCTCGTCTCACGCGACTTGAGCTATTCCGGCAAGGCGCTCGATATGGCGCGGGGGACGCTGGAGCGCCACGGCGATCGAGCCAATGCCGCACACGCGCAGCATCTCGATGTTCGGCGACTACTGCTGCTTGGGCGCCTCGCCGAGGCCGAGGGCGCACTGGCGAAGTTCGATGCCGCCGTCTGGCCGGCGGCATTGCGCGCCGCCCACGAGCTGGTCATCGCGGGAATCGCGATGCGGCGTCTGCGCACGCAGAAGGCACGCGCTGCGCTTGTGGACGCCGAACGCGCCGCTCGTCAGGCCGGCATCCCTGCGCTGATGGCCGAGGTCGAAAGCACCTCCCATGTGCTGAACACACCTGCCGCGCGCCTGATTGCGCCCGGCGAGGATCGGCTAGTTCTGCTTGAGGAGGTCGAAGCGCTGCTGGCGTCGGGGGTGCTTGTCGTTGACGCGTGCCGCCATGTCGTGCGCGATGCCGATACCGCGGTCTCGCTTACGACGCGTCCGGTATTGTTCGCACTTGCACGCGCATTGGGCGAAGCGTGGCCGGCGGACGTCCCGAGGAGCACGCTGCTCGCACGTGCTTTCCGGGCCAAGCACGCCGATGAATCGCATTGCGCGCGGTTGCGCGTCGAAATCGGGCGGCTTCGCTTCAAGCTCAGAACCCTCTCAGACGTCAGCGCGACGACGGGAGGCTTTGCACTGGCGCCGCGGCCTGCACGGAAGGTCATCGTGCTCGCACCGCCGGTCGAAGATGAGCATGCAACCGTGCTCGCCTTTCTCGCAGACGGCGAATCGTGGTCGAGCTCGGCACTGTCGCTTGCACTGGGAACCAGCGCGCGAACGGTGCAGCGCGCGCTCGACGCGCTCGCCAGCGCAGGCAAGGTCCAGTCATATGGTCGCGGGCCGGCGCGTCGCTGGATAACCCGGCTGCTGCCTGGCTTTACGACAACTTTGTTACTCCCGGGCCCGCTCCCGAGCGGCTAGGATCGGCGCATGAAACGATCCGCTGCCGAAATCGTTCGCGAATACGGTCCATTCCCCGGCGTCGAACACGTCGCTGGGGTCACCTACGATGGCCAGCACGTCTGGTTTGCGTCCGGAGACAGGCTGACCGCACTCAATCCCCAGACCGGCGCGAGGGTCCGCGCCATCGATGTCGCCGCGCATGCTGGGACGGCTTTTGACGGTCACCACCTGTTCCAGCTTTCGGGCGGCTGCATCCAGAAGATTGATCCGCATACCGGCCGCGTGCTCACCACGATTCCCGCGCCCGCGGGCGCCGGTTCGGGGCTTGCATGGGCCGAAGGCTCGCTGTGGATGGGGCAATATCGGAACCGGAAGATCCATCAAATCGATCCCAACACCGGGGCGGTCCTTCGCACCATCGAATCCAACCGCTTCGTGACGGGCGTGACTTGGGTTGATGGAGAGCTCTGGCACGCCACTTCCGAAGGCAACGAAAGCGAGATCCGGCGAGTCGATCCTCAGACGGGTGAGGTCCTGGAAACACTTGATATGCCGCCGGGAGCAAACGTGTCGGGGCTGGAATCCGATGGTGGCGACCGGTTCTTCTGCGGCGGCGAAAGCAGCGGAAAAGTGCAAGCCGTCCGCCGGCCCAAATAAGCCTCGGCGTAGTGGAGAGGGGCACGCCGCGGAGCTACATTTTCACCCCTGCGCCGCTCACGACGGCTGACCAGCGCTTGATTTCGCTCTTGATGAAAGCGGCGAACTGATCGGGTCCCATGTCTTCCGGAGCGAAGCCCTGCTTGGCCAACAAATCCACCGTCGCGGGCGCATGCATCGCCTGCTTCGCCGCCGCGGCGAGCTTGTCGATCACGGGGCGCGGTGTGCCGGCTGGCGCGACGAGGCCGAACCAGAGCGGCGTGTCGAAGTCCGGCATGCCGGCTTCCGCCATGGTGGGCACGTCGGGCAGCAGGTTGGAGCGCTTGTTGGTCGCGACTGCCAGCGCCTTGATCTGGCCCGCTCTGATCTGGCCGATGATCGCCGACGTAATTTGGAAGCTCATCTGGATGCGGCCAGAGATCAGGTCCGTCGTGACCTGCGGACTGCCGGGGTAGGGCACCTGCACGAGCTTGACGCCGGCGCGCTGCGCGTACAGTTCGGCGGCGAGATCGGGTAGGCTGCCGGGGCCGACCGTGCCGAAATTGAGCTTACCCGGCTTCGCCTTGGCGAGCGCCGTGAACTCCTTGACGCTGTTGACGCCGAGTTTGGGATCGACGGCCATCACCAGCGGGCCGACGGCAAGGAGCGCGATCGGCGCAAAGTCCTTGGCCATGTCGTACTGCGCTTCGGGATGCACGATCTTGTAGGTCAAGGTCGATAACGCGGGGGCCATCAGCGTGTAGCCGTCCCTGGCGGCACGCGCGACGTAGCCGGCGGCGATGCTCGATCCGGCGCCGGGCTTGTTCTCGACGATGATGTTCTGGCCGACGAGCGTTTGAGCGCCTTTGGCAAACAGGCGCGCCACGATGTCGGACGAGGCGCCCGGCGTGAAGCCGACGATGAGATGAATCGGGCGCGACGGATAGGGCTCCGCGGCGAGCGCGCGCGGCGATGCCAGCGCCGCAAGCGTGAGCATCGACATCGTTCTGCGATCGATCAGCGACATATGTGTTCTCCCTCGGTAATGGGTTTTTGGTGCGGCTTCTGCCGTCACTCCTGCTTGATGCCGGCGGCTTTGACGATCGGCGTCCATTGCGCGATCTCGGCCTTTTGCTTGGCGGCGAGCGCCTGCGGCGTCTGCTCGGCGGTCGGCCAGACCTCCTGGCCGACATTGCGCAAGCGCTGCTGGACGCTGGGATCGGCCAGCGCTTCGCGGACGGCGGCATTGAGCTTGGCGATGATGTCGGGCGGCGTGCCCTTCGGCGCCCACAGGCCATGCCAAAAGCTGGCGTGGATGTCGTGGATGCCGAGTTCGTCGAGGGTCGGCACGTCCGGCGCCGCCCACCAGCGTTTCGGCTGCAGCACCGCATAAGCCTTGAGCTGGCCCTGGCGCACGTAGCTCAGATAGGTCGCCGCCTGGCCGAAAGCGAAATCGATATGACCGCCCAAAAGATCCTGCAGCAGCGGCGCGCCGCCGGTGTAGCGCGCGGTCTGGAACTGGGTGCCGGTCTCCTTTGCGAAAATCAGCCCGGCGATTTCGGTCGGTCCACCGATGCCGACCGTGCCGGCCGTGGCTTTGCCGTTCTGCGTTTTCAGCCAGGTCAAGAAGCTTTTGAAATCGTCCGCCGGCAGGGACTTCGTCGCAATGATCCAGATCGGCGTGTCGGCGATCAGCGAGATCGGCGCAAAGTCGTTCACCACGTCGTAGGGCAGCTTCATCACGGCGGCGTTGAGAACGTGGGTCTGCACGTGCCCGATGCTCAGCGTATAGCCGTCGGGCGCGGCGCGGGCGACGCGGCCGACGCCGATGCTGCCGCCGGCGCCGCTGACGTTCTCGACGATGACGCTTTGATGCAGCACCGCGCCCATGCGATCAGCGAGAATGCGCGCGATCGTGTCGGTCGGGCCGCCGGCGGGGTAGGGCACAATGATGGTGATGACACGCGACGGATAGGCTTGCGCGCAAGCGGCGCGGTGCAGCAGCGGCAGCGCCGCCGCACCCGCGGTGATGCGCAGAAAATCTCGGCGCCGAAACGTCATGGTCAATGCTATCCTGCTTTGATATTGGCGAACTTGATGACCTTGGCCCATTTGCCGACTTCGGCGGCAATGAAAGTGCGCAGATCGGCGGTGCTCAGCGGCGCCGGCTCGGCGCCGAGATTGGCGAATTTCGCCTTCATCGCCGGATCGGTGAGAATGCCGTCGATGCTGTCGTGCAGCTTGTCGACGATCGCGGGCGGTGTCGCTTTTGGGGCGGCGATGCCGTGCCAAATGTCGGCCGCGTAGCCCGGCACGGTCTGCGCGATCGGCGCCACGCCCGGCAGCGCATCAGAGCGGCTCGTGCCGCTGACGCCGAGCGCGCGTACCTTGCCGGAGCGGATGAAGCCGATGATCAGCGGCACCGGCAGAAACGACAATTGCACCTGGCCACTCAGCAGATCCGGCATGAAGTTCGAATGATACGGCACATGGACGAGCCTGGTCCCCGCCAGCATGTTGAACAGTTCGCCCGCCATATTGGGTGCGGTGCCGAAGCCGTAGGAGGCATAGTTGAGTTTTCCCGGATTGGCCTTCGCATAAGCGATGAATTCGGCAACGTTGTTCGCAGGCACAGCGAGATTGACGACCAGGACGTTGGCGGAGCGGATGGTGCGCGCGATCGGCACCAGATCGCGCACGAAATCGAAGCTCAAATTCCGATAAAGCGTTTCGTTGACCGCGTTGGTGACGGTCATGGCCAGCAAATTGTAGCCGTCCGGAGGCGCCTTCGCGACGATGTCGGCGGCCAGATTGCTGCCCGCGCCCGGCTTGTTCTCGACAAAGAACTGCTGGCCGAATTTTTGCGCCAGCGCCTGCGCAACAAGCCGGCCGACAATGTCGGTGGCGGCGCCGGGCGGAAAGCCGACGACGACACGCACCGCGCGCGACGGATAGGCGTCCGCGCGCGCGAGCCGCGAAACCGCCGGCGCAGCCGCTAAGCCGGCGGCGGCGCCCGCGAAACGCAAAAAATGTCGGCGCGGAAAACTCATTGGCGTTGTCCTCCCAACTTTGTTCGTTTTGCGCGGCTTAAGCAAAACGCGGCGAATGCATGATCGTCAGTCGGCCTGGATATTGGCGAACTTGATGACCTTGGCCCATTTGTCGATCTCGGCGGCGATGAACTTGCCGAATTCGGCCGGCGTCGACGTCATCACCACGGCGCCGAACGCGGCCAGCCGCGTTTTGAGCTGCGGGTCGCTCAGCGCGGCATTGATGGCGCCGTTGAGTTTTTCGACGATCGCGGGCGGCGTCTTGGCCGGCGCGCCGATGCCGGACCACGACACCGCTTCGTAGCCGGACAAAAACGCGGCGATCGCCGGCACCTGCGGCAGCACCTCCATGCGCGTTGCGCTGGTGACGCCGAGCGCGCGCAGCGTGCCGGCCTTGACGTAGGAAAGCGCCGAGCCGGGCGTCGAGAACACGACCTGGATCTGGCCGGCGAGCAGATCGGTGATCGCCGGTGCCTCGCCGCGATAGGGCACGTGCGCCATCTTGATCCCGGCCATCATGTTGAACAATTCGCCGGCGACGTGGCCGGTCGAGCCGGCGCCGCCCGAGCCCATGTTGATCTTGCCGGGATTCTGTTTGGCGTAGCTGATGAATTGCGGAACGGTCTGGGCCGGCAGCGACGGGTTGACCACCATGATCAGCGGCGCGCGCTCGATGCTGGCGACCGGCGCGATGTCGCGGGCGAAGGAAAAATCGAGATTATGGTAGAGCGTGGCGTTGATCGCGCCCGGCGATCCGGCCAGCAGCAGCGTGTAGCCGTCGGGCGCCGCGTGAGCAACGATGCCGGTGCCGAGATTGGTGCCGGCACCGCCGCGGTTTTCGACGACGAATTGTTGGTGCAGCCGCGGTGCCGCCGCATTGGCGACGAGCCGTGCGACGATGTCGAAAGTGCCGGCCGGCGGCGACGGCACAATGAGATGGATCGGCTTGGCTGGATAGGCTTGCGCCCAGGCAAAGCGCACTGCCGCCGGCGCAATGGTCGCGGCCGCGGCCAGTTGCACCAAGCGTCTGCGCGCCAGCCGCATCGTTGTCTCCTTCCAAGGCTGCTGCCAAGGCTGCGTCGCAAGCCTTTGCCGATTGTATCGGCTGCCGCCTGTTGATTCCCGCGACCTTCCGTCCCGGTCACGCCGCCTTGATGCCGGCGAACTTGATCACCTTAGCCCATTTCGCTGTTTCCGCCGCGACGACCTTGCCGAAATCGGTGGGCGAGCCGATGACCTCGATGCTGCCAAGCTCGGCAAAGCGATGGTTTTAGACTAGGATGCAGCCGGAATTGTGCGTTGCGCTTTGTCAGTTACCCGCTATATAAGCCGCGCAACTTCACACGCGGACCTTGGCCCTCGAAAGGGGGCCGTCCGGTGGTTGCCCGCTCCCTTCGCTCCCCCACAATGCGGGAGAGCGAAGGGAGGGGAGGCTCATCGGTCCGCGGCGGATCAACCGGAGAAGATCTATGTCGCTGCCTGATTTCAGCATGCGCCAGCTTTTGGAAGCCGGCGTCCACTTCGGCCATCAGTCCCACCGCTGGAACCCGAAGATGTCCGAGTACATCTTCGGCTCCCGCAACAACATCCACATTATCGACCTGACGCAGACGGTGCCGATGATGCACCATGCGCTGCAGGCGGTCAGCGACACGGTGGCCAAAGGCGGCCGCATCCTGTTCGTCGGCACCAAGCGGCAGGCCCAGGACGCCATCGCCGACGCCGCCAAGCGCTCAGCGCAATATTACGTCAATTCGCGCTGGCTCGGCGGCACGCTGACCAATTGGAAGACCGTCTCCAACTCGATCAAGCGACTGCGCAAGCTCGAGGAGATGCTCGCCTCCGACGAGGCGCAGGGTTACACCAAGAAGGAGCGGTTGACCTTGCAGCGCGAGCGCGACAAGCTCGATCGCGCGCTCGGCGGCATCAAGGACATGGGCGGGCTGCCCGATCTGTTGTTTGTCATCGACACCAACAAAGAGGACATCGCCATCAAGGAGGCGCAGCGGCTCAACGTGCCGGTCGCCGCCATCGTCGACACCAATTGCGATCCGGACGGCATCAATTTCGTCGTGCCGGGCAATGACGACGCAAGCCGCGCCATCACGCTCTACTGCGATCTTGCC
Source organism: Xanthobacteraceae bacterium (assembly GCA_030037885.1). Taxonomy (GTDB): domain Bacteria; phylum Pseudomonadota; class Alphaproteobacteria; order Rhizobiales; family Xanthobacteraceae; genus BOG-931. The sequence goes on along the minus strand of JASHPU010000257.1, from coordinate 15,571 downwards.
GCCAAGGCGGCGATCGACGGCATTTCGCGGGCGCAGGGTTCCCGCGGCATCGATATCGGCGCCCAGGCGGAGCCGGTGGTCGCCGAGGAACTGCCGGCCGAGACCAACCGGCTCGGCTTCGAGCCGCTGTCCGGCCCGCGCGGCGTGGCCGACGATTTGAAGAAACTGCCCGGCGTCTCGCCGGCCATCGAGAAGCAGCTCAACGACCTCGGCATCTTCCATTTCCAGCAGATCGCCGAACTGTCGCCGACCGCCGCCCATAATGTGGGCGAGGAGGTCGGACTGCCGGGCCGGGTCGAGAGCTGGGTCGCCAAGGCGAAGGAACTGACCGCCGAGCCGGAATAAGCGTCATTCCGGGGCGCGCCGCAGACGCAAGCCCGGAATCCATGCCCACGAACGGCGCAGCTCTCCGACGGCGTTACTATCTATATCTGTACTCAGCGATCATGGATCTCAGGTTCCGCGCTTCGCTCGGCTACCGGGATGACGAGCGTAATAAGGATCAAGGCAAATGAGCACGACGAACATTTCCGCCGGCATGGTCAAAGAGCTCCGCGACAAGACCAACGCGGGCATGATGGATTGCAAGGCGGCGCTGATTGAGAGCGGGGGAGACCTCGAGGCCGCGGTCGATTGGCTGCGCAAGAAGGGCCTGTCGAAAGCCGCCAAGAAGGCCGGCCGCGTCGCCGCCGAAGGGCTGATCGGGGCCGCGCTCAATGCCAGCAAGGGCGTTCTGGTCGAGGTCAATTCCGAGACCGACTTCGTGGCGCGCAACGATCTGTTCCAGGGCTTGGTGAAAATGATCGCCAATGTCGCCCTCGATGCTGGCGCTGACGTGGACAAAATCCTTGTCGCGCGGATCGGCGACCGCACCGTTGCCGATGCGATCTCTGAAACCATCGCCAAGATCGGCGAGAACATGACGTTGCGCCGCGCCACCGGCCTTGCGGTCGCTCGCGGCGTGGTGGCTCATTACATGCACAATTCGCCCGACGAAGGCTTGGGCCGCATCGGCGTCATCGTCACCCTCGAATCCGCCGGCAAGGCTGACGTGCTCAAGGCGATCGGCCGCAAAGTGGCCATGCACATCGCAAATTCCAATCCGCAGGCCATCGATCCGTCAGGTCTCGATGCCGCGACCATCGAGCGCGAACGCAACGTTCTGGCCGACAAGGCCAAGGCGCAAGGCAAACCAGCCAACGTCGTGGAAAAGATCGTCGAATCGGGCCTGAAGACTTTCTACAAGGACGTCTGCCTGCTCGATCAGCCGTTCATCTTCGACGACAAGAAGAGCGTGGCGCAGGCGCTCAAGGAAAGCGAGGGCGAGGTGGGGGCGCCAATCAAGGTCGGTGGCTTTGCCCGTTTTGCGCTTGGCGAAGGTATCGACCGGCCACGCGGCGATTTCGGTGGAGAAATGGCGGCGCCCGCCGGCGCCTAGGTGTAGGGTGGATCGAGCGTAGCGAAACCCACCGCGGGATGGTTGGCAGTGAAGCCATGCGTTTGACCGCGCTCGCTTCATCCGACAGGGCGGATGATCTCTCATGACCAAGCCGAAATACCGTCGGGTCGTGGTCAAGCTGTCCGGCGAAGCGTTGAGCGGCCCGGAAAAATTCGGCATCCATCAGCCGACCATCGACCGCTTCGCGGCCGATCTCGTTGCCGCGCATGCGCTGGGGGTCGGGCTCGGCGTCGTGGTCGGCGGCGGCAACGTGCTGCGCGGCGCGCAGATCGCGGAGAACGGCCTGTCGCGTCCCACCGCCGACGCCATGGGCATGCTGGCGACCGTCATGAATGCGTTGGTGCTCGAAACCGCAATCGAGCGGGCCGGCGCCAGCGCACGCACCATGTCGGCGCTGTCGATGCCGCAGGTCTGCGAGACCTACGAGCGGCAGCGAGCGCTGCGCCACCTCGAGGATAACCGGGTCATCGTGTTCGCCGGCGGCACCGGCAATCCCTATTTCACCACCGACACCACCGCCGTGCTGCGCGCCGCCGAAATGGGCTGCGACGCCGTGCTCAAGGCAACCGACGTTGACGGGGTCTATACGGCCGATCCCAAGCGCGACGCGACCGCTACCCGTTACCAAAAGCTTGATCACCAGGTGGCGCTCGACAAGCACCTTAAGATCATGGATGCGACGGCGTTCGCGCTTGCCCAGGAAAATCGCATGCCTATCATTGTGTTCTCTATCCTGGAGCAGGGGGCGATCGCCAACGTGCTGCGCGGCAACGGGCACTTTACGATTGTCGGCTGAACACCCGGATCGTTGCGGCGGCATCCCCTTCTTCCCGCCAACCGCGCGGGCCGGGGAGAAACACTCTTGGTCCTCCCGTGTCCGGGAGGCGTACGGCCGAAACGGCCGCTCATGGAGGGCGCCATGGCAGAAGCCACCTTTGACCTCAACGATCTCAAACGCCGCATGCAGGGCGCGCTGACGTCATTGAAGCAGGAGCTGTCCGGGCTAAGAACCGGCCGCGCCTCGGCCGGCCTGGTCGATCACGTTCAGGTCGAGGCCTATGGCAGCAACATGCCGCTCAATCAACTGGCGACGATCAGCGTTCCGGAGCCGCGGCTTCTCAACGTGCAGGTCTGGGATCGCTCCATGGTGCATGCGGTGGAGAAAGCGATCTCGGCGGCGAATCTCGGCCTGACGCCGACCACCGAGGGGCAGGTGCTCAGGCTGCGCATCCCGGAGCTGAACGAGGAGCGGCGGCACGAAATCGTCAAGGTCGCCCACAAATACGCCGAAGGCGCGCGCGTCGCCGTCCGCCACGTCCGCCGCGACGGCCTCGATCTGCTCAAGAAGCTTGAGAAGGATCACAAGATCAGCGAAGACGACCACGAACGGCAGGCCGCGGACGTGCAGAAGGCGACCGACGGCTTGATCGCGGAAGTCGAAAAGCTGCTCGCCGCCAAGGAAAAGGAGATCATGACGGTGTGAGCACGATATCGGGCGCGACACAACAGGCGGTTCCGCCGGCGAAGTCGGACGGCGACGGCTTTGCGATACCGCGTCATGTCGCCATCATCATGGATGGCAACGGACGCTGGGCGGCGGCGCGCGGACTGCCACGCGTTGAGGGTCATCGCCGCGGCGTCGAGGCGCTGCGCAAGACCGTGCGCGCCGCCAACGATCTGGGCATCGCGGTGCTGACGATTTTTTCCTTCAGCTCGGAAAACTGGTCGCGGCCGGCGTCGGAAATAAAAGATCTGCTCGGCCTGCTGCGCCGTTTCATCCGCAACGACCTGGTCGACCTGCACAAGAGCAACGTGCGGGTGCGCATCGTCGGCGAACGCAACGACCTCGACCGCGACATCCGGCTGCTGCTGCAGGAAGCCGAGGATTTGACCCGGGCCAATGATGGCCTGACACTGGTGGTCGCCTTCAACTACGGCTCCCGCCAGGAGATTGCGCGTGCCGCCCGCCAAGTGGCGGCGGAGGTCGCCGCAGGTCGCCTCGCGGCCGATGCGATCACGCCGGATTTGCTCGCCCGCCATCTCGACAGCGCCGACCTGCCCGACCCCGACGTCATCATCCGCACCAGCGGCGAGCAGCGCCTGTCGAACTTTTTGCTTTGGCAATCGGCCTACAGCGAACTGGTATTCATGCCGATCAATTGGCCCGACTTCGATAAGGCGGCGCTGGAGAGCGCCATTGCCGAATACCACCGGCGCGAACGCCGCTTCGGCGGGCTCGCAGCGCAAACCGGATCGTGACCACCGCACCACGCCGCGGCGCCGGGGACAGCGACGCACGCCACAACCTTGTCGTCCGGGCCGCATCGGCTGCCGTACTGGCGCCGGTCGTACTGGCGATTGCATATGTGGGCGGCTGGGCCTTTCTCAGCCTCTGCGCGCTCGCGGCGGCGGGGATGCTTTGGGAATGGATGCATCTTGTCGCCGGCCGCACGGACCTTCGGCTGCTCGCGCCGGGATGGGCGGCGCTGGCGGCAGCATTGATTCTGGCCGGAATGGGCCATCCGGCTGCAGCCGCGGCAGCCGTGGCCCTTGGTGCGCTGGCCGGCGGTCTCGTCGCCTTTGCGGCTCCACAGCGGCGCGTCGCTCTTGTCGGATGGGCTGGCGGCGGGGTGGTGTATGCCGGTATCGGCTTTCTTGGTCCGGCGCTGCTGCGCAGCGACGAACAACTCGGCTTCGAGGCCTTTCTGTTTGTGGCGCTAAGTGTTTGGATGACCGATATTTTGGCCTTTTTCGTCGGCCGCGGCTGGGGCGGTCCGCTGCTCTGGCCGCGGGTCACGCCGAATAAGACCTGGTCCGGCGCGATCGGCGGCCTTGCCGGGGGGGTTGCCGGCGGTATCGCGGTCGCTTATGCGAGCGGCAACGGTCGTTTGGCGAGTCTTGCAGTTATGGCGTTGGTGTTATCGCTCTTGGCCCAAGTCGGTGATCTCTTCGAATCCGCTGTCAAGCGGCGCTTTGGAGCCAAAGACGCCGGCCGGATCATCCCCGGTCATGGCGGCCTGATGGACCGGCTCGACGGCTTCCTGTTCGCCGCGGCCGCGGCGGCTGTCATCGGCATCGCACGCGGTGGAACCGGTGCCGTGGCTCACGGCTTGCTGCTATGGTAGGGCGATGACACAGACGCAGCCGCTGGCGACGGTCGAATTATTGGCCACCGTGCCGCGCACGGTGACGCTCCTCGGCGCTACGGGTTCGATCGGCTCAAGCACCGTTGACCTGTTGCGGCGCGACCCGCTCCGTTACCGCGTCGAGGCCGTGACCGCGCGCCGCAACGGTGTAGCGCTGGCCAAACTCGCGCGCGAACTCAACGCACGCTTTGCCGCTATCGCCGATCCCGCCGCCTATCAGGATTTGAAGTCCGGCTTGTCCGGGACCCGTATCGAGCCGGCGGCGGGCCCTGGCGCCCTGGTCGAGGCGGCGCGGCGGCCGGCCGAATGGGTCATGGCCGCAATCACCGGGGCCGCCAGTCTCGAGCCGACACTCGCCGCGGCCGAACGCGGCGCGACCGTGGCTCTGGCCAACAAGGAATGCCTGGTCTGCGCCGGCGCCCTGTTCATGCGCCGCGCAGCGGCCGCCGGCGCAGCGGTGCTTCCAGTCGATTCGGAGCACAACGCGATCTTTCAGGCCTTGAGCGCCGGCCGTCGCGCGGATGTCAAGCGCATCATCCTTACGGCGTCAGGCGGGCCGTTCCGGACCTGGCCGCTGGAAGCCCTACGCAAGGTCACGCTCGAACAGGCGCTCAAGCATCCGACCTGGTCAATGGGGCCCAAGGTCACGATCGATTCGGCGACGTTGATGAACAAAGGCCTCGAACTGATCGAGGCCCATCATCTGTTCGGCCTGGGGTCCGAGGAACTCGACGTGGTGGTGCATGCGCAATCCGTGGTCCATGGTCTTGTCGAATTCCGCGATGGTTCGGTGATCGCGCAGCTTGGCTCGCCGGATATGCGCATTCCGATCGCCCATTGCCTGGCGCATCCGGCCCGCATGACCACGCCGGCACAGCGGCTCGATCTTGCCCGGATCGGCGCGTTGAGCTTCGAGGAGCCGGACCCGATTCGCTTCCCGGCGCTTGCGATTGCGCGGCGCGCCCTGGAAGCCGGCGGCGGCGCACCCACTGTTCTCAATGCCGCCAATGAAATCGCCGTGGCCGAATTCGTCGCCGGCCGGCTCGGATTTCCCGGAATCCCTGCCCTCGTCGAGGCGACTTTGGATGCGGCGGAGCGCAAAGGCGCCACCGGCGAGCCACAATCTGTTGAGCAGGCGATCGCCATTGACCATATGGCAAGAAGACTAGCGTCCCAGCTCTTGCCCGAAATTGCCGCAATGGCATCCTAGCGTCCGGGCTCGGGGTTGGCGCGTTTGGGGCGTGGGACAGCATTATGGGGACGGATATTATTTCGCATTTACAAGGGCTTGGTAGTGATATCCTGCACTACCTCGTGCCCTTCTTGTTCGTCCTCAGTATCGTCGTCTTTTTTCACGAATTGGGGCATTTCCTGATCGCGCGCTTGTGCGGCGTGCGAGTCCTCGTCTTCTCGATCGGATTCGGACCGGAAATCGCCGGATTCTACGATCGGCACGGTACGCGCTGGAAAATCGCCCCAATCCCGCTCGGCGGCTATGTCAAATTCTTTGGGGATGAGACGGCCGCCAGCACGCCCGATAAAGCGCGTGCTTCGACCATGGACGCCGCGGAACGAGAGCAAAGCTTGATCTTTCAGCCGGTGCTCAAGCGCGCCGCCATCGTTGCGGCGGGGCCGATCGCCAATTTCATTTTGGCGATCGTGATCTTCGCCGGGATTTTCATGATCTTTGGGATGCAGACATTGAGTCCCCGGGTGGATCAGGTGCAGCCCGGCAGCCCGGCCGCCGCGGCAGGCTTCAAGCCGGGCGATATGGTGCTCGCGATCGACGGTGAGAAGATCGACAGCTTCGCCGACATGCAGCGAATCGTCTCCGACAGCACCGGCGACCGCCTCAACATCGCGGTGGAGCGCGACGGCAAACAGATCGCGCTGCAGGCCACGCCGCAACTGCGCGAAGAGAAGGACATATTCGGCAACGTCTACCACATCGGCTTGCTCGGCATAATGCGCTCTCCGGCCCCCGGCGATGTGAAATATCAGCCGGTCTCGCCGCCGCGTGCTTTGGTGCTCGGGGTGCAGGAAACCTGGTTCGTCGTCGACAAGACCTTGACTTATCTCGGCCGGGTCATCGTCGGCCGCGAGGCCGCCGATGAACTCGGCGGGCCCATCCGCATCGCGCAAATGTCTGGACAGGTCGCCAGCGTGAGCTTTGTGGCACTCATCCACTTGGCGGCGGTGTTGTCTGTGTCGATCGGGCTGTTAAACCTGTTTCCGATTCCGTTGCTCGATGGCGGTCATCTTTTGTTCTATTCGATCGAAGCCCTGCGCGGCCGTCCGCTGTCGGAACGAGCCCAGGAGGTCGGATTCCGCATCGGCTTCGCTATCGTCCTGATGTTGATGATATTTGCAACTTTCAATGACATCGTGCACTTGGCAGCGTCTTAGGGGTTAGGGCGCTGCAACGCTTGGCGGAACAAAGACCGGAGATGGAGGATGGCCGGGTAACGGCAAGAGCGTTGATCGGGGACAGGGCTTAAGGGACGTGAGCGACCCGCCAGTTCGGGGGCGGCTACGCGAGGGGAATAAGGGCGCTTTGCGCATGATGAAGTGGGTGCGGGTAAAACGAGGGCTTGTCTTGGCCGGCTTGCTCCTCGCGGTGGGTTTGTTTGGCTTGGCGCCGAGCGGGGCGCTGGCGGCGCCCAAGGACCATACGGCGGCAACCGAGATCGTGGTCGAAGGCAACCGCCGGGTCGAGGCCGACACCATCCGCTCGTACTTCAAGGCGACGCCCGGCGAGCGGCTCAATGCCGACCAGATCGACGCCGGATTGAAGGCGCTTTACGCCTCCGGCCTGTTTCAGGACATCCACGTCACCACGCAGGGCAGCCGCGTCATCGTGTCCGTCGTGGAAGCTGCGGTGATCGACCGCCTCGCGTTCGAGGGCAATCACCGGATGAAGGACGAGCAGCTGCAGGCCGAGATCCAGTCCAAGGCGCGCGGCACGCTGTCCAAACCGATGGTGCAGGCCGACGTCGAGCGCATCATCGAAATCTATCATCGCAATGGCCGTTTCGACGTCAAAGTCACGCCGCAGATCATCGAGCGTCCCAACAATCGCGTCGACCTGATCTTCAAGATCGACGAGGGCGAGAAGACTGGGGTCAAACAGATCAATTTCGTCGGCAACCACGCCTATTCGAGCTGGCGGCTCAAGGAGGTCATCAAGACCGCGGTCTCGAACTGGCTGAGCTTTCTGCAGACCACCGACGTGTACGACCCCGATCGTATCGAGGCCGACCGCGACCTCTTGCGCCGCTTCTATCTCAAGCACGGCTATGCGGACGTGCAGGTCGTTTCCGCGACCGGCGAATACGATCCGGCGCGGAAGGGCTTCATCATCACGTTCACGATCGAGGAAGGCCCGCGCTACCGCTTCGGCACGATCGACGTTCAGTCCAACGTGCGGGCGGTCGATCCAAATACGCTGCGGCCGCTGGTCTTGACCCACAAGGGCGACGTCTACAACGGCGAAGCAGTGGAAAAGACCGTCGAAGACTTGACGGTCGAAATGGCGCGGCGCGGCTATCCGTTCGGCACCGTGCGTCCGCGCGGCGACCGCAACCCGCAGACGCGCAGCGTCGGCGTCGTCTACGTCGTGGACGAGGGCACGCGTGCCTATATCGAGCGCATCAACATTCGCGGCAACACGCGCACCCGCGACTACGTGATCCGGCGCGAACTCGACATCAACGAGGGCGATCCGTACAACCGCGCGCTGATCGACCGCGCCGAGCGGCGCATCAAGAACCTGAATTTCTTCAAGTCGGTGAAGATCACCAACGAGCCCGGCTCGGCGCCGGATCGCGTCATCGTCAACATCGACGTGGTCGAGCAGTCGACCGGCGACTTCTCCGTGATGGGCGGCTATTCCACCGCGGAAGGCTGGATGGTGGAGGTCTCGCTTTCCGAGCGCAACCTGTTGGGCACCGGCCGTTTTGCCAAGGCCTCGGTGACCTACGGCGAATACGTCCGCGCCGCCGAGCTCAATTTCATCGAGCCGTATTTCCTCGACCAGCGGATCGGCGCCGGCGTCGATCTGTTCGCCAAGCAGACGCTGCCCAACAACTACTTCTCGTACGGTACCGAATCGATCGGCGGCACCTTGAAATTCGGCATCCCGCTGCGCGAGGATTTCAGCGTGCAGCTGCGCTATTCGCTGTATACGCAGTCGATTCAATTGCCGGCGTTGTATGATGACTGCGACAATTTCAATGCGAACAATGCGTTTTGGACGCCGGCGTACCTGGCGGCCAACGGCTTGGCGCCGACCCCGCTCAACTGCCTCGAATACGGTCAGGCTTCGCTTCCGATCCGCGTCGAGCTCGGCGAAGGAACAACGATAACCTCGATGGTCGGCTATGGCCTGATCTACAACACGCTCGACAACAACAAGGATCCGACCAGCGGCATCAATCTGAACTTCGGACAGGACTTTGCCGGGCTCGGCGGCAACTCGGACTTCATGCGCACCAGCGTCGATTTCCACAGCTACTACGAGCCGGTCTCCGATCTTGTGGGCATCCTCCATCTGCAAGCCGGCAACATCCTCGGCCTTGGCGGCCAGTCGGTATCCATGCTCAACGATTTCAAGATGGGACCGAATCTGGTGCGCGGCTTCGAACCGGCCGGCATCGGGCCGCGTGACGTTACCAATTTCGAGTTCGGCTACGGGACCGGGGACGCACTCGGCGGCACGATGTACTGGGGCGCCAGTCTCGAACTGCAATATCCGCTCTATTTTCTGCCCAAGGATAGCGGCTTCCGTGGCGCCGTGTTCATCGATTCCGGATCGGAGTGGGGCTACCAGGGCGAAACGTCGAGCCCGGCGACCGGCGAAATCAACGGCCCCGTGAACGGTATCGTCTGTGCGCCGCCGATGCCGCCGGGCGCCAAAGGCGGCGGCTGCGCCATGCTCTATACCGACGATGCCACGCCGCGCGTGTCGGCGGGCGCCAGCTTGATCTGGAACTCGCCGTTCGGTCCGCTGCGCTTCGATTTTGCTTACCCGATCATGCATCAGTGGTATGACCGCACGCAATTCTTCCAGTTCGGCGGCGGAACCCACTTCTGATGCGGCCACGAGCTTCGCCAGCGGCGGACACATATCCGGCCGCCGTGCGGCCGAGCGCGGAGCTGACCGTCGCCGCCATCGTCGACCTGACCGGCGCGCAACTGGCGCGGCAAGAGCTGCGCGAGCGCCGCATCCGCAATATCGCCGCGCTTGATGAGGCCGGCGCGGCCGACATCTGCTTCATCGACCAGCCGGCGCACCGGAATGAGCTGACGGCAAGCCATGCCGGGGCCTGTTTTGTCCTGCCGGGCCTTGTGTCGTCGGCGCCGCCCGGCCTCGCCGCGCTCGTCACCGACGCGCCGTACCGTGCCTTTGCGACGGTGGCGCGCGCGCTGTTTGCCGAGACGCCGCGACCATCCTCGCTGTTCGAGGGCGGCGGTCGCGCCACGGACGCCCAGGTGCACGCCACGGCGCGGATCGAGGCCGGCGTCGCCATCGATCCTCTAGCCGTGATCGGACCGCGCGCCGAGATCGGCGCCGGCACGGTGATCGGCGCCGGCGCAGCTATCGGCCCTGACGTGCGCATCGGGCGGCAATGCGCGGTCGGCCCCGGCGTCACCATTCTGCACGCCCTGATCGGCGATCGCGTCACCATTCATTCCGGCGTGCGGATCGGGGAGGCGGGGTTCGGCTTTCCGTCTGACGCCGATCAGCATCTTGAAATCCCGCAAACCCGCCGCGTCATCATCCAGGACGGCGTGGAAATCGGCGCCAATTCCACAATCGACCGTGGTTGCATCCGCGACACCGTGACCGGCGAGGGCACCGCCATTGGTAGCCTCGTGCGGATCGGGCACGATGTCAGCCTCGGCCGCCATTGTCTGGTTGCGCCGCAGGCAGGCCTGGAAGGTGGCGTGACCGCGGGGGATTTTGTCATAATAGGAGGGCAGGTCTGCATTGCCGCAGGCGTGACGATCGGCGAAGGCGCGGTCATTGCCGGGCAAAACCGCGTCAAAGCGGATGTTGCGGGCCGTGGCGGCGGCAAGTCTGCTGCCAACAAGTCTGCTGCCACCAAGTCGGCCGCCACCAAGTCTGCCGCCGTCAAGTCGAACGAGGACAGGCCATGAATACCGACACCGTCGAGGCCGCCGAGATCGCGGAGATTTTGCGCATACTGCCGCACCGTTACCCGTTCGTCATGGTCGACCGTATCGTCGAGATTCGCGGCGAGGAATCCGCCATCGGCATCAAGAACGTCACCATCAACGAGCCGCAGTTTCTCGGCCACTTCCCGGACTATCCGGTTATGCCCGGTGTCTTGCTGCTCGAGGGCATGGCGCAAACCGGCGCCGTCATCGTGTTGCGCCGCATAAAATTAGAGGAAATGCGTGCGATGTACCTGTTGACCGTCGACAAGGCGAAGTTTCGCAAGCCCGCTTTGCCCGGCGACCGCATCGAGTATCACATCAAGAAAACCGCCCACCGCGGCAACATGTGGTGGTACCGCGCCGAAGCCAAGGTCGGCAGTGCGCTGATCGCCGAAGCCGTCATCGGCGCGATGCTCGGCGGGGCCAGATCGTGATCGATGCCGCGGCGCGCGTGGCCGGCGGCGCGCGCCTGGGCGAGGGCGTGGAGATCGGGCCGTATTGCGTCATCGGCCCCAAGGTCGAGATCGCCGACGGCGTGCGGCTCGTCGCTCACGTCCACGTCACCGGCGTGACCACGATCGGCGCCGGCACGATCATTTATCCGTTCGCCTCGCTCGGCACGCCGCCGCAATCGGTGCATTATCGCGGCGGCGCGACGCGGCTCGTCATCGGCCCGCGCTGCGAGCTGCGCGAGGGCGTCACCATGAATACCGGGACCGAGGATGGCGGCGGCGTCACCGAAGTCGGCGAGGGCTGCCTGTTCATGGTCGGCTCCCATGTCGGCCACGATTGCCACGTCGGCAATTCCGTCACCTTCGCCAATAATGCGGTGATCGGCGGTCACGTCGCGATCGGCGACCACGTCTTTCTCGGCGGCCAGGCTGCCGTTCATCAATACGTGCGGATCGGAGAAGGCGCGATGCTCGCCGGCTTGTCGGGCGCCTCGGGCGACCTCATCCCTTTCGGCTTTGCGTCAGGCGGCCAGATCGCGGATCTCGCCGGCTTGAACGTGGTCGGCCTGACGCGCCGCGGCGCAACGCGCGCCGATCTGCATCGGCTGCGCCGCGCCTACCGGGCGCTGTTCCTGGCCGACGGCGTCTTTGCCGATCGAATCGAAGCCGTCGCGAAGGATTTCGCCACGGACCCGTTGATCGAAAAAATCATCGCGTTTATCCGCGCCGGAGGCAAACGCGCCTTAATTCAACCTGCTCGGCAGCAGCACCGCCATGACCAGCGTGACGATGCCGTCTGATCCGCAACTTGCCGCGGGTGCGCCGCCCGGTGAGCCGTCGGTCGGGGGCTCGATCGCATTGATCTGCGGCGGCGGTGCGTTTCCGGGCGCCGTGGCCGACGCGATCGCGCAGCGCGGCCTGCGTCCGGTGATGTTCGCGATCCGCGGCTGGGCCGATCCCAAAGTGGTCGAGCGCCACACTCATCATTGGATCCCGCTCGGGCAGTCCGGACGCTTTCTGCGTCTGGCGCGCGCCGAGCAATGCCGCGAAGGATTGTTCATCGGCGCGCTGCTGCGGCCGCCGATCAGCAAAATCCGTCTCGACTGGCACACGATTCGGCTGATGCCCCGCATTGTGCGCGCATTTCACGGCGGCGATAATCGCCTGCTGTCGGGAATTGCGCGTCTGCTCGAAGAAGACGGCCTGCGCATCATCGGCATCGCCGACGTTGCTCCCGAAATCGTCGTGCCGGAAGGCGTGCTCGGCCGCCATCACCCGTCGGCCCGCGACCGCGTCGACATTGCACGGGCCCTGCAAATGATCACGGCGCTCGGCCCCTTCGATGTCGGGCAGGGGGCAGTGGTCGCCAACAATCACGTGCTCGCGGTCGAGGCGGCCGAGGGCACCGACAACATGCTCAATCGTCTGGTCGAGCTGCGGACCCAGCGCCGCGTCACCACTGCGCCAGGCAGCGGCGTGCTGGTCAAGGCGCCGAAGCCCGGCCAGGATCGCCGCTTCGATCTGCCGGCGATCGGTCCGCAAACGGTCGCGAACGCGGCGCGCGCCGGACTCGGCGGCATTGCGGTAGCCGCCGGCAGCGCAATTATCGCCGAGCCCGCCGCAATGATCGCCGCGGCTGACCGCGCCGGACTGTTTCTGGTCGGCGTCACCGGAGACGGCACGCGATGATGCATGCGCCGCAGCCGCGATCGCTCGCGATCGAACTCATCGCCGCCGAGGAATCCGGCGACGCCCTGGGTGCGGCTTTGGCGCGGGCGCTGGTCGAGCGCGAGGGTGGTACTTTGAAGCTTTCCGGAGTTGGCGGACGTGCCATGGCGGCGGCGGGCATCCCAAGCCCTTTCCCGATCGACGAACTGTCGATCATTGGCGTGACCGCTATTCCGCGCCGGCTGCCTATGATCTTGCGCCGCATCCGCGAGACCGCCGACGCGGTGATCGCGGCGCGTCCCGATGCGCTGGTCATCATCGACAGTCCGGATTTCACTCATCGCGTGGCGCGCCGCGTGCGGCGGCTGGCACCGTCGATCCCGATCATCGACTATGTGTCGCCGACGGTGTGGGCATGGCGGCCCTGGCGGGCGCGGGCCATGCGCCGCTACGCCGATTGCGTGCTGGCGATCCTGCCATTCGAGCCGGCCGCGCACCTGCGGCTCGGCGGCCCGCCATGCGTCTATGTCGGTCACCCGCTGATCGAACGACTGGCGGAGCTGCGGCCCAGCGTGGACGAGATGCAGCGCCGGCAGACCGATCCGCCGCTCGTCCTGGTATTGCCTGGGAGCCGCTCCAGCGAAATTCGCCGGCTGCTCGCGATCTTCGGCGCGGCGATGGGACAGGTCGCGGGGCGGGTCGGTCCAATCGACCTCGTGCTGCCGACTATGCCGCATCTGCTGGCGCGGGTGCGCGAGGGCGTCGCCGCCTGGGCTGTGCAGCCGCGCATCGTGGTCGACCCCGCGGAGAAATGGGCGCAATTTCGTAAAGCGCGTGCGGCGCTGGCGGCCTCCGGCACCGTGACGCTCGAGCTGGCGCTGGCCGGCATTCCGACTGTCGCCGCCTATCGCATACCGGCCATCGAGTGGATCGGCGCGCGGCTGGCTCGGCTGCCGGAACTCTTCAGCATCATACTCGCCAACCTGGTGATCGGCGAAGCCATCGTTCCGGAGTTGCTGCAGCGCGACTGCACGGCGGACAAACTCGCGGATGCGCTGGTGCCATTGATCGCCGACACGCCGGCGCGGCGGCGGCAGACCGAGGCGTTCGCCAGGCTCGACGCGATCATGGGTGTTGGCACGACGGCGCCGAGCAGCCAAGCCGCCGGCATCGTCCTCGACTTGGCACGGTACGGCCGCCGGGCTCTCGCGAAGGCCACCGCGTGAACAAAGCAACTAAAACTCCGCGAAAACGACCGCAGTACGCCGCGATCACCGCTGTGCACGGCTATGTGCCGCCGGACGTGCTGACCAACGCCAAGCTTGCGCAAATGGTCGACACCAGCGACCAATGGATCGTCGCGCGGACCGGCATCAAGGAACGCCGCATTCTCACCGGCGCCGGGCTCGGCACGTCGCATATGGGCGCGCAGGCGGTGCGCGGCCTGTTGGCAAAAACCGCAACACCGGCCAGCGAGGTGGAACTGCTGATCTGCGCGACGACGACCCCGGATTTCGTGTTTCCGTCGACCGCCAATCTGATCTGCGACATGGCCGGCATCCGCAACGTCGGCAGTTTCGACGTGCAGGCGGCGTGCTCCGGCTTCGTCTACGCGCTGACCATCGCGGCGCAGTTCATCGCCAGCGGGCAATACCGCAAGATCGTCGTCGTCGGCGCCGACAAAATGTCGGCGATCATCGATTACACCGACCGCGCCACCTGCGTGCTGTTCGGCGACGGCGCCGGCGCGGTGCTGGTCGAGCCGAGCCGGCGCTACGGCATCATCGACACACTGTTATGCTCCGATGGATCCGGCATGCGGCATCTGCACCAAAAGGCCGGCGGCAGCCGCATGCCGCCGACCGCCGAGACCGTGGCCAAGCGCCTGCACTACGTGCATCAGGAGGGCGCCTCGGTCTACAAATTCGCCATCGCCCGCATGGCCGAGGTCGCCGTCGCGCTGATGAAGCGCAATCGTCTGTTGAGCGAGGACATCGACTGGCTGGTGCCGCACCAGGCCAACAAGCGTATCATCGAGGCCACTGCCGGGCGCATGAAGCTGCCGGTCGACCGCGTCATGATGACGATTCACAAATACGGCAACACCACCGCCGCCACCATTCCGCTGTGTCTATGGGATTACGAGGCCAGGCTGAAGGCCGGCGACCGCCTGCTCATGGCCGCTTTCGGCGGCGGGTTTACCTGGGGCGGCGTTTATTTGACCTGGGCGTACGACGGCAAGCGCGAATAGCGAAATGGCGAATAGGTAGATTAACCATTCGCCGCTCGCCTCATCTTCGTTTCGACATCGGCTGATAATCGCGCCGCTCCGCGCCGGTATAAAGCTGGCGCGGCCGGCCGAGCTTCTGGTGCGGGTCTTCGATCATTTCCTTCCACTGCGCGATCCAGCCGACGGTGCGCGCCAGCGCGAACAGCACGGTGAACATCGCGGTGGGGAAGCCCATCGCCCGCAGCGTGATCCCGGAATAGAAATCGACATTGGGATAAAGCTTTTTCTCGATGAAATAGTCGTCGTGCAGCGCGATGCGCTCGAGCTCCATGGCGACGTCGAGCAGCGGGTCGTTGCGGCCGAGTTCGTGCAGTACCTCGTGGCACGTCTTCTGCATGATTTTCGCCCGCGGATCGTAGTGCTTGTAGACGCGGTG
>JASHPU010000256.1 GCA_030037885.1 Xanthobacteraceae bacterium | reverse complement strand
CGTTGGGCCGGTGATCCTCGCGCTCGAACAGGTGCAGCGCATGGAATTAAGTTCGCTGCCGCTGGCGCTCGGGCTTGTTTCATTCGGTCTGGTCTCGCTCGGCCTGCTGGTTTGGCAGGAGCGGCTCACCGCGGCACCGCTTATTCCGCCGCGGCTGTTTCGGCAGGCTTCGATCTGGCGAAGCGACGCCATGGCCGCGTGCCATGGCGCGGCGCTGGTGTCGCTGATCACGTTCCTGCCGATCTATCTGCGCGCGGTGCGCGGCGCGTCGCCGGAACAGACCGGCCTGATGCTGCTGCCGCTGACCTTCGGCATCGGACTTGGCTCGCTGATCACAGGCCAGCTGGTGACGCGGACCGGACGGACCGCCATCTTCCCGTCCTGCGGCCTCATCGCCGCGACCGTCGGCTTGTTGGCCTTGGCGTTTTGGACGTCGAACCTCGGGACGCTGGTGCTGCCTTGGGTCTGGTGCCTGATCGCCATCTGCATGGGCACCGTCATGGGCGTGGTGCAGCTCACGGTGCAGGCCGTGGCCGGACCGCGCCGCTTGGGCACCGGGGCCGCCATGGTGCAGTTCTCGCGCTCGGTCGGCGCCGCGTTCGGCACCGCACTGGTCGCCGCGATCCTGTTTGCCCTCCTCGCCGCCACCGATCGCGAGACCGCGAGCCTGTTCGGCACCATCATCGAACAGGGCCCGGACATCATCGCAAATTTGGCGCCGGCCCGTCAGGCGGCCGTGCAGGCCGAGATCGTCGATGCCTTCCGCGCCGCCTTCATCGCCATCGCCGGCTTCGAGGCAGCAGGGGCCGTGCTGGCGTGGTCGTTGCCGCTGCGGCGGATCTGAGGCCGCGCACCTGGGGACCCGGAGCCCGGCGCCTCGGCCTCATCCTTCGAGGCGCGCCTCCGTCGTGCCCCGGCACCCGCCCCGATGGCCCGACGAGGTGCCCAATTTGGGCAACGAGCGGCGCTCTTATTGTTGCTGCAGCTCGATCCCTCCGGAGATGACGGGAGACGACCGATCGGCGGGCGCGCCCACCGGCACCAGGGTAACGGAGGTCTCATTCGAAAGTTGGTTTTGCGCCTTGAGCTGCGTCACCAGTTCAGTGACGTCAAACTCGGCGTCTATCCCGGTGTGCATGGCATGCTCGGTTGTCGGGATGGCGCCGAAGAAATTCAACAGCCCGACATAGTGCTGATCGGCGGTGCCCGGTGAGGCGTTCGACGGGAGGTCCAAGTACACCTTGTAGACCGTATTCGGGTCTGTTTGGGCCCGCACGCCGTTGAGTACGAGGACGAGTCGCGACGGCCCCCCGGCTTGGACATTCGGCGCGATAGCTTGGAGCCGGTTTTGCGCGCCGGTCGGTGCGAGGTCTACGGTCTGCGGCGCAGCGCCGAGCGGCACTGCCGCCGCGGCGCTCGCAGGCGCGGCAGCAGTTGCAGGGGATGCGGGCGGCTTTGACCTCAGCAGAACCATCGGCTTTTGTGCTGCCAAAGCTGCGGCCAGCGCAACCGCGCGGCCGGTTGGCGCCGGCAGATTATCGTAGCGATAGGGCAGAGTCGAAGGGTTGGAGACGCTGCTGATCGCAACCTCCACCCGCGCGCCATTGCCGCCGACAAAGACAAACTTCGTGTCCGTCCATTTTTTGCCGTTGGTTTCCGTCGGGTTTTTTCCGCCTGCTGCATTCCATGCGGCCCAGATCCGATCGATGTTGCAATGGTGCATCCAGAATACAGGGTCACCGGCCGCCGTCGGCACCTGGGCCATGTTTGTCCCGTCGCCGGTGAAGGTATGAACTGCACCGTGCAGATTGCTGTTCAACTGACTGCAGAAAAGGCTGTAATTGGGCTGTCTCAAATTGGGCAGGACAAGAAAATTGGACGATCCAGTGAAGTACTTGTTCAGCGGCTGACCGGCATTCACGTCGGCATAGCGCACGCCGTTGTCCTTCCAGCGATTCGGCTGAAAAAGCGTGGAAAACGTCGGATCGGTACTGAACTGAGTCTGGAACTCCACGGGAAGCGAATAGGAGGCAGGGGTAGTGTAGTCCCAGTAGGGCAAAGTGAATTCCTGCCGGCCTGTGACGTTCCTGACGATCTCCTCGAGATAGAGCACGTACAGCCGGTGCCAGGGCAGAAAATAGTCGGTGGCCTGCCCCAAATGGGGCTGGCACGTGTACCAGCTTTCATTGGCCAGATCGTAGGCCGGCCCCCTCGTGCTGCCAAAAACCTGGCTGATAGCCTGCGCCTTGGAGACCGGGGTCGCGTGGACGTACCATTGGAAAATCCATGATCGGGTGTTCTGCCCGCTGAGCGCCTTCATCGCTTTGACGCCATCGGCGTAAATGCGGAGCATCGCCTTACCCTGCGTGCTCGCGACATTATAGCGCGTCCGCACCGCCTGCGCTTTGAGCGGCGTCCACAGGCTCGACAACACTGCGGTGGCGGATGCGCGCAGGACACTTCGCCGATCGATCATCTGACACTCCTGCCCGGCCTGCCTGGATTTTCACTCCTGCCTGGATTTTGTTTTTGAAACGCGACAGCCGGCGCTGGCCGTCGGCGGTTGCATCGAACAAACCTTCGGGGCGCTCTTGCCAAACCAAGCGGCTTGCGAAATACCGGCATCCGGAACGTCGGATGTAATTTTTAAAAGAGATTATCCTCAGTTGTCAAGACGGAATACATCGAAGGTTGCTTTTTTAGATGTCCAGCCGCTCGCGCGCAGCCCGACAGCATCGCGGTCCTTCCATCCGCACCACGGAGGGTCAATGCGCGTCGGAATTTCCGGCGTACCATTTCGTAGACCGCCTCGATGTCGGAGGTCCGGTCGAGATGCGAAGCCGGGTCGGTTTCGACATCACGAGCACGACCATTGCGGCCAGCGCGGCGCCGCGGCACACTCCGGCGCCAAGCGCGGGAGGCAGCAAGCAAGTAGCCCGGATTGAGCGCAGCGAAATCCGGGGACGGCGATACAAGCCACGATGTTGAACCCCAGGTTTCGCTGCGCTCAACCCGGGCTCCAAGCTGCTTTCATCCAACAGGATCGGCCGAAGGCCGGTCCCCAACGCGCAATGACGGTACACTGAGTCAGCTTAGTTCCATCACAAAATAAAAGACAAAAACGGCGCATGACCAAAATTCTCCTCACCCGTCACGGCCACGTCCAAGGCATCGAGCCGGAACGCTTCCGCGGCCGCGAGCCGCTCGAACTGACTGAGCGCGGCCGCGCCCAAGCGGCGGCGGTGGCACACCGCATCGCCGACGGCTGGCGGGTGCGCAAAATCTACACCAGCCCCATGCAGCGTTGCGTCGACACCGGCGCCGCCATCGCCAAGGCCTGCGGCGTCGCCGCTGAAATTTGCGACGATCTCAACGACATCGATTACGGCGCTTGGCAGTTCAAGACGCTGGGCTACGCCAAGAAGGACGACCCGAATCTGTTTGCCGCCTGGTTTGCCACCCCGCAGCTCGTCCGCTTTCCCGATGGCGAGTCGCTCCAGGACGTGGCGGCGCGCACCGCCAATGCGCTGCGTTTCATGCTCGCCCGCCATGCCCGCGACACCGTCGTTCTGGTCGGCCACGACAGCGTCAACCGCGCGCTGCTCTTGCAATGGCTCGGCCTGCCGCCGTCGGCCTATCGCCGCCTCGAGCAGGCGCCCTGCTGCCTCAACGAGATCGACACCGACGGCGGCAACGTTTGCATCGTGCGCCTCAACGAGACGCATCATCTGGATCGGCTGGCGGCGCACGCCGCCGCGCGCCGCAAAAAGTCGACTTGAGCTTTCAGCGCCATGTCTTTGACCAGCGCCATGTCTTTGACCAGCGCCATGTCTTTCATCGGCCGTTCAGTCCCGAGACTCGAAGACCCGCCGCTCGTCACCGGCCGCGGCCTGTTCGTCGCCGACGTGTCATTCGCCCACCAAGTGCATATGCGCGTGGTGCGCTCCACCTGTCCGCATGGCCGCATTGCTGCGATCGACACCGGCGCAGCGCGCGCGGCGCCGGGCGTCGTCGCGGTATGGAGCGCAGCCGACGTCGCCGACATTCCGCCGATCGATTTCCGCCTCACCCGCGTCGAAGGCTTGGAACCCTATCGGCAACCGATTCTCGCGGAAAAACGCGTGCGTTACGTCGGCGAACCGGTCGCGGCGGTGTTTGCCGCCGATCCTTATGTCGCCGAGGATGCCGCCGATCTCGTCGCCGTCGAATACGACGAATGGCCGGCGCTGCTTGCGGCCGATGCCCCCCCTGCCGAGTTCAGTCCCGGACGCTCCACCGACGTGACGCTCGTGCAAAAAGCGTTTGGCGACATCGAAGCGGCCTTCGCCAACGCGCATGCAATCGTCGCGCTCGATCTCGCCATCGGCCGCCACTCCGGCGTGCCGCTGGAGACGCGCGGCGCCGTCGCCCGCGAGCACCGCGGCATCCTCGAACTACACGGCGCCGCCAAGGTGCTGCACTGGAACAGGGACAGCCTCGCCCGCATGCTCGGCCGCGCGCCCTCCTCCATGCATCTGCACGAAGGCCATGTCGGCGGCGGCTTTGGCGTGCGCGGCGAACTGTATCCGGAAGACGTGCTGGTGTGCCTCGCCGCGCTCCGCCTCAAGCGGCCGGTGAAATGGATCGAGGACCGGCGCGAGCATCTGTTGGCGACCAATCACTCGCGCCAGCAGTTGTTTCGCGTGCGCGCCGCGGTCGATGCCGACGGCCGCCTCTCCGGCATCGACGGCGAATTTTTTCACGACCAGGGCGCCTATGTGCGCACCCATGCCGCCACCGTCCCGGATCTCGCCGCCGCCATGCTGCCCGGTCCGTACCGGCTCGGCGCCTACCGCATGGTCGGCCGCATCCGGCTCACCAACAAGACACCGTGCGGCACCTACCGCGCGCCGGGCCGCTACGAGAGCACGTTCGTGCGCGAGCGGCTGATGGACGCGATTGCGCAAAAACTCGCGCTCGATCCGATCGAAGTCCGTCGCCGCAACCTGATCGCCAAGACCGAGATGCCGTATGCCCGCACCATGGGCACGCTCGGCACCGAACTGACCTACGATTCCGGCGATTATGCCGGGCTGCTCGATAAAGTGTTGGCCGCGAGCGGCTGGCCCAAGCTGCAAAGCGATTTGCGGCAGCGCCGCGCCAACGGCGAAGCGGTCGGCGCCGGGCTCGCCATGTTCGTGGAAAAGAGCGGACTCGGGCCCTACGACGGCGTGCGCATCAGCGTCGACGAGAGCGGCGCGGTGGAGATCGTGTCCGGTTCGGCGTCGGTCGGCCAGGGCATGGAAACCGCGCTGGCGCAAATCTGCGCCGACACGCTCGGCGTCGATTACCGGCGCGTGCGCGTGGTGCACGGCCAGACCGACCGCATCGCCTTCGGGCTCGGCGCCTTCGCCTCGCGGGTCACCGTGATGACCGGCGAAGCCACCCGCATCGCCGCGACCAAGCTGCGCGCCAAGGCGCTCGCCGCCGCCGCTTCGCTGCTGCAAAGCAAGCCGGACGCGCTCGACGTGATCGACGGCGAGGTGGTGAACCGCGCCGCTGCTGCGGGACCTTCGATCGCGCTCGGCGCCGTGGCGCGCGCGCTCGGACCGGCGTCAAAGATTCTGGGCGACGCCTCGCCTGGGCTCACCGCCGAGGGTTGGGTCGAGCAGAGCCACATGGCGTATCCGTATGGCGTCCATATTGCGGTGGTGCGCATCGATCGCGACACCGGCGGCGCCGCGGTCGAGCGCTATGTCGTCGCCTACGATATCGGCCGCGCCGTCAATCCGATGCTGGTCGAGGGCCAGATCGCCGGCGGTTTGGCGCAAGGGCTCGGCGGCGCGCTGTTCGAGGAGTTTCTCTATGACGGGCGCGGCGAGCCGCTCTCCGTCAGCTTCGCCGATTATCTCATGCCGACCGCGCGCGAGGTTCCTCACCTCGACGTTTTGCTCAGCGAGGACGCGCCGAGCCCGCTCAACCCGCTCGGCCTGAAAGGCGCCGGCGAAGGCGGCGCCAATCCGGTCGGCGCCGCCATCGCGGCGGCGATCGACGACGCACTCGGCCGGCCCGGCGCGGTCACGCAACTGCCGGTGAGCCCGCAACGCCTGCGCGCGCTGCTGCGGAACAACGGAACAAAATAGCCGCTTCACTTTCCGCTCGTCTCGCGAAAGCGGGGACCCAGTGCTTTGATTGCCGCGCAGAGCCGCCCACTGGATTCCCGCTTGCGCGGGAATGAGCGGAATACACTCAGCCGTACCATCAGGCGTCTGAGCGCCAGGATTCGGGTGGTCATGCGCCGCAGCGCTTCTTAGATTCGGGCTCAGCATGCACCGCGATGCGCGAGAGATTTATCATGACGACAGCTGCTTTGAAGTCCGCGAACGCGACGCGGACGAACGACGTCGACCAGTACGACTGGGATGAGATCGGCACCAACCTGAATGCGTTTGGTGCCGCCGTCCTGCCGAACGTGTTGACGCCGCCCGAGTGCGAGGAGATCGCCGGGCTGTATGCGCACGAAAGGCATTTCCGCAGCCATGTTCACATGGCGCGCCACGGCTTCGGCCAAGGCGAATACCGTTATTTCAAATATCCGCTGCCGCCGCACATCGCCGAACTGCGCACGGCGCTTTATCCGCGCGTCGCGCCGCTCGCCAATGCGTGGAACGAACGGATGAAGCTCGCCACCCGCTATCCGCAAACCCACGCCGATTATCTGAAACTCTGCCACGACGCCGGCCAGAAGCGGCCGACGCCGCTGTTGCTGCAATACGGTCCCGGCGATTTCAACTGCCTGCACCAGGATCTTTATGGCGAGCTGGCGTTTCCGCTGCAGATCACCGTGCTGCTCTCCGCGCCGGGCCACGATTTTTCCGGCGGCGAATTCGTGCTGACCGAGCAGCGGCCGCGCATGCAGAGCCGCGTCGAAGTGGTGCCGCTCCAACAAGGCGACGCCGTGCTGTTCGCGGTTCACAATCGCCCGGTGCAGGGCAGCAAAGGCACCTACCGCGTCAACATGCGCCACGGGGTGAGCCGCATCCGTTCCGGCCACCGCCACACGCTCGGCATCATCTTTCATGACGCGAAGTGAGCCCGTTTTCCTCATCCTGAGGTGCCCGCGCGCAGCGCGGGCCTCGAAGGATGAGGCCCCGGCGCATCCGAAATCGGGTTTACCGGATTTCGGCACGTTTAAGTGTCCAAATCGGCTAAAGCCGATTTGGATGCAGTGCGATTTTAGGAGGCGCGCAGAGAATAGGCAGTGCCGCTACGGCTTCCGATGCGCCAACCAGCGGCCGGCTTCGGCGGCGGCGAACAGGTCGGCGAGCGCGGCGTTGAAGGCGGCGGGTTCTTCGGTCGGGATATTGTGGCCGGAGCGCGGAATGACCAAGAGCCCCGCGGTCGGCGCGGTGCGCTTGAGAAAGATGCTGCCGTCGAGGCAGGACTCGTCTTCGTCGCCGACCACGATCAAAAGCGGGACGGAAAACTTTTTCAAGTCGGCTTCCAGGTCCCAAAAGTTCGGCCGCTTGGCCTGCAGCATCTCCATGGTGAGCGCGTGCCCGCGCGAGGAGTGCTCCGACAGCATGCGGATGAATTCGGTGTAGCCGCGCGGGTCCTTGTATTTCTGCGGCTGCCGCATGGCGCCGTCGCCGTAGATGGCGGCCGCCTCGGCCATGCTCTTCTCGCGAAACATCTTGGCGGTTTCGAGCGCCAGCTTGCGCATGCCTTCGCGCGCCGCCGCATCGGGCAGCGAGCCCCAGCCGCAGCCGGCCGCGGTCACCGAGATGCAGCGCTGCGGATGGCGCAGCCCGACATGCAGCGCCGTGTAGGCGCCCATCGAATGGCCGACCACGTGGGCCCGCTCGACGCCGAGCGCGTCCATCAGCGCGATCGCGTCGGCGCGCGCAATATCCTGGCCGTAACGCGCCGGATCGTCCGGCACGTCGGACGGCGGATAACCGCGCTGGCTGTAGGTCACGCAGCGATGCGAGCGGGCGAAATGGCGCATCTGGGCTTCCCAGGTGCGGTAATCGCCGGCGAATTCGTGGACGAAGACGACCGGCGTGCCGGCGCCGGCCTCTTCATAATAAAGTTTTATGCCGTCCGTCGTGGTGATCTTTGGCATGTGAAAACTCGCTTGCGTTAAGCGCGAACAAATCCGCGCGCTGCGGCGCCGAGCGCCTCGACCGGCGCATCGCCGGCGTCGAAGATCGCCAGGATGCGGCACGGGCAGGATTCGAGGCCCTCGTAGCGCCAGGGAAACGCACCGATGATGCAGCGCTGGCCCAGCACGCTTTCGATGTCGCCGCCCAAATTCTCGGCGTGCAGCAGGCCCTCCTGGAACGCGTAATTGTGGAACGGAAAGACGTCCTGGCGGACCTTTCGCCCCGAGCGCTTATGCACGTATTCGAACGTGCCGAAATAATCCGCCGGCGCCTTGCCCACGACCTGCTCGAATTCGCGGGCGATGTCGGGGCGCATGGCGCGGATCGAGGTATTCATCGGATGGTCGCACGAGCCGGTGTCCATGCCGAACCATTTTATTTTCTTTTTCAGCATCCATTCCAGCGTCGCCAGCGTCGGGCCGGGGTGATAGCAGAAATAGCGCACCAGATCCTGCCGGCTCTGGCCTTCATAATATTTGTGCCAGCCGGTGTGCAGGATGAGGATGTCGCCGTCGCGGATGTCGGCGCCGGCCTTCTCGATCATCTGCGGCGTGATCGCGGTCCAGTCGCTGACCTGCGGCGCAAGATCGACGACGACGCCGCGATTGACCAGAAAGTCGAGCGGCAGCGACGCCATGTCGCCGCTGCGGCCGTCGGTGGCGTGCATGGCGCCGTCGAAATGCGTGCCGGCATGCAGCGAGGTCTCGATGCGCTGCGCGACGATGCCCTGGGTCTGCAGGTTCTGCGCGTAATACATCTTGTTGCCGGCATAGCCGACCCAGCCGGGCGTATGGATGCTCATCAGGTGAGAGAGATCGACGATCTTCACGGCGTTCTTTTTCTCAGTTTAGGTCAGCCCCCAAGGCCGCACGCTTGGCGCTGCGTGTTTCGACCGCTCGCCTGTGCTGCGCCAGCACACCGCATGGTACATAATGCGTGACGGCGTGCAAACGATGCGCACGCATGTTGAGGGAGCACGCGATCGCCTGCATTGCTCCGCTCGCCCACAATGTGCTGTCGATTCCGATCGCGGAATCCGCCGAAGCGCATCGCGCGAAGGCGGAGGCGAAGCAACTACGGCTATTGCGGATTCACGATCGCAGGCTGCTGACGAGGGCGGGTCGACTTGAGCTCACTCTGCTCGATGCGGAGATTTGGGATCTTAAGAACGCGTTGCGCGCGCTGGTTTAATGTCGGCAGGGAGTTGAACAAACGAGGCCGTCCACGGGCAAGCTGCGGCCAATGGCGGGAAAACTGCGGTTTGAGCCTTCTTTCTGTCTTTAAGCTGGTATATGATGTGCGCTGGGGGTTGATAACGCTTGGCGCCCGCCGGATTTCTCCGGCAGCTTGCGCGCCGGCATAGCTGCCACTGAAAGCAATCGCGACGGACCTCCGGCCTCACGTGCCGCCGCCGGCTGTCCCGACATACAACCATCACTATGGGAAATGGGAGAATACATTCGATTAACGAAGGAGAGCAGAGAATGACTACCGGTCCGGAAGACAAAAAACACCCGGTTTTGCAATCGCCGACGCTGCCGCTGCCGCCGCCCGGAGACCCTGGGGAGGCCGCGACTGCAAACCTGCTCAATAGGCTCAGCCCTGATGAAATTGCCCAACTCGGCGAAGCGCTAAAATCAAACCCGAATCTGCTCGGTCGCAAGGTTCAAGCTGCGGCGGAGGTCGCGAGCAAGGCAGAATTTCCGTCGCATCTCGCACCTGTGACCCGCGAAGACATCGCGAGAAACAACCGATGTCTCAAGGCGATGCCGCCGCATCTGCAAAGTATCGAAAATTTTCTTCCGGAGCTGAAGAAGAAGAAACCTGAGCAAGTCCTCCATATTCTCGGCGAGCGATACAGCAGAAGCCCGACGGCGGCCAATGCGACACTGCTGCAGCACGCCGTGAATCGGATCACCACGACGGGCGCCGTGGAGCCCCATATCAAGCGCGCGATCACTGCCGCCACTGAGGTTCTTCACCGAAAATCGGCTGCGGACGGAACCAAGACCGACGACATTTTCTATACCGCCTACGTGGATGCCAATTTCGGCGGCGCGTCGATGTTCGGCGATCTTCCGCCCGGGTGGATATACTTGGCCACCTCTTATGTCGGCGACGCGATGAACGACAAAATCTCGTCGCTCATCGCTACGTGCATGGCCGATGAGGTCGGCGGCAACGTCATCCTGTTTGAAAATGCCGGCTTTGTCGGCAACTACCAAAACTACGCTTTGACGGTGCCGCCTGGCGTCAACGAATACGTCTCGGAAGAAGTCTCCTACGTCGGTGATGCGTTTAACGACATCACCTCCTCAATTCTCATCGTGCGTCGCTTTGCCAACGAGCTTGCGCCCGTATCGATCGGCTCATTGGTGCCGCAAAGGCAGATCAGCGCCATCGTCAACGGTCAGAGCCAGGTCAGCTCGGCGGGAAACGCCACCTTTACGTGGGACATGTGGCCGACGGGCGGCTCGCACCCCAACGATCCCAATAAGATTTTTATCTGGGTGATTGTGCCGATCAACGTCGACACCCAGACGATCTTTGGCACGTATTCCTGTCAGGTGCGCTACTGGATCTACCTCTACGTGGACGGCCAGGGCAACCTCCAAGGATATGTCGACTATTATGGTTGCTGGGTACAAGGAGGCTGGATCACCGGGGACGTTCAAAACGGCCTGATGCAGAAAATCCCGGGCACCATTGGCCAAGTCAACAATCTCGTCTCCCAGGCGCTTGCTCTCGCCAATATCGGCGGCCCCTATCAATTCACATATTTTCTTCCCGGCAATAACAATTTCACCGGAAGCACCTGGGACGACGTCACGGTGGTTGCCGTCAAGGCGTAAGTCTTGCGCCGGCACGCGTTGCATCTGAGAACGCAACCGTGCCGGCGCGTTGTCACGCGAACTGCGCCGCGGCCTCGATCTCGCACAATTGGGTCACCGGCGCCGGCAACTCGGCGCCGACGTCGTCGTAGCCGATGACGCGCAGCGTGCCGCGCGCCGGGCACAGCGCGGCGGCAAGCCGGGTATAAGGATTGAGCACCGGTCTGCACAGCCACGCGAACGAGCGATCCGTCATTGCACCGTGCCAGCCGGCGAGCGCTTCGCGGCGGGCACAGCTATAGCTCGTGGCCTCCTCATAGGTGCTGATCAGAAAGCGGCGGGTGCCGATCCGCCCTTCCCAGCCCGGCCGCTGCGGCACCCAGTCGTTGGCGGCGCTGGTATTGTCCTGGCGCGTAACAAAACCGGTCTCGGTGCGTTCGATCACGCAACGCTCGCCGGCGGCGCAGCCGACCAGCGTGAAGATTGCCGGACGCGCGACGGGAGTCGATTCCAGCGTGCGCCGCGCCGCGCCGTAATCGCCGCAGCGCTCGAACGCCAGACGCAGCAACTGGTCCGGCGGCAGCCGGCCGCCGTCCATCCAGCTCGCGACGGCGTTGGCCGCGACATCGCATGGCCGCAGCCAGCGATGCCGGAAGCGGCGCCGCAGCGGTGCCTGATTGAGGCAGGCGGCAAAGCGCGCCGGCGCCATCGCGGTGAGCGCACCGACATAGCCGGGCCAGGTGATGCTGAAAAATTCGCCGCTTTCGCCGCGCATGTGCGCCACTTCGACGTGGCGTCCGAGACCGCGGAACGGCCAATCCAGGGTGCGGATGAGCCACGGCGCCTCGCCTTCGTCGCGCGCCAGCGCGGTGCAGGCCCATTGATACGAGGCATTGAGCAGCCACACGCCCGAACAGTCGAGAATCTCGGCAATGCGCGCGATCTCGGCGAGGTAGGGCGAGCGCGACCGTTCGAGCGAGCGCCGGGCGGCGCGATCGAAGAGCGGCAGCGCGGCACGCAGCGCCGCCGGAAAAAAGCCGAGGCACGCCGCGCGCAACGCGCGCGCCTGATCGAGGCGCTGCCGCGCGTGATCGGCCGGCCCGCCCTGACGAATGTCGATCACCGCGATGGCCGGCGCCGCCGCCACAATCAAACTGAGACACGGCCCGGCACCGGGAGACCTGTCGCTCGCCATGCCCATATCATAAGCTATCATAATATTGTCATGCGCGGATCATACGTGCTGCATCGCCCGGTCGGCTCGGCAACCCTGCGGCATTTATTGCGGCGGTACCATCGGATTGAAGACGCCGGCATTGGTGCGGAAACTTTAAGGCCGAAACGGCGTTTCGCAGCACTGAGGACCGCGGTTCGGCGCTGACACGGCCGCCTGACAGCGGCACCGGCGCCACTTTGGACGCATTTTTGGATTGCGCAGATGATCAAGATTCCGATGACCGCAATCGGTCACAAAGCCCTCGAAGAGGAGTTGGAGCGCCGCATTCGCGACGAGCGGCCGCATCTCATCGAGCGCATTCGCCAAGCGATCGCCGACGAGCCCAACCTGGTCGAAAACTCCGAATATCAGGCCGCCAAGGCGGACCAGGAAATCAACGAGCTGCGCATCGCCGAGCTGGAGGACAAGCTCGCCCGCGCCGACGTGATCGACGTATCGAAGCTATCCGGCGACACCATCCGTTTCGGCGCCACCGTGACGCTGATCGACGAGGACAGCGAGGTAAAGAGCACCTGGCAAATCGTCGGCGAACCGGAAGCCGATCCCAACAGGAAAAGGATTTCGGTCGCCTCGCCGCTGGCGCGGGCCTTGATCGGCAAGTCCCGAGGATCGACCGTCGAAGTCGACGCGCCGGGCGGCGCCCGAAGCTACAAAGTCTCCAAAGTGCAGTGGCGGGAGCGCGGCCGCAACGCGGGCTGAGGCGACATGGCAGCGAGCTTCGGTGTTCGCTTTTCGTTCGTGCAACGCCCAATTTGCGACATGGTTTGGCGCAGCTATCCGTGCTACCCCCTATTCGTTCCCGGACCCGGACGGCAACGTGGGCAAAGCAAACCGTCGCCTCAGAAAGCCATCCTCGTACACTCGGCTTCTGTCGCGCGTTCCGGTTTACGACATCGCTTGGGGTGGCTTGAGCCCGGCCGTCGCATTCCTGCTGCGCGACGGCACCATTTACTCGCCCGGCGTTGTGACGGCCTATTGCGCGGCTGCGCTGCTGGCCTCGCTCGTGGTCTTCCAGTGGTTCCAGACCGGCTCGCCGATCGTCCGCTTCTACTCGGTGCGGGACGCCGTGGAATTGCTCAAGGCCTGTGCCCTGGTCACGGCGCTGTCGGCCGTCACCTTGTTCCTGATCAGCCGGCTCGAGGACGCGCCGCGCGCCGTTCCGATTCTGCATTTCCTGCTGCTGGGCGCCGGACTGCTGGCGATCCGCACGGCCATCGGGCTCCATGATGCCCGCCGCGAAAGGCCGGCGGCGCAAGCGAACAAATCCGTTCACCACGTTCTGATCATCCAGGCGTCCCGCTTGGCGTGGTTCTTCTGCAATATGGTCGAGGAGCTCGCTCCGGGAGATTTCCAGATCGTGGCGATCTTGGATGAGCGGCCGGCCATGCGGCACCGCTCGCTCAACGGCTATCCGATCATCGGCGCGCCCGCGGAGATCGACAAGGTCGTCGCCGACTATGCGAGGCACGGCGTGCGGGTCGATCAGATCGTCGTCGCGGCGCGGCCCGAAAACCTTTCCGGTGCGGCCTGGGACGAGATCTCACGAACCTGCCGCATCCATGACATCGCGCTCGAACTGCTGCCGGAGCGGCTGATGCCGCCCTCGCCCGCGGCGGCAATAGCGGCGTCCGTCGCGGTGAGCGCGGATCCGCTTGCGGCCGGCGAGATGCGGGCGTTGATCGACCGGCCGCTGTGGCGGATCAAACGCGTCGTCGATTTCACGGCGGCGCTGAGCGTGCTGATCCTCACGCTGCCGCTGACGCTGATCGTCTGCATGCTCGTGCTGTTCGACGTCGGCTTTCCCGTGGTGTTCTGGCAGCAGCGCGTCGGCCGCAATGGCGCGCCGCTCTATCTCTACAAGTTTCGGACTTTGCACGCGCCGTTCGACCCGCGCACCAAACAGCGCCGCGACGAGCAGGCGCCCTCCCCGATCGGCCGATTCCTGCGCGGCACGCGGCTCGATGAACTGCCGCAGATCTGGAACGTGCTGTCCGGCGACATGTCGCTGGTCGGCCCGCGGCCATTGTTGGCGGCCGATCAGCCGCCGGACACCACATTGCGGCTGAGCGTGCGGCCCGGCCTGACCGGCTGGGCGCAAATTTGCGGCGGCAAGCTGATCTCCGCCGAGGAGAAGAACGCGCTCGACGAATGGTACATTCGCCACGCCTCGCTGCGGCTCGACGCCAGGATCATGCTGCGCACCGTGCGGATGCTGCTGACCAACGATCGCCGCGCCGAGCAGGCGATTGCGACGGCGCTCTTGGAGCGGTCGCGCGCCGCGCGGCTGACGCCGGCCGCGGCCTGTGCGTCGGAGCACGACGAGGCTGAGCCGCCGGCCACGATTGGCGCGCCGGCCGAGTAGACCGTACGCTCCACTGCAGTGCCGGCGCACCCGGAATAACGCAAAAAGCAGCGTCAGCGACCAAAGGCGCAACGGCGGTTTGCTGCCACGCCTGCGCTTGCGCGGCCGCGCCGGCGCTGTCATTTATCGAGGTGAGCCTGAAGCCGCGGATGCGCAGCGATGCTTGATCGGCCGAAAATCGACCCTGCCCTGCTGGCCCGTTTTGCGGCGATCGTGGGCGACAAATACGCCATCGCCGACCCGGCCGCGCAGGCGCCGTATCTGGTCGAGATGCGCAACATGTTCCAGGGCGCGACGCCCATGGTGCTGCGGCCCGGTTCGGTTGAAGAAGTGTCAAAGATTGTCGCGCTGGCCAACGAGACGGCGACGCCGATCGTGCCGCAGGGCGGCAATACCGGGCTCGTCGGCGGCCAGATCCCGCTGCACGGCGAGGTGCTGTTGTCGCTCAACCGGCTCGACCGTATCCGCGAGGTCGATCCGACCTCCAACACGCTGACCTGCGAGGCCGGCGTCACCTTGCAGCGCGCCCGCGAAGCCGCCGCCGCGGTCGACCGGCTCTATCCGCAATTGCTGCCGTCGGAGGGCACCTGCACGATCGGCGGCAACCTCGCGACCAATGCCGGCGGCACCGCGGCGCTGGCGCACGGCATCGCCCGCTCGCACGTGCTCGGCATCGAGGTGGTGCTGGCCGACGGCCGCGTGCTCAACAATCTCAACAAACTGAAAAAAGACAATACCGGCTACGATCTGAAAAACCTGTTCATCGGCGCCGAGGGCACGTTGGGCGTGATCACCGCCGCAGTGCTGCGCCTGGTGCCGCGGCCGCGCGCGGTCGAGACCGCCTTTGTCGGCGTGCCGTCGGTCGAGGCCGCGCTCGCACTGCTCGGCCTCGCCACCGCACACACCGCCGGCGGCGTCACCAGCTTCGAGATCATGACCCGCCGCGGCATCGAATTCGTGCTCACGCATGGCGCCGGCTGCCGCGATCCGCTGGCGGCGCCGCATCCCTGGTACGTGCTGATCGAACTGTCGTCGCAGCAGCGCGAGGGCTTGCGCAACGTCCTGGAGGACGTGCTGGCGCAAGGCGTGGAGCAAAATCTGGTGATCGACGCCGCCATTGCCGAGAGCCTCGAGCAGGCCAAGGCGTTCTGGCGCATCCGCGAAATGTTCGGCGAGGTGCAGCGCTACGCCGGCGGCTCGATCAAGCACGACGTGTCGGTGCCGGTGGCCGCCGTGCCGGCGTTCATCGCCGAGGCGAACGCCGCCGTCACCGCGCTCATTCCCGGCGCCCGGCCGCTGCCGTTCGGCCATCTCGGCGACGGCAATATTCATTATAACGTCACCCAGCCGGAGGGCGCCGACAAAGCCGGATATCTCAAGCGCTGGGGCGAGGTGAACGCGGTGGTGTTCGCGGTGGTGAAGAAATACGGCGGTTCGATCTCGGCCGAGCACGGCGTCGGCGTGGTCAAGCGCGACCTGTTGCCGTCGGTGAAAGACCCAGTGGCGCTCGATCTGATGCGCACGCTCAAACGCACGCTCGATCCCAAGGGCATCCTCAATCCCGGCAAGGTGCTTTAACCAGCGGCCGGTTTACAGAAGCGAAAGCTGGTTCGGCGATTTTTTTGACGGCTTTGGTTTGGTGTCTGTCGAGGAAGCGCCTGCTGCCATGGGCGCCGCTGCGTCAGCCACGCCTTCGACATAGGGCGCGATGAGCGCTTCCGAGTCGTTGGCGACACGGTTGACGGCGGGCGAGACCTGGTAGGCTTCCAACAAATCGTCGCGCGCCGGCACGAGCAGCGCCGCCGCGGTTGGCGCCTCGACCTTGGCGCAGTCGAGCCACAGCTCGAATGTTTCGGGCGGCAGCATCACCGGCATGCGGCCGTGAATGGAGGACAGCGTGCGATTGGCAAGCGTGGTGACGATCGCGGCGGTATCGAGCTCTTCGCCGTTCGGCCCGCTCCAGGTCTCCCACAATCCGGCGAAAGCGAACGGGCCGCCGTCCTTGCGCCGGACGAAGTACGCTTGCTTGCGGCCGCCGGCCTCCCGCCATTCGTAAAAGCCGTCAGCCGGAACGAGACA
>JASHPU010000255.1 GCA_030037885.1 Xanthobacteraceae bacterium | reverse complement strand
AGCGCCTATACGTTGATGCGGGGAGTGATCGTCGCAACAATTGGGCTTATGGCGCTGGTTGCAGATGCGCAAGCGGGCGACCTGCCGGTCAAGGCGCCGCCGGCGCAGCCCGTGTCGCAATACGATTGGACCGGCTTCTATCTCGGTGCTCACCTCGGTTACGCGGGGGGATGGTCGGACTGGTCGGCAACGCCGATCGGTGCGGCGGAACCGACACTGACCGGCTCGCTCAGCCTGTTTCAGCCGTTCGACGCGTTCTCGGAGGCAGGAAGCTATTTTGCCGGTTTCCAGGCCGGCTACGATTATATGCTGCCGAACCGCATCGTGATCGGCGCCGTAACCGATGCTTCGTTCCCTAGCTTTCCCAGTCCTTCCGGCATCTCGATCGGTGGCGCCTCGACGTTCTCGGCGCCGGCACTCGGGGTGGAGAGCTACAGCGAGACGATGCTGTCGTTCGGCACGGCGCGCGGCCGCATCGGCTATGCGCCGGGAAACTGGCTGTTCTATGCCACCGGCGGCTTCGCCTTCGCCTACGATCAGGTGTCGCTCACGCCTGTCGCGACCGGCATCACGGAATCGCATCTGCTGTGGCGCTTCGGCGGCGCTGCCGGCGTCGGCGTCGAGGCGCCGGTGGCGCCGCACTGGACGGCGAGCGTCGAATATCTCGTCCTCCCGTTCGGCAGGACCGGCACGGACTTTTTCACGACCGGACAGCGCTTCGATGCCGACTTCACCATGCAGGCGCTGCGCGCCGGGTTGAATTATCACTTCGGCGACGATGCCGCGGCCGCGAAGGCGGCAGCGCCGGCTATGCCCGATCCGGACCTTGTCAATTTTCACGGCCAGGCGACGTTCGTCTGGCAAGGCTATCCGGCGATGCGGTCGCCTTACGAGGGACCGAACAGCCTGCCCGGCAAAGGCGAGGGCCGCGAAACGTTCGACGCCACGCTCTACGCCGGCGTGCGGTTGTGGCAGGGCGCGCAATTGTGGATCAATCCCGAGATCGATCAGGGTTTTGGCCTGGCCGACACTCACGGCATCGCCGGCTTTCCCAGCGCCGAAGCCTACAAGGAGGGTGATGCCTATCCGTATGCGCGGCTGCAGCGCGCCTTCATCCGGCAGACCATCGATCTCGGCGGCAACAGCGAGAAAGTCGACGCCGACATCAATCAGTTCGCCGGCACCCGCACGGAAAACCGGCTGGTGCTGACGGTCGGCCGGTTCTCGGTCGTCGATATTTTCGACACCAACAAATACGCCAACAATCCGAAAAACGATTTCCTCAATTGGACGCTGATCAACGCCGGAACCTTCGATTACGCGGCCGACGCCTGGGGCTATACTTACGGCGCGGCCGCCGAATGGTACCAAGGCCATTGGACCGTGCGCGGCGGCATCTTTGATCTATCCGCCACGCCGACCGGAGGAATAAGCCCCAGCGGCGCCAACCTCGATCCGAGCTTCGACCAATTTCAGATGGTCGGCGAGATCGAGCGCCGCTACGAGCTGTGGGGCGAGCCCGGCGCCTTGAAAGTCACCGCCTTTTTGAACCGCGGCCGCGCCGGTCATTTCGCCGACGCCATCGCGCTCGCCGCCTTGACCGGTGAGCCCGCCGACATCAACGCCGTGCGGGTCTACGACAGCCGGCCGGGCATCAGCCTCAATCTGCAGCAGCAGGTGACGGAAGACGTGGGCGTGTTTGCCCGCGCCGGCTGGGCCGACGGCACGATCGAGCCGTGGGATTTCACCGACGTCGACCGCACCGTGTCGGCGGGCGTGTCGATCAACGGCAAGCAATGGGCCCGGCCCGACGACACCGTCGGCATCGCCGGCGTCGTCAACGGCATATCCGGCGTGCATGAGGCGTTTCTCAACGCCGGCGGCCTCGGCATCCTGGTCGGCGACGGCATGCTGCCGCATCCCGGACCCGAAGGAATCGTCGAGACCTATTACAGCTACGCGCTGTCATCGGCGGTGCACCTGACGGCTGATTATCAGTTCGTCGCCAATCCCGGCTACAACACCGATCGCGGGCCGGCGAACGTTTTCTCCGGACGCGTGCACTGGCAGTTTTGAACGCGGTTCCCTCGGCAGCCGCCGAGCTGTGTATCAACTTAACTTCATCACGCTCTAGCCAAACGCCGGCGCGCGCGGTTTCTGCTTGAAATCGAGGCCGTTAAGCAGGTTGTAGGCCGCGGCATCGCGCGTCTGCAGCGGCGACAAACCGAACCGCGCCTCGATCATCGCCAGGACCGACGTGGTGTCGGCGACCTTGTGATCGATATAGCCGCGCCGCGCCCACGGGCTGATCAGCAGGGCCGGAACGCGGGTGCCGCAGCCATAAGGATCGGGCTGCGGCGGCGCCACGTGATCCCAGAAACCGCCGCCTTCGTCGTAGGCGATGATGACGGCGGTTTTCTCCCAGGCGCTGCTTTCGCCGAGCGCCTTCAACAGGCCCATGACCCATTGCTCGCCCCAGCGCGGCGCCGAATTGGCCGGGTGCTCGTCGCGTCCGCCGGTCGCTTTGAGGAACGAGACGCGCGGCAGCTTGCCGGACTTGAGGTCTTCAAAGAAATCCGTGCTGTCGCGCATGCGGCCGGCTTTCACGTTCGCAAACCAGCTCGGGAAATACTGGAACGGATTGTGGTGCGGCAGATAGGTTTCGGACGTGTCGACCACCACGGAGCCGTCGCCGGCGTCGAACGCCGTCTTCAGCGCCCACGGCTTCACCGCATTCCAGCCCTCGTTGTACCAGGCCCATGGCAGCGACGCGGCATCGAGCCGGTCGGCGATGGTCGGATAGGTCTGCTCCTCGGGCGGCGGCGACAGATCGAGCGAGCCCATGAAGGTTTCGGTCGGGCCGTTGACCGGCGGCAGGTCGTTGATGAGGATGCCGCTCTTGTCGTACGGCCGATCGAACACCGGCGGGTTCAAGCTGCCGACCTTGTCGGGCGGCGCTTTCGCCGACACGGCGGACCGCGCCGCGACGAGATAGAGCGCGTTGCCGGTCGATCCGCCCGACATCGCCTGGAAGAAATTGTCGAACAGCACGTACTCGTCGGCCAGGCGATAATAGTCCGGCAGGTCGTCGCGCGTGTAATAGCCGAGCACGGCGCCCGAGGGCGTGGATTCGGCCAGCATCATCTGCCCGACGCTGAGCTTGCGCGATTTGTCGAGGAACATGTGCTTGCCCGGCAAGGCCAGCGCCACGAAATAATCCATCTTGCCGCCGTCGACCTGCGCGAACATGCGGAAGAAATGATGCATCGGGTCCCAGGGCACGTTGTCCGCGGACGGAATGTAGCGATTAAGCGGGAAGGGCTTGTTTTCCAGCACCGCCTTGGCAAAGCCGGGAATCTGATAGGGCACCGGCAGATAGGTGTAAGGCGCGCCGGTCGCGCTCTTCTGCAGGCCGACAAAGCGCGCATCGATGCGGCCGTCGCGGTCGAAGAGGCCGTCGACAGTGGCGCCGCCGGGCGGCTGATAGGCGCCGAAATAATGATCGAAGCTGCGGTTTTCCTGATAGATGACGACGATATGGTCGATCTTGGCGCGCAGGCCGTCGAGGTCGGCAACGGCCGGCGTCTGTGCCCGCAGCAGCGGGACAAAACCCCGCGGCAGCAGCGTGGCGGCGCCGCTGGCGGCGACCGATTTGAGAAACTTGCGGCGGCCCGTCCGAACGATCGTCATCGCACCATCCCCTCCAGCATCGCGGCGGCAATTTGCGCGGATTCCCCGGCCGCCGCTAGCAGGCTTTGATTGCAGTTTTAAGAACACATGTGGACCCGCGCGGCGGCGCCCCGCGGCGCATTCCCGGCGCTCCGCGGCCCTAAGCACGCCGGCTATTTGGCGTCGATCACGATTCCGGCAGCGAGGTGAAGCCTGCTATCGGAGCTGAGCGCCGCATCGACGGCCACCGACCAGTTCCCGGGCACCGCAAGGTCGATGCCGTCAACCTGCCAGTTGCCGTCTTGATCGCGTGTGGCGGCGTAGGTCTTCGCTTTGCTTCCCGGCGCCGGCGCGGTGAGCGTCAGCGTCAGCGCGCGCGCATCGAGCGGGTCGAGGTTGTCGTCGGTGAGGCGGATGCTGGCGCCCGCCGTCCCGACATGGCCCGGCTCGATGATGACGTCGACCATGCCTTGTGCGCCGTGGATGTGCTGGTAAGCGGCATCGGCGGGAAGCGCAGCCGCGCTGACGTGATGATGGGCGTGGCTCGCCGGCGGCAGCACGCCCAATTGCGCGACGATGGCGATGATGGCGGCGCCGATCGTCGCTTCGACGGTGGCGTTGCGGCGCAGCTTGCGCCGGGCGTCGTTGACCGCTGCCGGGCTGTGTTCTTCGACCAGGCGATCCGTCAATTCCAGACGATTGACGGAAGCGATCGTGACCATGATCAGAAACAGCGCGATTTTGACGAGGAGGAGACGCCCGTAATCGGTGCCGGTCAAAGCCGCGGGGCTGCCGACGAGATACCAGGTGTTGACCAGGCCGGTGCATAACAGCGTGCCGACGCTGATGATGCCCAAAATCGAAAACCGCAGCGTTGCCGCGCGCGCGGTGGCGAGCGCGGCGGCGTCGTTGCCGGTGCGCCCGAGCAGGAGCGCAAGCGGAACGAGCGTGCCGAGCCAGGCCGCGGCGGCGATCAGATGCAGCACGTCGGCGGCCGGGTGCAGCACGCCTTCCAGACCCTCTCCACCGATCGCGTGTCCCGCCCAGGCTATGCTGCCGACAAAAGCCGCGGACAAGATCACCGCCGCCGCCTTGCGCCATGCGGGTTGGGCGCTTTGCGCCGCAAGCAGTGGAACGAGCACGGCCGCGATGGCGCAGGCGAGCACGAACCGGAGCAGCCAATCGTTGCCGAAATCGGTCTGCGACAGCACGGTCCAGAGGATGTTCGGTGACACGGCGTCCGCAACGGTCTTCCCGCTCATCGAGGCCGCCGTGAGAACGAGCCATGCTGCCCCGGAGACGAGCGCGAATCCGAAGCTGCTCCATGCAATGATGGCAAGCGGCGGCCGCAGCGCTTTGATCGTGCGCGGATCGCCGCCGGCGCTGCGCGTTGCCGGATCGAGAATGAAGACGACGAAAAAGCCGACGCCGGTCAGCGCAATCGTCGCGGCGTAGTGAACAAAACGCGCATAGACGATCGGGTCGATCAAGCAAGCCTCTGTAACTTAGCCGGGCAACTTAGAGTACGTTCCGTTGTAATCGAATCGAACTCCTTCATTCGTCATTGCCGGGCTTGACCCGGCAATCCATGCTGCGTTGAAGCCGCATGGATGCCCGGGTCAAGCCCGGGCATGACGTGGTGCTATCTGAGCGAGATGTGATCTACGTGCCGCCGCCGACCCGGAACGTGAAGCTGCCCTGGGTGGTATGGGTGTCGACCGAGAGCGCGCGCCAGCGCACGTGATAGGTGCCGGGGGAGAGCGCCTTGAGCCCGACCCGCATGGTGTTGCCGTTGATCTGCGGCTTGCCCGCGTCGACCCGTCCGCCCGGGCCGCTCACTTCAACGGTGCTGAACGCCGGTTCGAGATTTTGCGTGAACGACAGAGTGAGTTCGCGCGGCGCGGTCGGCACCGTGCTGCCGACCCGCGGGTTGGCGTGGTCGAGGAAGGCGTGAGCCCGGGCCGGATTGACGCCGGCCAGCGCGACGAAGAGCGCGAAAGCGGGGAGGAGCGTGCGCATTGTTTGGATCCTTCAGAACGTGAGTTTGCGGGGTGCAGTTTCGCTGCCGCCGATGAGCGGCTGGCCGAAGCTGTTCGGGAACATGTCGTCGAGATAAAGATGCAGTTGGGCGAGGAAGCCGACGCCGGTGCCGCTGTCGTGGTTGACCGGAATGAGGGCCTCCAGCCCGACCTGGAAATAGCTGCCGACCCAGATCGCGCCGGGATTGATCGTGCCGGTGGTGGCGTAGCTGTTGCCGAAATTGTTGGCGACCGGCGTCGACAGCTGCAGCTCGACGATCGGGATCAGGTGGTTGATGAAGTCGGGCAAATTCAGGTCGACGATCTGCGATTTGAGGTACGGCATGCTGTATTGCAGCGACGCTCCGTAGGTGAGCACCTGCGGAATGAAGACGTTCTGCACCGGATCGAAGCCGGATGTCGGCATCTGGTAGCCGATCTGTCCTGTCACCGCGAAGGCGCGCAGCCAACCGGCCTCATCGGGCAAGTCGCCGAAGCCCTTGCCGAAATAATAGGTCGGCGTCACCAGGGTGTAGGGCGTCCCGATGCCGGTGGGAACCGAGCCGGTGCCGCCCCAGTCGACGATCAGGCCGACCAGCATGGCAAGCTCGTGATCGCTGTTCTTGTAGAGCTGATACTGGAAGGTGGTCTCGAGGTCGGCCCAGCCTTCCTTGCTGAAGCCGCCCGGCTGCTCGATATGCGACCAGGCATCGCCGATGGACACGCCGAAATCCTCGGTGATGCGTTTGGATATTTCGGCCGAAACGTCCCATTCGCTGGCCGGAGGGACATCCGCAGTCCCAAACCAGTCGACGGTCGGCAGCGACAGCTCGTCGGCGACGCAAGGGTCGTCGATGGCGAGCGTGGCGGGAAAGAACCGCGCGCCGACGAAGCAGTGCGCCGACGCGGCCGAATAGGACAGCGGCAGAAGCAGGACGGCGAACGCGCAGGCGCGCGAAAAACTCCAACGGATAAGCACGATACGTCTCCTTTACGGCTTGCACATAGGCCGTCGCGATAAAGATGCAATCGCGTGCGCACCCGCTTCCGTCGAGTCTAACCGCAATTGTGGCTGCGACGCCAGACGCGAGGTTGCCTTTAACCTCAATTCGTGCTTAAGTTGGATCAAGGGGATGGGCGTCGCGTCATGCGAGGGCTTGTGCATAGGGCGTGGAAAGGCATTCTTGCCTTGTTGCTCGCCTATTTGCTTGTGCTGCAAAGTTTCGTTTTTGCAGCCACGTCCGGCAGGCCGTTGGCCGGCAGCGCGGACGATACCCCTTGGGCTGCCGAACTGTGCAGTCACCACGGCGGCGCAACAGGGCCGGCCGGGGCGCCCGGGCAAGGTCCGGCGGGCGATGAGCACTGCCTATTCTGCATCGCCGGCGCTCTTTACGTGGATTGCGCGCCGCTCGCGGCCCCGCAATACCGCGACGCGGTTTTCGTCTATACCGTCGTACCGCTGAAAGCGCAGCGACTTGTTGCGCTTCTGATCAAAGCGAGTGCCTGGCCCCGCGGTCCTCCGCCTGCTGCGGTTTGAGCGGACGGCGGCGGCGCGCCGCTTTCCGTCTGCGGGCCGCTACAGGCGGTCCTCCCACTCGATAAATGTCGATTTGTTTGAGCGCCGTCGCTTGCGGACATGGCGGCGCGCAAAAACTCCACCATCCGCTCGTCTGCGAGGGAACCATGCGCAATCTGCTCACCAAGCGGCGTTCATCGCTCGGCAGATTCATGCCGGCACGCCGAGTGCTTGCCGTCACTGTGCTGCTTGCCTGCGGCTCAAGCGTCGCTGCTGCGGCCGATATGCCGACAAAAGCGCCGACGAAGCCCGCCGTCTACCAATGGACCGGATGCTATGT
Organism: Xanthobacteraceae bacterium; assembly: GCA_030037885.1. Classification (GTDB taxonomy): domain Bacteria; phylum Pseudomonadota; class Alphaproteobacteria; order Rhizobiales; family Xanthobacteraceae; genus BOG-931. The sequence continues at coordinate 15,144 of JASHPU010000255.1, read as the reverse complement.
CGGCATCAACGGCGGCGCCGGTGCCGGCGCTTCGAATTTCAACGCTTCTGTCGGCGCTGGAACCTACTTGACCGGCACTGATCCTGTCACCGTGGCGGGTGACGGGAGCGGCTCGCATAACAACACCACTTACGCAGTCGGCGGCCAAGTTGGCTGCAACTATCAGACCGGCACCGTCGTGTTCGGCATCGAAGCCGACTACGACTATTTGCCAAGCACATCCCAGTTCAACAACAACACTGCCACGTTGGCGGCCGGAACGCCCTTCGCTATCGGGCAGTCGCTGACTACGAATTACTTGGCGACCGTGCGCCCGCGCATCGGCATCGCCGCCGACCGCAACTTCGCCTACATCACCGGCGGTGCCGCCTTCGCCGACGCAAGCTCCAGCGAGACCTATTCCGACGCTGCGGGCGGCCTCGGCAGCGCCTCGGCATCGAAATTTCTCACCGGCTGGACCGCCGGCGCGGGCTGGGAATACGCCTGGAGCGAGCACGCGACGCTCCGGTTCGAATATCTGTATTCCAGCTTCGCGGCGACGAACGCGGCCGGCGTGATCACCGGCCCCGGCGGATCCAATCCGCTGTTCGGCTCCGGCGACCTCGTCATCCAGGTCGCTCGCGCCGGTCTGAACTACAAATTCTAAGGCGCGGGAGCGAGCCATGTCAGCACTGTCCAGCAAATTCACCCGTATCACCCGCTTGCCCGCGCGCCGCCATCCGGTCGCGCCGCGGCCTCCTCGAATCGGAGCCATCATGTCCGGCGTTCATGCGTCCAAAAGCGATCGGGCACGCCGTCAGCGTGGGCGTGTCGCGGCCGCACTGCTCACGTTCGTCGGTCCGACCCTTCTTGCCTTGGCGGCGTTGGTCGGCTTTTCCAACGACGCGGCGCTCGCTTGCGCCTGCGGCTGCAGCGTCTTCGACGTCGGCGGCCTCGATACGCCGCAGGAACAGGATAGCGGCGGCCGAATTTTCTTTGAATACTGGAGCAGCTATCAGTACGAGAATTACGTCGGCAATTCGAAGGTGGCGGCGGCGCTTAATTCGGACAAGACGATCATCGGCCAGTGGTACAATGTCGGCTTCGAATACATGTTCAACCGGCAATGGGGCATCATGGTGCGCGTGCCGACTACCTACCGGTCCCTGACCACGGAGACGGACGCCGCTTTTCCCGGCCAGATTCAGACCTTCAACTCGAAGTCCATTGGCGACATCGAACTGATGGGCATATACACCGGATTTTTTCCGGACATGTCCACGGGGGTCACCTTCGGCCTCAAGCTGCCGACCGGAACCTTCACCGCTCCCGGCATCGATCGTGACACCCAGATCGGGACGGGATCCACCGATCTGTTGCTCGGCGCCTTCCATCGCGGCATGTTGACCGGCGACAATGCCTGGCAGTATTTCATACAATTCGCTTATCGGCAGCCGTTCCTTTATCAGGCCGCTCCCGATCCGCAGGGCTTCTTCGACGGCAATCTCGGCGTCGTGCAAACCTATTATCCGGGAATGCAGGTCGATGGCGCGGCCGGCATTGTGTACAACAACTTGTACCACGTGCTCGGCTTCGACAAGATCACGCCGCTCGCCCAGGTGATCATATCGCACCGCAATGCCGATAGCGGCACCGGCGCCGATCCGTACAACAGCGGCTTCGACCGCGTCATGCTGTCGCCCGGCATCGAGTTGACCAAGGTGGTGGACGAAGCGAATAACCGCGTCATCAAAACCTATTTCGACATCGAGTTCACGGCCTATGACAGGGCCAACTCGGCCTGCAACAGCCCGTTGCTGCCGGCTGCTCCCTGCGGCACGGTGCCGGGCGCCAACGCCAACGGCACCGAAGGCCAGCTCGTGGCGCCTTACTTGATTAGGCTAGTGACGAGCTACAATTTCTGAGGAGATAAAGGGCCGACGCGCCGACAACGGCGCGTCGGCCGGCAAACCGAGAGCGAAATATCGGCAATGTCAGTAACCGTGCGCAAAGCCTTGCTGCCAGCGCCCGTGCCTCGCCTTCAAGAGCCAAGCCGGCGCGATCCGCTGCGGCGAATAGCGCGGCATGTCGGTGAAGTTCGTGCCCGGCATCGGCTCGGCGCCGCCGCCGCTATGGGCGCTGGCCGCCCCGATACAACACCAACTCGCGAGCAGGGCGGCCGTGCATAGTTTCAACATCTTGCTCTCCTCATTGCGCTCAAAGCTGGCTGGCCTGCGACACTGCGGCACGCTGCATGGCTAATATCCTATGACTATTCGGGAGCGATCAATAGGCCGGTGTAGCCCGAAAAATAAGCGTGGAGGTATGATGTCCGCGTTGAGGACATTCGCGTTCGCCGTCGCGTGTGGGGCCGCGATGCTCTGCGTTGCCGATGCAGCGCCCGCGCGCGCTGCGCCCGAGATCGGCAAAGCCGCGCCGGAACTCGTCGTCACCGAGCTCGACGGGCAGACCTTCGATCTCGCCGAGCTGCGCGGCAAGGTGGTTCTGGTGAACTATTGGGCGACCTGGTGCGCGCCATGCCGCAAGGACATGCCGAAACTCGATGCCTTCTATCGCCGTTATCATGACCAGAATCTGGAAATGATCGGCATCAGCATCGATCGCGACAGCGATCTGCCCAAGGTGCGCAAGGTCATGGCCAAGCTCGCCTATCCGGTCGCCATGCTCAAAGCGGTGACGAACGACGGGTTCGGACCGCCCACGGGCGTGCCGATTACCTGGATCGTCGATACCGACGGCAAGGTCCGCGACATGATGATCGACGTACGCGACGAGTTGCTGAACGGGCTGGTGCGCCCGCTGCTACCGCATTGAGTACACTGAAAGGCCAGGCCGGGTATGTTGGGCGGACTGCGATTGGCGTACAGCTGCGGTCTCTTGCTGGTGTCGGCCTGGATGATCTTGGCCATACCGAGTGCCTATGCCGGAACGTGGGTCACTGACGCCAAGTCCGGTTGTCAAGTCTGGGACCCTGATCCGCAGATCGACGAAGCCGTTATCTGGTCGGGAGCCTGCAACAATGGCCGCGCCGAGGGACCTGGCACCGTGCAGTGGATCAAAAGCGGCAAAGCTCTTGAGACCGACAAGGGCGAGTGGCGCAATGGCCGCCAGGCCGGCAAGGGCGTGCAGGTCTGGGACACCGGCCGCTACGAGGGCGAAGTTGCCGACGGCGAGCCGAACGGTCAGGGCGTCTTGACGATGCAGAAGTTGCGTTACGAAGGGCAATTCCGCAACGGCAAACCCAATGGCACCGGCAGCCTGACCGAGGGCAGCGACACCGCGCGCGGGACCTGGAAGGACGGCTGTTTGCAGGGCGGCCGACGCAAGGCCTCGATCGGTGTCCCGTTGTCGGCTTGCCGATGACTTAAGGTGCCGCAATGGGCCGTGAGAGCTTGTTGCGACTGAAAGGAGAAACCGATGCGTGGATTGTCTTGGCTTCTTTCTTGCGCCGTCATCGTCGGCGTTCTTGCAGCCGCTCCGCATATCGCGGCGTCGCAAGTTGGCAACGGAAAGAATTGCCGTTTGGAGCAGCAATGTCATTGGGAGAACTTCAAGAAAATCTGTGTCTGGGTAAAAGTCTGTCGCTAGCGGTCGCGGCGCACCAAGCAGCGATCTGATTGCGTCGGTTACGGCCGCGACTGCGACGCGGCCTGCAGTGTGAGAAAAGCGGGAGGAAAAGCACATGCGCAACCATTCACGCGGGCCATGGCTCGCAGCATTCGTGTCGGCAACCCTGATCGGCGCGGCGGCCAACGCGGCGAACGTCGTGCAAACGAAAACCGCCGGCGCCTACCGTATCGAGCTCAACGTGCTGCCGGCCGAGCCTTTCTTCAGCAAACAGGAGGTCGCCGACAAGCACGTGCAGAACGGGATGGAGGTGGAGGGCGGTGCTGCGCCTGTCGCCATGGATGCCGCCACTCACCCTAACCACCATCTGGTCGTGCATGTTTTCGACAAGAAGACCGGCAAAGCCGAAACCGGGGCTGCAGTGACGATGAGCTTCGAGCCTGTGGATCGCAAGGGCAAGCCGGCGGGAGCGGCGCAGCAGGTTCCCGTCGTCATCATGCAGGCTGTCGGAAAGGGACCGCGGTCGACGCATTACGGCAATAACGTCACCATGCCGGCGGGGCGTTATCGCGTCACCGTTACGGTCAACGGTGGCAAGCCGGGCGTCTTTGTCGTCTCGGCATCGGACGCTTCCGGGGCGACGGCGCCGATGAAGATGAAAATGCCGATGAACATGAAAATGTAGTGGGAGGCGAGGCGATCAAGGCAGCAACACGTAAGGCGGATTAGCCGCAGGCGTAATCCGCACCGGCAGCGCCGCCATCAGCATCAGGCAGCCGACGCAGCAGTCATCGATGCAGACGCCGGCGTTGTTGTCGTTCCGGGTGGGCGAGGGTTCGGCCGCGCTATGGCTGTGACAGGTGACCGTGCCGGAGCCGGTCGCTGCCGCGGCCGCGGCGCTGGCCACGGCCAGGTTCGCGAACAACCCGCCCAGCACAATCGCATAGGCGGCAACCAGCGCAACGATGCGCTGCCGCAAAGATCGCCTGGCGAACGGGCTGTGCACGTCACCCCCTTTTCGGGACTGCCCAGACTATAACACCATAACGCGAAATAGATCCCCTGGCCAGACCGGCTTAGGGGGTAGTGCCCTAATTTGCCATAGGACCATTTCTGCGGCCTTCCTCCTTAAGGTCTACATTGTTGGCCTCGTCAGAAGGTAAGTGTCCGGGAGATTTGCCAGCCGGTCGGCAGCGCATCGCCGCCGTTAGTTGCTCTCCTTATCCTCATGGTTCAACCATGCGCTGACCTTGGCAAAATCGACGACGCCGTCGATCGTCGTCGTGCTGCCGTCGCGCGCGATCAAAAGCGTGCGCGGGATGTCGCCTTGCCAATGCGGATCGATTTCGTAGCGCAACCGCTCGACGAAGTCGTCGTCGAACATCCAGTTCTCGGCTTTGGTAAGGCCGCTTTGTTGCAGCATGGATTTCACCGCGTCGGCATCGTTGGGCACCAGATCCGCATCGATCGTCACCAGCGGCAGGCCGGGATGCTGTTTGAGGAATTGCCCCCATCGCGGCATTTCCGCCCGGCACGGGCCGCAGGTTACGCCCCAGAAATGCACGATCAGCGGCGCGCCGGCGTGGGCTTGGCGCAATTGCTGCCAGGAGCCGCGCACAAAGTTGCGTAGATCGTCCATGGGCGCGGACGAGCTTATCGTCGGAGCCAGCACGAGGCCGAACAAGGCGAGCGCGAGCCATCGTTTCATTGGGTATTCTCCAGAGCAATAAGACGGTAACCCTCGGCGCGCGTTTGCCAGGACAGAAAGACTTGCCGGCCGTTGCGTACCAGGAGGGGATGATCCGAAGCGTCGTCGGTGTGCGCGACGACCCGCGGCGCCGACCAGATGCGCCCGCCATCGCCCGACGTCATCAGCGAAACCGTCGTGGATTTCCCATCGAATTCCTTCCACACGAGCCACAATGTTCGGTCCGCCGCGAGCAAATATGGCCGCGCGGGATTGCGCTCGGGGTCGCCGATCCGCATCGGTTGAGTGAAAGTGCGGCCGCCGTCGGCAGATGAAGCATAGAACAGCCCCTTGCGAGCGCTTCCTTCGGTGAACCAGACAATGTGGTAGGTGCCGTCCGGGGATATGGCGAGCGTCGGACCTTGGTGCGGGCACACATCGGTCTGCCAGTCATCGACGCTGACGCGATAGATTGGTCCCGGGGTATGTGGGTTGAGGAACGTCAGAACCGCATGATCGCGCACCGTGCCGCCGAACACGTTGCGAAACGCCACGACCGGGCGGCCCCGGCCGGCAAAACCGGCACCGAGCCGACAACACTCGCAGGTGTTGTCCTCCGCGATCTTGGCGGCGGAGAAGGTTGCTCCGTGGTCGTTCGACCAGGCAAAGCCGAGCCCGGCGCCGACATACTTTTCGCCATGCGCCATCGCCGGAACCCGATCGCGCTTGTCGAGCCAGGCCGCGAACAGCGAACCGTCGGCGTCGAGCACCAGAGCTTGGAAGCGCTGGCTCTCGGTATTGTCGGTAATCGGGGTGGCCGCGGCAAAGCTGTTGCCGCCATCGAGCGATCGGCTGAACAGGACCTCGCCGTCGAACTTGCTGTTCCTGAAGCGGGCGAAGGCCACGAACACACGGTTGTCCTTGTCGACCGCGATGCTGGGCCGGGAATCGGGACCCCAATCGAGGTCGAGCGGTTTCGGATTGACCGCAACCGGCGGCGACCAGGTGCGGGCGAGATCGCGCGAATGCGCCACCGAAACCGTGCCATTCGCGGTCCACGCCAGCCACAGGGTGCCGTCGGGAGCAAATGCCGGAGTTGCCTGCGTCGCGCAGGCAAGGCTCGCATTGGCACATTTCGCGGTGCCGGCGCCCTCGTGATGATGCATCCCCTCATGATGATGCTCCATCTGCGCCAACGCGGAGCCACACAGCGCAAGGCCGATGGCTGCCGTTGTTAAGACATCGAGCTTCATCTTTGTCCTTTCTATCGCGTCGCCGGCGCGCCAACCCGTCGTCTGCGCAGGTATGGCACTACGCCGCAATCATTGGAACGCCAGCTTGAATCCTCCGACAAAGGTTCGCGGTGCCCCGGCATAGATGGATCCGGTGCCGGTTGTCGCCAGCACGCTGCCTGGGTTCTCCGCGCCGGTCGTCGAGTTCAGCGTGTCGGTAATATCGTTCGCCGACGCCACATAGATCGTGTTGAAGACGTTTTTGACTTCGAAAAACAGCGTGGCCGATTTGAGATCGTTGTGCGTCAGCTCGATAACATAATGGGCATTGAGATTGACCACGCCGTACTCCGGCACCTTGACCAGGTTGGCGTTGTCGATGAAGTAGCCGTCCTTGAACTGGTATTCGATGAAGCCGCCCAATCCCTTCCAGGGGCCGGTCGGCTGGTCGTAGGCGACCCGCGTCAGCAGTTCGTTCGGAGCAACGCCGGGAATCTTGTTGCCGTCGCGGTTGAACGTTGCAGTGAAGGCGCCGGCGCTCAGCTGCTCGAGATAATTGGTATAGAACTCGTCGAGATAAGTATATGCGGTGGTCAGTCGCCAGCCCGGGTCGGGCCGCCAATCGATTGCCGCTTCGACACCGCGGTGCTGGGAAGCGGGTGCATTGAAGGTGTAACTCTGCAGCCCGGCGCCGGGCGATTGCGTGATCATTTCGTTGGTGAAGAACTCGTAAAAGCCGGTGACGCTGATCTTGGTCGCGCTGTTCGGCGTATAATCGGCGCCGAGATCGTAGCCGACATTGGTCTGGGTCTGCAGGGCCGTGTTGTTGCCGGCCACGCCCTGCGGGGTGACAGTCAGCTGGCTGACCTGCGGCGTACCATAGCCGGTCGCCACCCGTCCGCGAAACTGCCAAGCGTCGTTCGGACGATAGAGCAATCCGGCTTCCTCGGCGTGGTTCAAATACTGGGTGTCGATCGGAAAAACGTTCGAACTGGTCGGCATACCATTCACGCTGCCGGTAAAGCCGAAGATCGTGTCTGCGGTCGAAATTTGCGTGCGCTCGAGGTCGGCACCGAGGACGCCGGTCCAGCTGTCGTTGAACTTAACTTCCTCGCGCACGCGCGCGCCGTAATTCTCGTGCTCACCGCTGTTATAGAAAGACGTCAGCGCGCCGAGCGTGGCGTTGCCGCCGGGTGCGACGTTATAGGTGAAATTGCTCAAGCGTTCGGTGTCGTAGAACACGCCGGCGGAGCTGGTCAGACCGAGCCCGAACAGCGAGCTCTTGTGGGTCAGGTCGCTCATGACGTTGAAGGCCGGAGTGTCGCCGACTGCGCTGGTCGAGCCGGTGGGCTGGTTGATGTCCTTGTCGTCGAACACGATCTGGTTGCGCCAGGTGGTGTCGTTGTCGAAATCGTGTTCCCAGCGCAGGCCGACAATATCGCGCCGGTCGTGGCGGCCGAGCCCCGCCTGTCCGGCGGTGTTGGCGACGGTCGGCGACGAGAAGCCGTTGGCGTCCAGCGAGACCGTCGCGCAGCCGGGCGCGGCGGCAGCGGCGGCCACGCAGCCTTTCTGAAACGGATTTTGCTCGAACTGGGTGAGTGAAAGCCGTATCGGGAGCTCGGTGCCGGTATAGTTGTGGACGACCTTCAAGGTGACGACATCGTCGGGCGTAACGGCGTAGCTGCCCAGAAAATTCACCGTCTGGGTGTTGAACACGCTGTTGTCGATGAAGCCGTCGCCGCGCACGTCGCTGGCGAACAGCGAATATTCGAGCGGCCCGATTTTGCGGCCGATGTCGACGTAATTGTTCAGATAGCCGAACGAGCCGCCCTCGGCGCCGTAAACGAAGCCGTCGATTTGCGCGCCGGTCCAGGTGTGGAAGTCGATGGCGCCGCCGGTCGCCCAATTGCCGAACATCGCCGACGATGGCCCGCGGTAGACGTCGAACCCGCTATAGGAGTGCGGATCGATCAGGTCGCTGCGCGACAAGCCGTCCGGCTGGGTGACCGGGAAGCCATCGTCCTCCATGACGATATTGCGGATGCCGAAGCCGTTGCGCGCATTGGAGCCGCGGATGGAGATGCCCTCGTCGCGCGGCCCGTTGCCCTGCTTGATGGAAATGCCGGGACTGTATTGCAGCATATCGCCGATCTCGAATTCCGGCGTGCTCTTGAACTGCCCGGTCGAGATGGTCGTCACGGTTTGTCCGGGCGCGTTGCGCACGCCTGGTGTTCCTGCCTGCGTCGCTGCAGGCGTGACCGCCGGAGTGGGTGTCGGTGCCGGGGCCGCGGCTGCGGCGGCCGGCCGGCGTGCCACCCGGCGCCGGACATGAACGGGCCGGGCGCCGGTGACGTTTATTTGCGGCAGCGTTATTTGCGGTTCTGACTGGTTGGCAGGCTGAGCGTGCAGTGATGCACACAATCCGACGCTGGCCGCAATTGCGACAGCACCAGCCGACGAACGACCAGACATAATACAACACTCCACCACAGAAGCCGTGCGACAACCCGCAGAACGCTGCGGGCGGGGTCACGCTTGCCGTGGAGGCGCTCGCGATTGGTGTGATCTGGTCGAGTTTCCGGCCGGGACGGCTGCGATCGGCGGCAGCGCCAGGCGCGCCGCGGCGGACTGCGGCGCGCCGGCCGCTTTGAGCGGCGGCGGCAGCGCCGCCAAGAGCATCAGGCAGCCGACACAGCAGCAATCGATGCAGACGCTGCCGTTGTTGTCGTTCCGGGTAGGCGAGGGCTCGGCCGCGCTATGGCTGTGACAGGTGACCGTGCCGGAGCCGGTCGCTGCCGCGGCCGCAGCGTTGGCAGCGGCTAGGTTCGCGAACAGCCCGCCCAGCGCAATCACATAGGCGGCAACGAGCGCAACGATGCGCTGCCGCAAAGATCGCCTGGCGAACGGGCTGTGCACGTCATCCCCTTTTCGGGATTGCCCAGAGATAATACCATAACGCGAAACAGAGTCCCTGGCCAGACGGCTACGGCGCATGTTCGCCGCCCTGTGTCGTTTCGGCAACGCACCTCCAACGCCTTCCGGTGGTAGCCACTTTTTAGCTGCGCGCTCGGGGCCGGTAGTCGCGCAATTCCGGCCGGAGGAACTGCCTCGCGAAGCGGAAATTTTTGTCGCGGCCCGGGGTTTACCGAAGAACTGGAGCGCGTCCAGCAAGTCCAACGCGGAGAACGCACATGCGAAAGTTGCTTATGACCGTTTGTGCCACGGCGACAATCGTGGCGACCATGGCATTCGCGCAGATGCCGCCGATGGCGCCGACCAAAATCGGCGATAGCGCGAAGGGCAAAGTGCTCACCAACGACAACGGCATGACGCTGTATGTCTTCGACAAAGATTCCGGCGGCAAGTCGGCCTGCAACGGCCCGTGCGCAGGCAATTGGCCGCCTCTGAAGGTTGCAGCCGGCGCGATGGCGATGGGCGACTACGGCATGATCACCCGCGACGACGGCAGCAAGCAGTGGACCTACAAAGGCCGTCCGCTCTACACCTGGAAAAAAGACAAGAAGCCGGGCGACATCACCGGCGACGGCTTCCTCAACGGCGCCTGGCGCATCGCCCGGCCGTAGATCGCGGCCAACCGTGAGCCGAATTCGAATGCCTCCGACTTCGGCTTCCGTCGCCAGCTGTTGAGGTCGTCAAAACTGGCATTGTGCGACTTCCGACAGGGCCAAAATCCAAAGTAAGCGACTGCCTTTAGCGGGTCCGCTCACCGGTCGGAGTCGCAGCCGTGCAGGCAATCCCGTAGCAGGGCGCGACCGCAAAATCGCGCGCGCGGAACTGGTAGCCGTAGTGTCGCAACTAAAGGGCCGCCAAGCGGGCTACGCATTCTTTGCGAATCAACGCCGAGTGAATTGCGACGGTGGGGTTAGGCGCATGAAAGAATGAAACAAAAAGGTTCGTTTAATCAATTAATTATGTCTCCTATCGCGCGACAAACTTGACAATAATTCTGTGACGGCTATGGGAAGCGCCAATACTCGCTCAACAAGGACGCCGCGCGGACGGCAAGCCGTGCGGTAGGAGCGAGTGCGGTGCCTGCGCGCAGGCTTGCCCCCTGCGCCCGGGCGGCTCCGGGCATCACGCGCTGCGGTACTACGGCCGCAGTGAGGGGTGCTGCCTCTGGACTGGGACAGGAAGGGGCGGGTAACGCCCGCCTAGCGAAGACCGAGCGTCCGCGTCCCAGGAAGCCTGGCCTGGAGCTGAGCCGGCAAGGTGACAACCGGCCGGCGAGAGCCGCGATGGAACGCCGAGAGGCGAGCCGCCCCCTCCCTACTCTCCCCCGCAAGCGGGGGAGGGTAGGGAGGGGGCGGCGCCGCGCCCGAAGCGTGCACGCGTGGTAACGCGCGTTGCGCGTGGCGCGGATCGTGACGACGCGTCTCTCGGCGTTCCGTCTCCTTATTTATTTCTTCCGTTTGTAGGATGGGTTGAGCCCTTGCGAAACCCATCATCGAGCCGCGCCGCCGCACGGTGGGTTTCGCTCCGCTCAACCCACCCTACGAACGCGATCAAACAAACCTCGGGCGCAACAAAAACGCGCCGCGAGAACGATGTCGCTTACCTCGTTCACCTCATCCTGAGGCGCGAGCGAAGCGAGCCTCGAAGGATGTAGGCCGGGGCGCCCGGGCCTGCATCCTTCGAGGCTCGCGCCACGCGCGAGCACCTCAGGATGAGGGGAACAAGGGACGCGTTGCGCCGCCGCCTTGGGGGTCATCGGCTGCGACGGCGTCGCCGATTTCTGGCAGAATGGCGGACGGAATGTCGGATTGGAAACTTTGGTCTGTTCGGCCGCTCTGGCGCGGAGTTGCGTTATGAATCTGATGACACAGGAAGCGAGCGCCGCAACGGCGCACCAGCCCAACGATCTCGAAGCGTATTGGCTGCCGTTCACGCCGAACCGGGCGTTCAAGCGGGCGCCGCGCCTCGTCGCGCGCGCCAAGGACATGCACTATTTCACCCACGACGGCCGCGCCGTGCTCGACGGCACGGCCGGGCTGTGGTGCAGCAATGCCGGCCATAACCGCGACCCGATTGTCGCGGCGATCAAGCGCCAGGCCGAGGAACTCGATTACGCGCCGGCGTTTCAGTTCGCCCATCCCAAGGCGTTCGAGCTGGCCAGCCGGATCGCGGCGCTGGCGCCCGGCGACCTCGACCGGGTGTTTTTCTGCAATTCCGGATCGGAGGCGGTCGACACGGCGCTCAAGATCGCGCTCGCCTACCATCAGGTGCGCGGCGAGGGCGCGCGCACCCGCCTGATCGGCCGCGAGCGCGCCTATCACGGCGTCGGCTTCGGCGGCATATCGGTCGGCGGCATCGTCAACAACCGTAAATTCTTCGGCACGCTGCTCGCCGGCGTCGATCACCTGCCGGCGACCTATAGCCGCGAGCATCAGGCTTTCTGCAAGGGCGAGCCGCAATGGGGCGCTCACCTCGCCGACGAGCTTGAACGGATCGTCGCGCTGCACGCTGCGTCCACGATCGCGGCCGTGATCGTCGAGCCGGTGGCCGGCTCGACCGGCGTGTTGCCGCCGCCGCAAGGCTATCTGCAGCGGCTGCGCGCGATCTGCAACCGGCACGGCATTTTGCTGATCTTCGACGAGGTGATCACCGGCTTCGGCCGGCTCGGTCACGCCTTCGCCGCCGAGCGCTACGGCGTGACGCCCGATCTCCTCACCTTCGCCAAGGCGGTCACCTCCGGCAGCGTGCCGATGGGCGGCGTGATCGCGCGCGAGCCGGTCTACGACGCGTTCATGCACGGCCCGGAACAGACCATCGAACTGTTTCACGGCTATACCTATTCGGCGCATCCCCTGGCCTGCGCCGCCGGCCTCGCCACGCTCGATCTCTACCGCGACGAAAAGCTGTTCGAACGGGCGCGCGCGCTCGAGCCGGTCTGGGCCGACGCCGCGATGGCGCTCAAAGCGCTGCCGGGCGTGCTCGACATCCGCACCGTCGGGCTGACCGCCGGCATCGATCTTGAGCCGCGCGCCGGCGCGCCCGGAGCCCGCGCTTCCGCGATCATGGACCGCGCCTTCCGCGAGCAGAACCTGATGGTGCGCATCGCCGGCGACACGCTTGAACTCTGTCCGCCGCTGATCGTCAGCGAGGCGCAGATCGGCGAGATTTTCGACAAAATCGGGCAGGCGATCCGGGCGGTGACGTGACGTCTGGCGCATCGGCTGTTGCGGGCAGGTCGTCACTGCGGCATCAGCACGGCCCAGCCGATATGCTCCACGCCGACACCGAAGCGGCGGGCGGGCAGTATGAACGGCTTACCGACCCGCGCGGTCGGCGCGATTGCGGCGAACGGCGCCGGCAGGCGATTGAAATCGCCGACGTTCCAGACCAGCACCGCGCCCTTGGCGCGCAGGTCGGCGAGATCGATCCACGGCGCGCGCCGTGGCAGGCCGTCGATCAGCACCTGCGGATGATCCGGCGAATAATGGCCGACATTGCCGCCGAGCCACATCGTGCCGATCACATAGCGCAGCTTTTTGCCGCCGGTCGCGGCGTGAAAGCGCTGCGTCAGCGCGGCGGCCAGCGCTTCGCCAGGAAAAAACGCGGCACGATAGCGATGGTCGAGCGGCGGCAGCACGGTGTAGTCGGCGGTAAAGGCGATGGCGAGCGCGACGAACGCCACGGCCCAAGCGGCGACCGTGCGCCGCAGCCGGCGCAGCTCGTGGGCATTGGGCGTCAACAGCACGATCCAGAGCCCGGCAAAGATCCACAGCGGGTAGCCCCACATGGTCACCGCGCCGCGGCCGCTGACCGCGATCAGCGCGATCATGGCGGCGGCGGGGCCGAAGGCGAGCAGGGTGACGATGCGGCGGTCGAAGGCGTCGGCGGAGCCGCCATCCACCGTTGCGACGGCAGCGGGAGCGTTTGCCGCCGCCCGGCGCGGCCACACCCACATGGCGGCGATGAACAGCGTCGGCAGCAAAAAGAACAACTGGCCGAGCATGAATTGGGCCGGATGCAGCACATAATCGTACCAGTTGGACGCCGGCGCCGAGCGCGCTTCGAGGTAGCCGAACGGCGGGAAATCGTTCGCGACCAGCCAGACCAGATGCGGGCTCGCGATGGCGAGCGCCACCGCCGTGCCGAGCCATGGTCCGGGCGTGCGCCAGACCCGGCGCGCATCGCGATCGAACACCATGAAGGCCGCATAGGCCGCGGCGAGTATGACGACGAAATACTTGGCCCACAGCGCGCCGCCGAAGGCGACGCCGAGCAGAAGCCAGTGGCGCATCTGCCCCCGCTTGAGCGCGGCGTGAAAGGCGTAGCCGGCGAGCGCCCAGAGCGGCAGCTGGATGACGTCGTGATTGAATTTCGCCGCTGTGTACTGGAAGTAATGCAAGCCGTCGACGATCAGAACCGCGATCAGCGCGCCGCCGCCGCCGACCAGCGGCCGCGCGGTCGCCCAGACCAGCGCGAACGCGGCGGCGACGGTGATTTCGGCGAGTGCATAATAGAAGACGTCAGGGCCGAACAACCGGTAGGTGATCTCGACCATCCACCACGGCAGCGGCGGCAGCTTGTCGGAACCGAGCGGCCATTCGCGTCCGTAGGTCAGCGCCTCGATCAGGTCGAGCGGCAAATTGGCATAGAGCAGCGTCGGCAGCGCCGTCCACACGGCAAAATGCACGGCCAGAAACGCGGCAAACGCCTCGCCGGGCCGCCGCGCGATGAAGCCGACCAAGCCGGATTTTGCAGCGGGTTCCGGCGCGCCAGACGCGAACGCGGTCGAGAAGGGGGCTTGCGTCATCGAAATCTGGTCGCCGCACCCGCTGATAATGTCCACTGCCGAGGGGCTTATAGGAGCGCGCCGCCGCTTTGGCTACGATGGGCGGCAACCGGCTGCGGACTTGCGGCGACGCGGCGCTTATGGACATTAGAAGCTCCAGGCGGCGAATCGCTTTTCAGGGACCGCGCACGCATCCTTGCGGGTGAGGCAGAGGGGTTTGGCATGGTGCGGATCAGCGCCATCTTCATCGCCGTTTGCATGGTGCTCATTGCCGGCTCGATCGGCCTCATGCTCTATCTGCGGTTTGGCTTCACCGCTGCCGAAGCCGCGCTGGGCGGGCTCGCCCTCCTCACCGCCCTTGCGGTGTATGACGCCGTCGCCGCCCGGCTGCGCGATCGCGCCGAGGCCGGCAACCAGATTTCGGCGCTGTCGCGCAATTCCGGCGACCTGGCGCGGCAACTCGCCGAGTTCGGCCGCCAGCTCAGCGCCATGGACCAAAAGGTCGAGCACGTGCTGGAACGCTCGCTGCAGACCGCGCAGCCGCTGGCCGCGGAACTCGAGGAATTGTCCACCCTCGTCACGCAACTCGCCGATTCGGTCACCGCCCACGACCACGCGCTGGCTGGGGCTGCCGCGCATGTGAATGCCGTGCCGCCGGTGCCCGACACGGCCGCGAAGCTGCCCGACGCCATCGTCGCGGCCGCTGCCGCGCCGGCGCCGCCGGCGCCAGTGAAGCCGCCCGCCGAGCGTACCGTTCCGGGATTCGAAGGCCTTGATCGTGACGGCATCATCGCGCTCGTTCGCGACGCGGTCGAAGCCGCCAAAATCGACCTTTATCTGCAGCCGGTGGTGACGCTGCCGCAGCGCAAGGTGCGTTATTACGAGGCGATGTCGCGGCT
>JASHPU010000254.1 GCA_030037885.1 Xanthobacteraceae bacterium | reverse complement strand
CGTTCAAACGCGCGCGATCCGCCGCGGTACTGATGATCCAGCACGGCTCGCCTCCACTCGCAAATGTCAGAAAAGGCTGCTGATGGCGGGCGCCGTTATGGCAAGTTCCCGCCTGACCGCCCCTCACCCGTCAGGCTATTCAGCGTGACCGCGCGCCTAGCCACACTTTCGCTCGTTTCGGCCCGCATGAGACGCGCTCTTCACGTGCAATCCGTCTGCTGAGTGTTTTGAGGGGCTCACCATGATGGGCGATCCTGCTTCCGTTCTTATCGCTTTCGACCGCCTGTGCGGCCAGGTCGCGCTGGCGCTGCAGCAGTCGCAGCCGCAGATCTACGTCGGGATCACGCTGGCCGCCGTGTTGGCGGTTCTGCTGTTTCCGCCAAAGGACGATCCGGACCAGATTTGAAGGCGTGCGCCGTCATCAAGGGCCCGCGGCGCCGGAACCGCCGGGCAAATTTAAGGAACCGCCGCGCCCTGTCGTGAGTTGTCTGCGCGACAACCGTCAGGGAGCGCGCCCATGCTGAGCCTCGTCGTTACGCTTTTGATCATCGCGCTGATCGCCGCCATCCTGGGTTTCGGCGGGATTGCCGGCGCCGCGGTGGGCATCGCGAAGATCGTATTTTTTGTCGCCATCGTGCTGTTTCTCATCTCGCTCATTGCGGGAGGTTTTCGTGGTGGCTTTGGCCGGCGCTTATAGCTGAGGCGCTGCTGCAGCCCCGATGGCGTGCAGCGCGGATTGTAGCCGCGCCGCATTGATTACAGCCGCGTCCTCGCCCGCAAATGGTTTGGGGCGTGGCTGCGGCGGCTCTATTTTTCCGGTGCTTGAGACCTGCTCATTACTCGCTTATTGAAAGTGCGAGAGGATCGCGGTGACGAGCCATTTGATGGCCGCCTCCACGATCCAGCCCAGCAACACGACGCTGGCAAATCCAATCGACGCCCACGTCATCAGCTTGGATCGCGCCAACTCGAGCGCGGCGACAGTCGGCCGTATGGTTTCAATCGACGCCGCATGCTTGTCGAGTTTTTGTGCGAGATCGCGCAGCGCCGCGCGCTGGTCGGCGTAGCGCTCGTCCTGCAGCCGCTGATTATCGGCAATGCGGCGCTGGATATCGGCGACACTGGCGCGCAGCCGGCCGATCGCTTCGCTGATATCGTCGAGTTTCCCAGGCATCAGGTAACCTTCGCGTTATCTCTTGAGGCGGCCGACATGATTCGTGCAATGCTGTGGCACGGATAGCGGCTGCGCTGCCGGCGCAAGATCAACAATGATCTTCGCCAGCAGCGTCGGCGCAACGATCCGGGCCGGAGCCTGTATCGCTAGCCCGGAATGATGGTCCAACCGGACGCGACCAAGCTGATGGCCGTCGCCTGGTTGTTACTGTACCAGGTCGTCGTCATGGTCTTGTTCTTGAAATCAAGGCCCTGCTGCGACGAGCCGACGTGCAGCAGTTGCGTCAAGGTCGTGGCTAAGCCGGTGTTGCCGGACTGAAGCGCGGTGTTGATTGCGGTGATAGCTTCGTTCATGTCGATTGGCTCCGAGGGAATTGAGATTGCCCGGCAGCCCTAGTCCCTCATGCTAGCGAGCCGGGTACGTTCAGAAGCGTTTTATTTGCTGTTCGCGTCTTTTGCGGCGACAAGACCAAAGCCGGCGAGAATGGTCACGATGTCCGTTTCGATCGAGCCGGACCCGATGCTGCCGGCTGAAAGATGGCTCGCGATGTCGCCAAGTGCGGTCAAGATCGTCGCCGCACCGGCAAGAGTGGTCTTCCAGTTGGTCAAGACAGAGTTCATGCGGAGCTCCTTTGGCTGGGATTACACACGGTTGGTGAGTGATGCGGCCTCCCGCGTCGGCGCCTGCGCCGTCCAGCCGGTCCATGCGGCGGCAAGCTCTTCGTCGCTGCCGTTGAAGGCGTTGAGGTCGGCGCCGTTCGCCAAGCCCGGCGCGGTGTGCGGCCGCGGGCCGACGCCGTCGCCGGTGTATTGGATGAGAAAATTTTTCGTCCACGGCGGGATCGGCGCAATGACGCGAAACAGCTCCGCATTGTCCGCCGGCTGCACCTTGACGTAACGGCATTGCCACAGCGGCGCGCGCTCAGCCATGTCGATCCATTTCGCATCGTGCCGGTCGATCTGTTCGCGGATGCGATTGCCGCCATAGATGCCGCAGGCGCAGCCGCGCTTTTGCGCGACGCGGTCCAGAAATTCGTAAGCCTGGCCGGCGGTCATCTGCGAATGTGCGTTGTCCTCGAAATCGAGCCACGCGCTGTCGGTCGGCTCGAGCCGCGCGGTGGCGAGAAAGGCGGCGACGTTGGCGGCGACGTCGTCATGCGTCGCGAAATCGTAGGCGCCCCAGCGCAGCCCGGCGCTCTTTGCTGCCGCCATGCGCGCGGCATATTTCGGATCGCCGACGCCGACACCTTGGCGCGCCTTATGAATGATGCCGGCGAAACCGGCGTCTTTCAGCTCGGTGAAATTCACCGGGTTGAAATGCGCCATGTCGGCGACGAGCGGAATGATCGCCACAGTTGTCTCCATTGGCGTTGTCTGGGTTTGCGGCCCGCACGGCGCTGCGTCGGCGCCCGCGATGACACGAACAAAGCTCAAGTGCCCGCGCCGGGCATGACGCAGCGGATTCGCGTAGCGCCGCTGGCGTCCTGATACGGCCACGCCACGGCGCGGCCGTAGTGGTTGGGTTCGGTCACCACCGCGTCGTCGGGCACCGGTATCCACTGACCGTCGAGCCGCACGCGGTATTGGCCGTCATGCACGTCCCAATCGACGTCCTCGACGGTAACGCCATCGGCAAAGCTGCAGCACAGCCCGTTGCCGCTTTAAGCTGGTCGAACCACGGCTTAAGCGGTGACGATGCGAAGCGGACGTCATCGTGCGCTGCCGCTGGCAGCGAAGAAATCAGAAACCAGAAGCCGGACATCAGAATGAGCGAGCGGCAACGCATGGGATACCTCTTCTCCGATTTCAGACTTCCGGCTTCCGACTTCTGGCGAAGCCTCAGTATCCGTGATTTTGCAGGACGCGGTCGCAAGCCGGCGACAGGTCGTGGCGGTGGGCGCGAAAGCAAGCGTAGATGCCGGTGCGGTCGCCGAGCGCCGCGGCCGCGATCTGCCTGGCGGCGCACAGCCGGAACACGTCCGGCTTGCAAGCGGCGCGCTCGCTTGCGGTCTGCGCGCGGGCTTCAGCCGCCGCGGCGACGGACATGACGGCGAGGACGACGGCGAAAATGCGCTTCATGACGACCTCCGATGATTTGCAGGAAGACGCGGGCCAAGCCGCGGTTGCCGATGGCGCGGCAGGCGCCGAGCGACAGGTCGATGGCGCGATGGGTCCAGGCGGCAGGACCCCGGTCGTTGATGACGACGGCGACGGAGTGACCGTTGTGCAGGTTGGTGACCCGCACGCGCGTGCCGAACGGCCACGAGCGATGCGCGGCGGTCAGCCGCGACGGGTCGTACAGAGCACCAGTCGCGGTACGCCACTGATGATGCTCGCGGCCGTAGCAGCTCGCCAGATCGGCAAGCGACGGCGTAACGCCGAGGCAAAAGATCAGCGCGGCGAGAAGCGCTCGCATCAGTCACCTTTTTGTTCGAGGAAAAAAACGGCCGCGCCGGGCGGCGCTACGGCTTACGCGGCATCGCGATCGTGGGCTCTCGTGGCGATGATCGCGTCACAGCTCCAAAACGAAAAATGCCGGGCCATACAGCTGCATGGTCGCCGAGCTCGCACCGAGCAGGCCGGCGAGATCGAACCAATAAGGTGTGCCGATGCTCAGGCCGGAAACCGTTCCCGCGATCGGGTAGAAATTGGTAACGCCGTTTGGCGTGCTGCACTGGATGCCGAAAGCCGGCGTTCCAGTAACGGCGGCGCCGTTGGCGGGCGCCGATCCGGTGCCGTAATATATTGCGTAGTCGTCGCCGTCAGCCCCTGAGACGGAGGTGCCCAGGGAGCGGAAGTTGCCGCTGATGATGAGGGTTCCGCTGCGGATGGGGACGTAGGCAAGCGAGCCTCCATAACCGAACATTTTATAGCTTGTCGTTCCAGTGATCGCATTGTTCGCAAGCGGCCCAAAGTTAACCGGCGTAGAGGTGGCCTGATTGAACCATGAATTGACCTTTGGCGGCTGAAACTCATTCGACGCATTCGTATAAATCCAACCGATCAGCGTTCGCGAGTTGTTACCGCTCTCGATCTGGACGCCGACATTACCGGCTGCCGTGTCGGCTGCGTATGAGGTCGTCGAGAAATCCATCGTCAGCGCGCCGGAGTTGCTGAACAAATAGACGTAGTAGAATGTCGAGGCCGCGAGGTTTTGGCCGGCCGTCCCGTTGACATAAACGTTGCTGTTGGCAGCGCTGATACCCGCCGAGGGCATCGGATAAACGAGGCCGGCAATCTTGACGCTGTTGCCGTTGAATGGCGTGAACGCGATCTGCGTCGCACTGACAAACGACAGGCGGCCGCATTGCGGGAAAATTTCGGCGATCTTGCCCGCCGGCCAGCCGCCCGCGGTCGCGCCGTCCTGCACGACCACGCGGTTATTGGTCGTGTCGACGACCACCTCGCCCTGCGCGCCGGTGAACGTCGCCATCTGCGCCGCGCTGCCGCGGCGGAATTGGATTTGCGTTGCGGTCATGGGGATTACCAGGGATCAGGGATCAGGAATTAGGGATCAGGCGTCAGCAATCACGAATCCGGAATCAGGTATCGGCCCGCGAGCTTCCTGATCCTTGATTCCTGTTTGCTGATCGCTGATCCCTGGAAACGGCGCCGGTTGCCAGGCGTCGATCGTGGCCTCGGTCAAATCTTCGATCGCGGCCATCTGCTCGGCGGCGTGGCGGCCGATTGCGGCCTCGCGTTGCAGCCGCGCCTGCGTCTCGACGAGGAATTGCTTGTCGGCGCCGCTGCGTTCAACTTCCGGCTTTTGGTGAATCTCGTGGGCGCGCAGGCCGGCGAGCCGCCGCTTGCCCGGCGCCATCGAGGCGATCATCAGCGCGCGCTCCTGCTCGGAAATCTGGTGAATGAGGGCGTCCTTGCGCGCGCGCAAGCTGGGCCGATCGTCGACAATCTCGTAGTCGACGATCTCGTAATCGTCGGCATCCGCATGCGCTTCCTCCCCCTGAAAGGGGGAGGATAGGTGGGGGTCGCGGGCCGGCGGCTCAGTGGTTGCGATCGGCCGCGCCACGCTGCCGGCCAGGACCCCCACCCCGACCCTCCCCCTTCTTTCAGGGGGAGGGAGAAGCGGGCTCGGCACGCGGCGCACGCAGGCCTCGACCAGTTCGTGCTCGCGCGGCGCCGGCACACCGACCGTCTTCTGATGGTCGAGCCTGGACTTGCGGAACGCCGCGACGCGCGCCGCGAACGCGGCGGCGTCGCCGATCTGCGAAAGCGGGATTGCTACGGTCATTTCAGGCAACCTTTCTCTTCCGTTGACAGACGCTGCGGCGGCCGCTGGAATAGCCCGATGCGGCGCGCCGTGATCGCTATCGTCCTGGTTCTATTTTGGTCAGACGCCGCGCGCGCAGCACAGTGCGGCGGCGGACCGGAGCTTAAAAATCCGGCGCTGTGCAGTCGCCTTTTCGTCTTTCAAGGCGCTTGCGGACGTCCCAAGTACGATTATCCCGGATGGTTCAATGCCGCCTTTGCCGTCGGCGCCTGGGAAAAGCTGCCGATCCGGTTCGTTGCCGTATCGGCCGACGCGGTGATCGTGACAGATAAGTGGCAAAACCGCTTTGCCAAACTCGCGATGATCTTTGTCGGCAACAGCTACAACGGCGATCCCATGACGCCCTACCGCTACGCTTCCGCCGGTCGGTCGCTGCCATTTGGCAAAACGTACCTGGCCGTGCACACCGAACAACGATTCCCCGGCGACAGCGGCATGCAATTTCCGGCAGGGCAGCCGATGTCCCGGACGCATGTCGATGTGCATCTGACGTGCGAACCGGACGGCGCGTTCTATTCAGGAAATTTAATGGTCTGGTACAAGTTCGACACGCCTTGAGCGAACCTGATCGCGCACTTGATGCCGCGACCGCTCGATCCCGGCTGGGCGGAACGCCGCGGCTGACTTTGCGGAAGCCGCCATGCAAATCGAACCGCAAGCGGTCGCTGCGCGCCGGCATCCGGGCTTCGCAAAATACCGTTCGACTTGCGCTGCGTTTTTGCGCTATTCCAAGCCAGAGGTTTTGGGGTTGGGCTGGTGCAATTCGCTTCGCGACCAGGGTTTGGCGATCAGCCTGGAGCGGCCAGTCGTTGGACGTACTCCCACGACATCAATCTTGAGATCGAGTATCTGCGGGCAGTGGCGATAATCCTGGTTGTCCTCCAGCACGCCGCGAAATTTCTCGCATGGAAGCCTGTCTCTTACTTCGGTGGCGGCACCGGCGTCGACCTGTTCTTCTGCATTTCCGGATTTGTCATCTGCCAAAGCTTTCAGCCGTTCTTTGACCAGAGCCGCCGCGACGGCCAATGGTGGCGGTCGGTGCGAGCCTTTTGGGTTCGCCGTATTTTCCGACTCGTGCCGTCGGCATGGCTATGGCTGCTGATCGCGATTGGTTGCAGCTGGGCCTTCAATCACACCGGCTGGTTCTACTCGTTCGAGGGCAATGTTAGTAGCGCAATTTTCATCATGACGAATACGACCAATTTTGCCTTCGCCAGCGGACGCCTGGGCGGCAATGCACAGTATTGGTCGCTGGCGCTGGAAGATCAGTTCTATTTGCTGTTCCCGCTGTTCCTGTTCTTCTTTCGTGGTCGATGGCGGCCGCTGGTCCTGATTGCGCTCATTTTTGTGCAGGTATTTCCGGATCGTTCGCTGCTCGAGCATCCTTACCTCTGGAATACGCGCTCCGATGCCCTGATGTGGGGCTGCCTGATCAGCATATTTTGCGGATCGGCCACTTACTTCAAATGGGAACCGAAGTTCTGCCGGCGCCCAACAGTCGCCATGAGCATAAATGCCATTCTGGTTTTTCTGCTCGTCAACTTGATGCACGCGTACCACCTGGTGCCACATTTTAGAGCTGAAAGCTCGGTCGCCCTGGTCTCTGCGGGTCTGGTATTTCTGGCGTCGTTCCATGCCGGTTACGTTCTTCCGGTTTCGCGGCCGTTGCGCGTCGTGTTGGCGTGGATGGGATCGCGTTCGTATGGCATCTACTTGATTCACATTCCGGTCTTCGGATTCATCCAGGACATGGGCTTTCGAGCGTGGCATCTCATACCTGAACAAGCCGCAGCGCCGTGGTTTCGTTTCGTCTATGCCTTGGCGGCGGCCGTACTGATTCCGATCGTGGCGGAGCTGAATTTCCGCTTCGTCGAGACCCCGCTTCGCCGCAAAGGAAAGCAACTCGCGCAACGAATCATGGCTGGTCATCCAACGACGCAGCAGGCAGCGCATGACGGCTACGAGCAGGCTGCGCCGGAAGAAGCGGTTCAGGCAAGGTAAGGTTGGTCTTACCGCGTCAAAAGTTCGGAGCGTCCATCGAGGTGCTGCCGGAACCGCGGCGCTTATGGACCTGCCCTCGCCCCTTGCGGGAGAGGCGACGCGAGCCGCGCAACAAACTTGGCACGGTGAGGGGTTGCGGCCGCGGCCCCTCACCCACTTTTGTTGTTGAACCGCCGCGTAGCCCTCTCCCGCAAGGGACGAGGGCGCTACAACGCGCCCCGCGCTTTTTGAGGCAGTAAGGATTAGTGTAATCTGCACCGCGCCGAATCCTCGCCGCCGCGTGTTGAATGACTGAATGCCATTCAGTTGACTTGCGCAGGCAGTGCAGTGCACTCTGACGGTGCGGAGGGCCCCTCGGATGCAGCCGAGTTTCGCCGACCTGAGTGAAGAACCGGACACCAAACTGCTGCCACCGCTCGACCAACCCGTCGTCGACGAAGCCGCGCTCACGCCGGCGCAGTTGGCGTGGCGGCGCGATGGCGTCCTCATCCTGCCGCGGTTTCTGCCGGACGATCTGATAGACGCCTATTCGGCTCGACGAGCACAAGTGGAGCATCCGGGCGGTTGGGCTTCTCCGACGCCGTATCTCGATGTTCCAGAACTGCGCGAGCTTGCCCTTTACCCACCGCTAATGTGGCAGATGCGCGAGCTGATCGGCGAACCAATGCTGCTGCACCTTTGTCTGACTGGATGGGTGAGCACCGAACGCGGCTGGCATCAGGACGATTATTTGAACCCACCGTTCATCAACAGCTGGTACGCTGCCGTGTGGATGGCTCTCGACGACATTCACCCCGACAGCGGGCCGTTCGAATATGTGCCAGGATCGCACCGCTGGCCACTGACGCGCGGCGACAAGGTGCGGGCGCACATGCCGCGGCGACAAGCGATGCGCCCAGATTGGCCTTCAGTGTCAGAGGCGTTTGTTGTCCCCGCACTCGATGCGGAGATCAAGCGGCGACGCGCTGAAACGCGAGAATTCCTTGCAAGGCGCAGCGACGTGCTGATTTGGCACGGTCGCCTTCTGCATCGCGGATCGAGGCCAAATAAGCCAGGCATGCTTCGCAAGTCACTGATCTGTCATTATTCCGGCGTCTCTCATCGGCGCGACCTGCCAACCCGTGCGCATGATGCCAACGGGCAGATATACGCGATCGTCAAACAGCGGAGCATGTTCCGGCGGGCACTCAAGACGTTGCTACAGCGCCTCGGCGCCATCCAGTGATGGCGAGCCTTGTCAGGCAATCCTCATCATGCAGTTGACCCCCATCGCGGGCGGCACTGTAGGCAGCGCAGTGCCAGAGCCTCCGGATGCGGCTGCACCCTGCGCCGACACGCTCACTGCACTGGACAGGCTAAGCTGCGTAGAAGTGATATTCGCAGTAACGCCACTTGTTCCGACATCAAAAGCATTGTCATTTCCACCTATTACGTTTGTCGTACTCATCGTACCGGTAATCGCACCATTGGTCAGCGATATGCCGCTTACCGCAAAATTCACGTTCGGCAAATTTGCCTGCGCGATTGTCTGATTCTGACCGCCGCCGGTCGCACCGAGCGTCGAACTCGATGAGATGACGCTACTGAGCCTGTTCGACCCGCCGCTATCGAGATTGAAGAAGAAGCGCCCGCGCAGGTCGGGCATGGTGAAGTTGCCGCCGCCCGGATTGCCGTAGGTGGTGCCGAGTACGGCGTTGGCCGCCGGAAAGGACGTCGCCGAAAGATTCTGCCCCTGCGGCAGCGCGAAGCCGGACGGCAGCGTGCCGCCGAAATACGGCACGATGCCGCCGACCGGCACCGCCGGCGGATT
>JASHPU010000253.1 GCA_030037885.1 Xanthobacteraceae bacterium | reverse complement strand
CGCCGAGGAGCGCCAAATCCAGATCGCCTATGAGGCGCGCGGCGAAAAGCTCGTCGCCGACGACAGCGGCGTGCACGGCGTCATCGCCAATGTCGAGGGCACGACGACGACGATCCCGTGCAAGGCCGTCGTGCTGGCGTCGGGCGGGTTCGAGGCCAATGCCGAGATGCGCACGCGCTATCTCGGGCCCGGCTGGGATTTGGCGAAGGTGCGCGGCACCCGCTTCAACACCGGCAAGGGCATCCAGATGGCGATCGAGGCGGGCGCGATGCCCTACGGCAACTGGTCGGGCTGCCACGCGGTCGGCTGGGACTACAACGCGCCGGAATTCGGCGACCTCGCGGTCGGCGACAATTTCCAGAAGCACTCCTACCCGTTCGCGATCATGGTCAACGCCGACGGCGTGCGCTTCTGCGACGAGGGCGCCGATTTCCGCAATTACACCTACGCCAAATACGGCCGCGTGGTGCTGGAGCAGCCCGGCCAGTTCGCCTGGCAGGTGTTCGATCAGAAAACCAAGCACCTGCAGCGCGACGAATACAAGATCCGGCAGATCACCAGGGTGACCGCCAACACCATCGAAGAGTTTGCCAAAAAACTCGAAGGCGTCAACGCCGCCGCGTTCCTCGAGACCATCAAGGAATATAACGCCGCGGTGCGCACCGAGGTGCCGTTCAACCCGAACGTCAAGGACGGCCGCGGCACGGTCGGCCTTGCCGTCGACAAGAGCAACTGGGCCAACACGATCGATACGCCGCCGTTCGAGGGCTATGCCGTGACCTGCGGCGTCACCTTCACGTTCGGCGGTTTGCGCATCAACACCGATGGCGAAGTGCTCAACACCGATTATCAGCCGATCCGCGGCCTGCATGCGGCGGGCGAACTGGTCGGCGGCCTGTTCTACTTCAATTATCCGGGCGGCTCGGGCCTGATGTCCGGCACCGTGTTCGGCAAGATCGCCGGCACATCGGCGGCGCGCGCCGGCAAGAACTAAGATGGACTTCAAGCTCAAGCGGCCGCTCAACGAGCTCGGCGCGGTCGAGATCGCGGAAAAAATCGCCGCGGGCGAGGCGACGTGCGAGGCAGTGGTGCGCGACTGCGTGGCGCGCATTGCGGCGCGCGACAATGTCGTCAAGGCGTGGGTGAATTTCGATCCGGAGATCGCGCTCGCTCAGGCGCGCGCGCTCGATCGCGGCCCGCGGCGCGGTCCGCTGCACGGCGTGCCGATCGGTCTGAAAGACACGATCGACACGTTCGACATGCCGACCGAGATGGGCTCGCCGATCTATCGCGGCCATCGGCCGAAAGCGGACGCCGCCTGCGTGGCGCTGCTGCGCCGCGCCGGCGCCATTATCCTCGGCAAAACCGCGACCTGCGAATTTGCCGGCAGCGCGCCGCCGCAAACCACCAATCCGCACAACGCGGCACACACGCCCGGCGGCTCGTCGAGCGGCTCAGCCGCGGCGGTCGCCGACCGCATGGTGCCCGCCGCGCTCGGCACCCAGACCGGCGGCTCGGTGCTCCGCCCGGCGTCGTTCTGCGGCGTGTCCGGCTACAAGCCGACCTACAATACCATCAACAAGGCCGGTACTTGGCCGGCCGCCGACTCGATCGACACCATCGGCTGGCTGGCACGCTCGATCGACGACATCGCAATGCTGATGGCGGTGCTGCGCATGCAGACGCCAACAGCGCCGGTGCAATTGAGCGCGCCGCCGCGCATCGGAGTGTGGCGCACGGATTTGTGGGACACCGCGCAGGACGAAAGCAAAGCCGCGGTGGAGCAGGCCGCGAAAGCACTCGGCAAAGCCGGCGCCCACGTGCGCGATTTCGAGTTGCCGGCCGCGTTCACCGGCTTACACGTTATCGCCCGCTCGACGGTTGCATTCTACGAGCGCGCCGCCTGCATGGCCTTCGCCTGGGATCGTCATCGCGACCAGCTGTCGCCGCAAATGCGCCGCTACATCGAGAATGGCCACGCCATCTCGCGCGACGAATATGTGGCCGGCATGAAGAAACTTGATGAATGCCGCGTGATGCTCGGTCCGGTGTTTGAGCAATTCGACGTGCTCCTGGTGCCTTGCGTGCCCGGCGAGGCGCCGCGCGGTCTCGGTGCCACCGGCGATCCGAAACTGCAGGCGATCTGGACCGCGCTGCACACGCCAAGCATGACGTTGCCGACCCACCGCGGCCCCAACAACCTGCCGGTCGGCATTCAACTCGTCGGCCAGCGCTACGAAGACGATCATCTGTTCGCCTGCGCGCGTTGGATCTGGGACGCCATTGGCAACGAGGAGATGGTGGGAGTGCGGCCGTGACTACCCTTCCTCCGTCATGCGCGGGCTTGACCCGCGCATCCATGCAGCGTTTCAGTTTGCTCGATGTCAGCATGGATTGCCGGGTCAAGCCCGGCAATGACGACGCATAATGGAATTCGATAACTCCTTCGATGTGCCGCTGCCGCCCGAGCGGGCGTGGGCCCTGCTCATGGACATTGCGCGCATCGCGCCCTGCATGCCGGGCGCGGAGCTGAGCGAAGTCGTCGACGCGCAGAACTACAAGGGCAAGATTGCGGTGCGGCTCGGGCCGGTGGCGCTGGCGTTTGCCGGGCGCGTGCAGATCGACGCGATGGACGACGCCAATTGCAGCGCGCGGGTCAAGGCCCAGGGCAGCGACGCCAAAGGCCGCGGAGGCGCCAATGCAACCGCGACCTTTCGCATCGAGCCAACCGGCGACGGCTCCAGGGTTTTGATCCACACCGACCTCATGCTGTCCGGGGCGGTGGCGCAATACGGCCGCGGTGTCGGCATGATCCAGGCCACCGCGGCGCAGATCATCGGCCAATTCGCCGGCAATCTGCGTGCCCAACTGACCCGCGAAGCGCCGCCGGCCACGGCGCCACCGCCGCGTGCTGCGACGGCGTCCGGCGCAGCGGCAGCGCCGCATCAGCCGCAGCAGACTGCGCAGCCGTCAGCTCCGCCCAGCATGCCCGCGGCGAGACCGATCTCCGGCCTGTCGCTGCTGGCGCGCGTCATCTGGCAGCAGGTCGTCGCGCTGTTCACCAGGCGGCGAACTTGACGGCCGCTTGCGGAAGCGCGACCACCAC
>JASHPU010000252.1 GCA_030037885.1 Xanthobacteraceae bacterium | reverse complement strand
GCGCGACCGTTTGGCCAAGCTCGCCAGTGGCGTCGCGGTGATCCGCGTCGGCGGCGCCACCGAGCTCGAGCTGCGCGAGCGGCGCGATCGGGTGCAGGACGCGCTGTGCGCCACCCGCGCCGCCATGGAGGAAGGCATTGTCGCCGGCGGCGGCGCCGCTCTGCTCCATGCCGGCAAGGCGCTTGCCGAGCTCAAGCCCGACAATGACGAGCAGAAGGTCGGCATCGACATCGTGCGGCGCGCGCTGCGCGCGCCGGCGTGGCAGATCGCGGAAAATTCCGGCCTGGACGGCTCGATCGTGGTCGGCAAGGTTTTGGAAAGCGGCGATGCGAATCAGGGTTTCGACGCGCGCACCGGGCGTTATGTCGACATGATCGAGGCCGGCATTCTCGATCCCACCCGCGTGGTGCGGCTGGCGCTGCAAAACGCCGCCTCGGTGGCCAGCCTCTTGCTCACCACCGAGGCGCTGATTACTCCTTAATGGAGCGTGGTCCTCATATTTACTACCTGAGGTGAGCGGAGCGAAGCCTTACGGATGGCCAGCGTTACCCTGACATTGCCCGAGGCGATGAAGCGGGCCGTTGCGGCCTATGAGCGCGGGTGGTTAGGTGAAGCCGACGGCCTGGCGCGCGCAATACTCGGTGTTAAGGCCGATTATTTTGATGCCCTTCACCTTCTCGCAGTGATTAGCGCGCAGCAACGACGGCTCGACGAGGCGCTGGCGAGCTACGACCGCGCGCTGGCGCTGCGGCCGGATCATGCCGAGGCGCTTTGCAATCGCGGTGCGACGCTGCACACACTGCAGCGGTTTGACGAGGCGCTGGCGAGCTACGACCGTGCGCTTGCACTGCGCCCGAATTATACCGAGGCGCTTTGCAATCGCGGTGCGACGTTGCACGCACTGCAGCGCTTTGACGAGGCGCTGGCGAGCCACGACCGCGCCCTGGCGCTGCGGCCGGATCATGCCGGGGCATTCTATAACCGCGGCATAACACTGCATGCGCTCAAGCGCTTCGACGAGGCGTTGGCGAGCTACGACCGCGCGCTGGCGCTGCAGCCCAATTACGCCGAGGCGCTCTATAACCGCGGCAACATGCTGCATGAACTCAAGCGCTTCGACGAGGCGCTGGCGAGCTACGACCGCGCGCTGGCGCTGCAGTCCAATCATGCCGGGGCGCTCTTCAACCGCGGCATAACGCTGCATGAGCTCAAACGCTTTGACGAGGCGCTGGGGAGCTACGACCACGCGCTGGCGCTGCAGCCGGATCATGCCGAGGCGCTCTTCAACCGCGGCATGACGCTGCATGAGCTGAAGCGCTTCGACGAAGCGCTGGCGAGCTACGACCGCACCCTTGCACTGCAGCCCGATCATGCCGAGGCGCTTTGTAACCGCGGTGCGACGCTGCACGAACTGAAGCGCTTTGATGATGCGCTGGCGAGCTACGACCGTGCCCTGGCGCTGCGGCCGGATTATGCCGGGGCGCTCAACAACCGCGGCATGACGCTGCATGAGCTGAAGCGCTTCGACGAGGCGCTGGCGAGCTACGACCGTGTCCTGGCGCTGCGGCCGGATCACGTCGAGGCGCTCGGCAACCGCGGTGCGACGCTGCATGAACTCAAGCGCTTCGACGAGGCGCTGGCGAGCTACGACCGCGCCCTGGCGCTGCGGCCCGATCATGCCGGGGCGTTCTACAACCGCGGCAATGCGCTGCGGCAAATGAAGCGGCTCGACGAGGCGCTGGCGAGCTACGACCGCGCCCTTGCGGTGCGGCCTGATCATGCCGAAGCGCTCTGCAACCGCGGCAACACGCTGCATGAACTCAAGCGCTTCGACGAGGCGTTGGCGAGCTATGACCGCGCGCTGGCGCTGCAGCCGGATTATGCCGGGGCGCTCTACAATCGCGGCAACACGCTGCATGAACGTGGCGATCTTCATGCCGCGTTGGCGCACTACCGTCGCGCGCTGTCGCTCAAGCCCGATCTCGCCGACGCCTACAACAACGTGGGCAACGTGCTCGAAGAGCTTGGTCAATTGCAGGAGGCGCAAAGCGCCTATCGCGAAGCGCTGCGGCTCGATCCAAACGGCACCGCTGCTTACGTCAACCTTGCCGCTGCGAAAACCTTCAAGCCCGGCGATGCGCATCTTGCCGCCATGGCGGCGCTGGCGGCAAAGACCGAAGGATTGTCGACAACCGACCGCATGCGGCTCGATTTCGCGCTCGGCAAGGCCTATGCGGACCTCAACGACCATTCCCGCTCGTTCCAGCATTTGCGCGCCGGCAACGCCGCCAAGCGCGCCAGCATCCGCTACGACGAGACCGCCGCGCTGGGTTTGTTCGACCGCATCGCGGCGGTGTTCACGCCGGAACTGATCGCCGCCAAGTCGGGCGGCGGCGATCCTTCGGCACTGCCGATCTTCGTCTTGGGCATGCCGCGTTCGGGCACCACGCTGGTCGAACAGATCATCGCCAGCCACCCCGCGGTGCACGGCGCCGGCGAACTGCAACTGTTCAGCGATGTCGTTCGCAGCGTGCGCGGTCTGGACGGCGAGAGCGTCCCGTACCCGGAACTCACAGCGTCCCTCGATCGCGCCGCGCTGCACCGGCTCGGCGCCCGTTATGCCGCCATGCTGCGCGAGCTTGCGGCCGACCACGGCGCGCCCAGCGCCGAACGCGTCACCAACAAAATGCCGTCGAATTACTATTTTGCCGGACTGATCCATCTCGCCTTGCCGAATGCGAAGATCATCCACACCATCCGCGATCCGCTCGATACCTGCATGTCGTGCTTCTCCAGGCTGTTC
>JASHPU010000251.1 GCA_030037885.1 Xanthobacteraceae bacterium | reverse complement strand
TTCTGTCGTTGTCGGTATTACAAGACACGGTCCGTGGAGGGTGTTTTTATATGAAATGACAATCACCGGTCGGGTTTTCCACATCTCAGGAAGATGCGCGTCCTGCCAGAAATCACACCAGTAAATTTGCCTGATTTTAGGCGCGGCAATGATCCGTGGCTGCACCCACGGCGGCTTGGCCGGTTTTGCGGCTCCATCAGTCATGGCTTGAGTATAGATGTAAACGCTTTTAAGTGCGCTTCCAACGCCGATTAGCAGCGTCTTGAGCGATTTTCTTGCGCTGTTCAGGAGTCAATGCAGCAGCGCGGGCGTGACCACCTTTTAAGCCTCCGCTACGGGCAAACTCGGATGCGGAGGAAAGAGGGGCCGTTGTCGGATCGGACGCTTCTCCGACCGATAGCTCCACTATCAGCTTGCCTAGCTGGTTAGGATCGCGCGGGCGCTTGGGATGTCTCTGGGCCATGATGGCAGTATGGCGGCTCACGCGGCTCGCGCAAGTGCGTCATAATTTCAAACTGAGGCACTACCCCCAGACGAGGAAGCGCAGCCGGAGTCGCTACAATGCACTCAGCGGCGAATGGCACTTTGCGACATGACGAAGGTATTCGCCCCTCTCCCGCGCGTTGCGCGGGGGGGAAGGACGATTCACAGCGGCAGCCGCGGCTCGTCCTCGCGTGCCGAACGCGCAGCGGTCTTGGGCAGCGTGGCGCGGCCGGCGTGCAGGCTCCAGGACACGCGCGGCGCATGGCGGGCGTGGCCGTAGATCACGAGCTGGGTGGTGCGGCGCGGCCCCTCGGCGCCGGCGAGATAGACGCTGTCTTCCAGGTCGACGCGGCCGTCGCGGACCGTGAAGCTCCACACTTCCTTATCGGGCGCCACCAGCATGGCGCCGTGGCCGTCGGCGAGGCGCGTCGCCTTGACGCTCGGATGCAGATGAAAGCGCACCGCGTAGCGGTCGCGCGTGCTGCGCACCTCTCCTCGTCCGTCGGCCGCCAGAAAAACGTCCTCGCCTTCGAGCTGGCTGCCGTCCGCCGCCAGCAGCAGCGTGCGCTGGTGCACGATGCCGAAGCGTTCGGCGTAGCCGTCGTGGCTCGCGCGCAAGATCAGCGCTTCGGCACGGTCGTCGCGCGTCACCGGAACGCGGCTCGGGCCGCCCAGCATCGGCGCGCCGCCGAGCACGCGGCGGAACGCCGGCGCGGTGACAAAACGCGCCGACGACGCGTCGTTGAGCGTGGCGGTGGAATGGGCCGGCGTGGCGCGGACCAATTGCCGCCAATCCTCGCGCGCGGTTGGCGGCATGCCGCAATTGACGATCAGGAGATTGTGCTTCGGCGTGGAAAATTCGAAGGCGAGGCAGCCGGCATGCGCCTCGAGACTCATCGCGATCGGCGGCGCGCGGCCGACATCGACGATCAGCACGCCGCCGCCTGCCTCCAGGCGCTGGTAGCCGGAATGCGGCGCGTTCGACAGCGGCGCGCCGCCGGCTTCGTCGTAGGCGAGCAGCGTGAACACCAGGTCGACGGGCGTCGGCCCCATGCCGTTGCAGCGCGCAAAGCTGCCGTCGGAGTGCCGGAAAAACCGCAGCATCGGCATGGCGCGGTCGATGGCGTTGAGCAGCGCCGGCGGCGGCGCCATGTTGCGCGCCGCGTAGACTTGGCGCAGCGGCAACAGTTCGAGCAGAACTTCGATGATGGCGCCGGGATCGCGGCTGATGTGACCGCCGTCCGGAAGGATCTGGCGCTCCAGCTCGTGGCGTAGCTCTTCGGTCGCCGACCTGATGCGGCGCGCCTGGCTGGCGATGCACAAAGCCGCGTCGGCGAGCGCGATCACGGCCTGCAGATGCGCCGCACCGCGGTACGCATCGGCGGCGGTGTGGCGCAGATAGCGGACCTGGCGAACCAGGCTGCGCAGAAAGCGCCGATAGAACCGCAGGTCGGCGTCTTGCAGCAGCAGCGTGGCCTGGCTGAGCCACGAGATGATGCGCCGCGACAGCACGTCCGGCCGCCAGGCGAGCGCATGCCAGGAGCCTTGCAGGCCGATCCATTCGTCGACCAAAGCGCGAGCGTTGGCGCGGGTGATCGCCGAGTCGGCGGCGCGCAGATGGCGCAGCCAGCCGAAGCCCAACAGCGCCACCGCCCATTCCTCCGACGGCGGCTCCATGTCGAAAATCGAGCGGCCGTCGCAGATCACCACCTTGCCGGCGAAGGCGAAGCGGCCGGAATAGATTTCGCCCGCCAGCGTGGCGTCGGCGGTGCGGAGATCTTGTGGCGCAATCACCAGTTGGTCGGCGCGCAGCGCCGGCCGCGGCCAGCGGATGAGCGGATGACCGGTCAGGCGCCCGGCACGCTGCCGCCAGCCGGCGCGCAGCAGGAGCCAAGCCAGCCTGGCATGGTCGCCGATTGCACCGCGCGCCATTGCGGCGCTCGCCCTTTCTGCCCGCCCAAGCGGGCGCCTCGCCGGCCGCGCACCGTTGGGAAAACGCGGCAAAAGCGCTCTAATAGCTTATTAATATATTGATTACGTTAACGTTTTTGAAGCCGCGCGGCATAAAAGCCGTCGCCGCCGGCAAACCGCGAATCGGCGTCCGGAAAGTGGCACGGCAGCGTGCGCAGGTCGCCGAACTGGTTGATGAACTCGGCGCGGCCGAATACTTCATCAGGACTTATCGGCAGCCGCCATACGCCTGGTGCGCGGGAAAGCAGCGCCGCGACCACGTCCTCGTTTTCCTCCGGTTCGAGCGAGCAGGTGCAGTAGACGAGGGTGCCGCCGGCCTTGGTCAGCGCCAGCGCCCGCTCGATCAGGTGCGCTTGCAGGCTTGCGAGTGCGGCGATGTCGCTCTCGCGCTTGAGCCACGGCACGTCCGGATGGCGGCGGATCGTGCCGGTCGACGTGCACGGCGCATCCAACAGCACGGCATCGAAATCGGCGCGATCCGGCGTCCATGCCGTCGCGTCGGCGCAGACGAGTTCGGCCGCAAGCTTAAGCCGCGCGAGGTTTTGGCGCAGCCGCTCGAGTCGCGCCGGCGCGCGGTCGACGGCGGTGACTGCGGCGCCGGCCGCTGCCAACTGCGCGGTCTTGCCGCCGGGGGCGGCGCACAAGTCGGCGACCCGTAGTCCGGCGATTTTTTTGCCGAACAACAGCGCCGGCAACGCGGCGGCGGCGTCCTGCACCCACCATTCGCCGTCGGCAAAACCCGGCAACGCGGTCACTGGGCCGCGCGCGATGATGCGCACCGTGCCGGTCGGCAGCACGCGGCCATCGAGCCGCTTGGCCCACTGGTCCGGATCGGCCTTCACGGTCAGATCGAGCGCCGGCTCGCGGCTGTTGGCGGCGGCGATGGCGCGGGCGGTGTCTTCGCCGTAGGTTTTGGTCCACCGCGCCAGCAGCCAGCCGGGCGTGTCGAGCGCCACCGTATCGCATGCGGCAAGCCGTGCCGCGCCCTCGCGCGCGACGCGCCGCAGCACGGCGTTGACGAGCCCGGAAAAACGCGCGGCGTGGCGGTCGGCCTGCACCAGCCGCACCGCGAGATCGACCGCCGCATGGTCCGGCACGTCGAGGAACAGAATTTGCGCGGCGCCGAGGAGGAGCGCCGTCTCGACCTGCGGCGCTTGCGCCGGCAGGCCGCGCGCGACGAGCGACGTCAGGAGCTGGCGTAGCGTGCCGAGCCGGCGCAGCACCGCCCCGATCAGCGCGCGCGCCAGCGCCCGGTCGCGTTCGTCGAGCGCGGCAAACGTGCGCGCATCGTCGAGCCATTCATCGAGCGGCCGGCGGCGGCGCAGCACGCCCTCGATCACGGTCGCGGCAAGGCGGCGGACGGCGAGGCCCGGCACGGCCGCGCTGTCGTCGCGGCCCGCTGGCGCTTTTCGCGCGCTTTTCATGAGAACAAATCCTTGTGCCGCCTGCAGCTTGTGAATGCGGCACGGCTACGCCAAGTCAAAGCCCATGCCAACCGAGCGCGACCCAGCCGAGCCTGCCGCGACCGACGTCACCATCTCGCGGATCGGCGTCGACAAGTATGGCGGCCGCGTCGGTGCGGCGGCCGCAACGCGCACCACCGCCGATGTGTCCGCAGACATGCTCGCCGGCGGCTTTGCGCGCGCTTACGACGGCGGCAGACGCGGCACTTGGTGCGGATAATATAATTCGTCATTCCGGGGCCGAGCGAAGCGAGGAACCCGGAATCCATAATCCCAGCGCAGGGGTTATGGATTCCGGGTTCGCCGCTACGCGGCGCCCCGGAATGACGAAGCCTACCTGGTCACCACCACCGTCGTGCCGACGCCGACCCGGCCGTAGAGATCGGTGATGTCGGCGTTGTACATGCGGATGCAGCCATGCGAGACGAAGCCGCCGATCAGGCCCGGCTGGTTGGTGCCGTGGATGGCGTATTGGCCGCCGCCTGAGAGCGTCATCGCCGCCACGCCCATCGGGTTGTGCGGCGAGCCGCCGGGGATCACGTCCGGCAATTTGGGCTCGGCGCGCTTGATCGAGGCCGGCGGCGACCACGCCGGCTGGATGTATTTGCCGTCGACGTGGACCGTGCCGGACCATTGCATGCCATTGCGGCCGACGCCGACCGGATAGCTGATCGCCCGGCCCGAGCCGAGCATCAGATAGAGCCGCCGCTCGCTCTGCCGGACCACGATGGTGCCGGCCGGATAGTCGTCCCGCACCGCCACCACGTTGCCATGAGCGGACGCCGGCTGCGGCGCCATCGCCAAAAACGAGCCGGCCACGGCCGCCAGCGCGGCCGTCAGCAAAAACGTCTTGCGCATGAACCTCATCCCCAGCACCACGATGCCGCCCCCGCCCGCCGCAGCCCCAAGTCTGCGGCATTACGGTGAATACCAGCATAACCGAAACCGCGCCGCCGCTCAGCAGCGCCGCGCCGGTACGGTAAAGTTTTCCCAAATTTTTCCCGCGGCTATGCCCTGCGCGCACCGCTGAATACGGTCGGGCGCGATCGACGGAGAGCGGCTTAAGACGGCCGCATAGACATTGTCACTCAGGAAAGCTCCGCCGCGGCATGGGGGGAACCGGATAGCGCCCGAGCTTTGTATTCCAGTAGGCCCAGGAACGTTTATCCATGACGCCAGGCGGCGCATGCTCCAACGCCTCGCGGAAGTCCTCAAGGCCCACGTAGCGCCTCACCACTTTGATTTCCTCAATGGTGCCAAAGGCCATCAAATAGGTCAGGAACCGCACCGGATTGGCGAGCGCGGCTTCGGCCGGTTCGAACCAAATGATCCGCGGAGCCACCTTGAGCAGATCAGAGTTGTAGGGGAGGCGCTTCATGCGCCGGCCTGCCACTTTCTGATCGGGTTCAGGGTCGGAAGGTTCTCGGGATCGACGTCCTGCACGGCCTTCACGAGGTCGCGTTTGACTTGGTCGGAGAGGTCGGCGAGGCCCAGGTCTTCGTGATAAGCGATGGCTCTGAGCGCATCCAACGGATTGAGCTGGGGACCGAAGACAACGGATGCCGCAGCAAGCATGTTTGCCAGCGGGATGCCGCCTTTCGTCATCAGCGCGTCGATGTCGATGTAGTCCCTGGGTTCGACCCGCTGGATTATCACCTTAGCTTTCGTCCCTGCTAAATCGATCAGCGACGCAATCGCCAGATCCGGGTCTTTGATGACATCCGGCGCCTCGACCTGACCGAGGTTGAGACCGCCGAAGAACGACACCTGCACAGGGCCGCCACGATCAACCGTCGCGATCAGGGTATTGGGTGACGAGTGCCTGACGACGGCGCCCTTGAGATAAGGAATGTCCTTAAGCAGAGTGTCCGGCTCGAAGGGGGTTTGGGTGAAGAAGTCAAAATCGATCGATTGGCGATGCCCCAACCGCAGCGCGATTGCCGTGCCGCCGTAGAGCGTGAATTCGCGCGGAGTGTCGCCAAGCTCGGGCCACAGCCGGCGCTGGGCTTCGGGCAGGATATCCACGCGTGGCGTGAAAGCAGGCGACATAAGGCATTATAGCTCAATATCGCCCTAGCCGTGAGCAGCTGGCACGCGCCCACTCTTAATGACCTCACGCGCTCTTGCGGTTCTGCCT
>JASHPU010000250.1 GCA_030037885.1 Xanthobacteraceae bacterium | reverse complement strand
GCAGCGCGACCGTCACGAACGCAGCCGAAAGCACGACCGCCGACGCTCTGAACTGCCTGCAATGCATCGCTGACCTCTTGTGCATCGTCGCTTGCCTTTCGACTTTCGCGAAAGACCGCATCTTGGCATTGTAGCAGAAGCCGCGGACCAGCAATGATAAAAAGCGAAGGCCGGTCATCTATCGTGGTGCGCCCGGAAAAGACCGGGCTCTTCATTGCTGCTCCACCCTCGCCGGCGCGGGCCAACGCTGCTAATGACGCGGCATGACGATTTTGCTCGTTCGCCATGCCGAGACCGATGGCAATGCGGCGCGCATTCTGCAGCGTCCCGAAGTGCCGCTCAACGCGCGCGGCCTGCGTCAGGCCGGGCATCTGGCGCAGCGCCTGTCCGCTGACGGCTTTGTTCACGTCCTCTGCAGCGACTTGCTGCGCGCCCGCATGACGGCGGCGCCGCTTGCCGCCCGGTCCGGCATTGCGATCGAACAAAGCCCGTTACTGCAGGAGCGCAATTTTGGCGATCTGCGCGGCATGCCATATGCCGCCTTGGCCGAAAACCCGTTTGGCCCGGACTTCGCGCCGCCCAACGGCGAAGACTGGCCGACATTTCACGCCCGCGTCGCCGCCGCATTCGCCTTCATCGTCGAGCGGCGCCGCCGCGTGAACGGCACGCTGGTCGTGGTCACCCATGGTCTGGTCTGCCGTGCCCTGGTCGAGCGCCATGCCTTGGTGCCCGAAGGTATTGTCGTGCCCGAGCGCTTCGACAATACCGGCGTCACCGTGCTGCATGAAAATGCGCCGCACCAGGTGGGCCTGATCAATTGCACCCGGCATCTGGTGACGGCGATCGAGATGGAGCGCGACGGCGGCGCCGCCGCCTAGAGCATGACGAAGTGAGAGCATGTCCCGATCGGACCGTATCAGCGGCGTCATTGCGCGGCGCCCCGAAGGGGCGACGAAGCAATCCGGAAGCTCGAGCAGCTGGTGCGGCCGCGGCAGGCGATATGGGTGGTTTGGATGTGATCAATATTCTGTTGCAACGCCATGGCTCGCGCTGCCGCGTCACGTATCCATTCGCAGAGTGCCTTAGGCGGCGTCCAGCAGCTTGCGCACTGCGGCGGCGAGCTGTTCGCTGGTCAGCGGTTTTTGGATCAATTCCACGTCGGGGTCCAGCCGTCCCTGATGCACGATGGCGTTGCGCGAGTAACCCGTCATGTACAGCACTTTCAGCGCCGGATTTTGCGCGCGCGCCTCTGCGGCGAGCTTGCGGCCGTTCTTGCCCGGCATGATGACGTCGGTGAGCAGCAGGCTCACCGTCTTGTGGCGCCGCAGGACCTGCAAGGCCTGCTCGGCGTCGCCCGCCTGCAGCACGTCGTAGCCGAGCCCGGCCAGCGCCTCGACCACGTAGTCGCGCACGTCCGGGTCGTCCTCGACGACCAGCACGCATTCGCCGCGGCCGCCTTGCGCCGGCTCGCCGGCACCGGACGCCCCGACCGGGGCGGCCGCCGTATGGCGCCGCAGGTACAACTTCACCGTCGTGCCCTCGCCCGGCTCGCTGTAAATCTTCACATGGCCGCCAAGCTGCTTGACGAAGCCGTATACTTGGCTCAGGCCGAGCCCGGTTCCCTGGCCCGAATCCTTGGTGGTGAAGAACGGCTCGAAGGCGTGCTCCATGACAGCCTTCGGCATGCCGGATCCGGTATCGGAGACCGCGATCAGAACATATTGACCGGGCTTGAGATCGGCTTCCGGCCTGCAGTAGGCGTCGTCGAGATAGGCGTTGCTGGTCTCGATGGTGAGCTTGCCGCCGTCGGGCATGGCGTCGCGAGCGTTAACGGCGAGATTGAGGAGCGCGGCCTCCAATTCCGCCGCGTCCGCCTCGCCCGGCCACAGACCGGCCGCCCCGACGATCTCGAGCGCGACGTCCTCGCCCAGCGCGCGGTGCAGAAAGTCCGAAAGACCGGCCAACAGGCGGTTCACATCGATCGCGGCGGGCCGCAGCGGTGTTTGCCGCGCGAACGCCAAGAGCCGCTTCGTCAACGTCGACGCCCGCGTCGCGCCGTGCAGCGCGCTGTCGACGCGGCGGCTTACTTGCGCATGAGCGGCGTCGCTCCATTGGCCGAGCTGACTCTTGGCGGCGCCAAGGTTGCCGAGGATGATGGTCAGGAGATTGTTGAAATCATGGGCGACCCCGCCGGTCAGATGGCCGACGGCCTCAAGCCGCTGGGCCTGGCGCAGCGCCGCTTCGGCCGCCAGACGCTGATCGGTTTCCGCATAAAGCCGCTGCGTGCGCCGCAACACCACCAGCACCGTGACGAACAGCAAAATGGTTGCCGGGAGGCCGAAGATCAGATGCACCGCCATGCCGGCGATCCACTCGGTACGCACGGCCGACACTGGGACAAAGGCGCTGACATAGACAGGAAAGCCGGGCAGCCGCCGCAACCCGACGCGATGCTCGGTATGGTCGATCGGCGAAACCGCGTCGTAGAGGCCGCCCGGCGCATTGGCGGCAAGTTGGCGCTGCAATTCGCGCCGCACCTCGTGCGGCACCTCGTGCGGCAGCGGCGGAAAACGCGCCAGAATCGTGCCGTCTTCCAGACGCATCGAAAAGCCGAGGCCGGGGCCGCTGAGCAGATGGCTGTAAAAGCGCGTGAACCTGCTCGGCAACAGCGACATTTCGATCACGCCGGCAAAGTTTCCATGTCCATCGCGGCGCGCGCGATCGATGGTGAAATAGGGCTCGCCGCCCGAAACCGACTGGTGAACGTGGCCGACATAGAGCGCATCGGGGTGGTCCCGCGGAACCGTGAAATAATCCTGATCCCCGTAATAGAGCGCCGGCGGCGGCGATTGGCGCGTGATCACTTGCGGGTGGCCGTCCGGGCCAAAAACCCAGATCGACTGAACGTCGGGCAGCGTCTGTTCTATCCTGTCCAGTTCGGCGTGCAGGTGCGGTTCCGCAGCGGCGATTTCGGCCGGCGAACGCCCGTCGAGCAGCCGGTCTATGGCATCAAGCGCGACGGTGATCGACTGGAACGCTTTGAGCGCCTGCTCCTGCATGACGTCGAGCGAGCGCGTGATGCGCTCCTCAGTCAGCGCCTGCCTGTCACGATAGCTGATCCAGCTCGCGAACAGAAACAGCGACAGCGGCAGGATGAGCGCCGCGGCAGCAAGCAGGCGCAGCAGCCGAAGGGTAGCGGCCCGCGCCTGCGCGTCCTTGGGTTGCAGCGCGGCGCCCTCAACCGACGGCTGTTCCGCCATGCTTGCTCCGACGTTTCCAATGACCCCATCCGGGCGGCGCAGCGCGCCGGAAAGCTAGCGAAACGCGATAGCAAGGTGAAGCGATTCTCGGAAGGGATTCGCGCTGTTTTTCAGGCCCGGCTTTCCAACCGGTGCGGCGCGGGGAAAAAGCCCGGTCACGGCTGCGGCTTACATGCCGCGGCGGCCTCGGCTCGGGCCTGCCGCTCATGCGCGCTCGCGGTCTCCGCGTCGACCATAAATGCGCCGGATGGTCGCCGCCGCTAATAACGCACAGTCGCCCGCCACGCACCGACGGCCGGTACCGGCAAGCCGAGATTCTCCCGCAACGTGGCGCCGGCAAAATCGTTGCGGAACAGGCCGCGGCGCTGCAGTTCGGGGACGACGAAGCGCACGAAATCCTCGTAGGCGCCCGGCACGTGGCTGGCGGAGAGCACGAAGCCGTCGCAGGCCGGCGCCGCGAACCAGCGTTCGAACGCATCGGCGATGTCCTGCGGCCCGCCGACCAGCGGGTTGTGCACGCGGCCGCGACCACTGATGCGGATGAAGTCGCGCACCGTCGGATTTTTGTTCTTGCCGCACGCTTGCAGCACGCGGTCGCGGATGCCTTGCAGGCCGGACATGCCCGCCAATTCCTCGTCGGTGAACGGCTCGTCCATGGCCTTTCTGGCAAAATCGAAATTGAGCGCCTCCGAGAGCAGCGACAGCGCGTCGATCTCGAGCGCGAGCTTGTCGAGCGCGGCCCATTTGTCCTCGGCCTCGGCTTTGGTCGCCGCCGCCACGGTGTTGATGAGTTGCGTGACGTGAACGTGCGCGGGATCGCGGCCGGCGCGCGCCACCTCGGCCTTGAACGCCGCATAATCGCGCTTGCCGATCTCGGCATTCGGGTAGGCGACGAAGATCACCTCGCCCCAGCGCGCGCCGAAGCGGCGGCCGCGGCCGCTCGACCCGGCCTGGATGATGACCGGATGGCCTTGCGCCGAGCGCGGCACCGTGAACGGCCCGCGCGAGCGCAGATAGCGGCCCTCGTAATCGAGGCGATGCACCTTGTCGGGCCGGGCAAAAAGTCCGCTGGCCTTGTCCTGGACGACGGCGTCGTCTTCCCAGCTGTCCCAGTGGCCGAGCACGATCTCCAAAAACTCGTCGGCGCGGTCGTAGCGCAGGTCATGGTCCAAAACCTCGTCGCGGCCCATGTTCTGCGCCTCGCCGTCGTTGAGCGAGGTGACCACGTTCCAGGCGGCGCGGCCGCCGCTCATCAGGTCGAGCGTGGCGAACACGCGGGCGACGTGAAACGGCTCGTAATAGCTGGTCGAATAGGTAGCGCCGAGACCGAGGCGCTGCGTCGCCATGCCCATCACGGTGAGCACGGTGACGGCGTCGAGCTTGACGCAACGAATGCCGTGCTGGACGGCGTGGGCGTGATCGCGCCCGTACATGTCCGGCATGGACAGCCGGTCGTCGAAAAAGCCGAGATGAAATTTGCCCGCTTCAAGGACGCGGCCGATGTGCCGGTAGAAATCGGCCGACCACGAATCGGTGCGCGACTCCGGATGCCGCCACGAGCTCGGATGATTGGTGCAGTTCTGCGCCTGCAGAAAGCCGATCAGGATCATCTGGCGCATGTTCGGCGCGGGGTCCACCGCTCGCGATAACGTGCCGTCAGACCCATTATGACGCGGGCCGCAGACCAAAGCCATGAGCAGGCACGAAGACTGTCTTGATGTCTTCAGTCAGAGCCCCACGTCCATTATATTGTCGTTTATGGCAAAACTCCTGGAGCAGGCATTGGAGGCCGTGCGGGTACTCTCTCCCAACGAGCAGGACGATATTGCTCGCGTTATGCTTCAACTTGCCGGCAACGAAGACACTGCACCTGTGGAGATCGCGCCGGAC
The DNA here is from genome assembly GCA_030037885.1 of Xanthobacteraceae bacterium. Classification (GTDB taxonomy): domain Bacteria; phylum Pseudomonadota; class Alphaproteobacteria; order Rhizobiales; family Xanthobacteraceae; genus BOG-931. The sequence goes on along the minus strand of JASHPU010000250.1, from coordinate 4,383 downwards.
GAGCGCAAGGCAATTGACAAGTCAAAAGCCGCAGCGGCTCGCGGCGAATTTGCCAGCGATGAGCAGGTACAGGCCGTCTGGGCCCACGCATTGCCAAGCCGCTAGGCCGTTTAGTTGCTACCCGACCAAGGGCGGCGAGAAGTATGCCGCACATGAACGATCTCAATCGCGTTATCAGTTGCGACGATTCTTGAAACGATAGCGGTGAACGATCTTCGCTCTTACTTCCGGTACATTAGTCAGTTGCGCTGCCACCGGATGTCGACGCGCAAACTCGACTGCCGCATAGATCGCCGTTAGGACGTTGAACGCGCCCCGCGGACTGCGTTTTTCAAGGTATTCACGAATGGCTTCGAGATCTCTGGTCGCACGCGGGCTGTAGCGGACGATCATAGAACGCCGGAGCGCTGCCAGAAGGCTCTCATTGCTTCTTCGCTGACCCACTCGCCGCGATCGAGCTCAGCCAGTCCTTCGCGGATCGCCGCTTCCTCCTCCGGCGTGACGTCGTAGCGACCAGTCCGACGCGCTTCGATAGCGCGTGCCATTTCGGCGAGTTCGTCCACGTCTTCCTGGGGCCAGGAGTTGACGCGATCAAGGATGTCTCTTGCCGTCTCAGTCATAGCTCACGTCCCGCCGCGTGCTCGGTTCTCACCTCGTGAGCGAGGAGGATACTCACCCCTGCGGCTGCGGCTCCAGCGGGCCGGGCTCGGGGCGCGGGCGGTTGCGGCCGGCGCCGGCGCTGGGCACGGTCGAGGGCCGCGGCGCCGCCGGCTCGATCACCGACTCGCGCGTCGGCCGCTTGCCCATCAACAAATCCTTGATCTCGTCGCCGGTGAGCGTTTCGAATTCGAGCAGACCCTTGGCCAGCGCTTCCAGATCGGCGCGCCTTTCGGTGAGGATTTGGTTCGCCTCGGCGTAGCCGGCCTCGACCAGTCGCCGGATCTCGGCGTCGATCTTCTGCACGGTGGCTTCGGAAATGCTCTGCTGGCGCGCCACCGAATAGCCCAAAAACACTTCCTCCTGGTTCTCGCCGTAGGCGACGGTGCCGAGCGCGTCGGACAGGCCCCAGCGCGTCACCATCATGCGCGCAAGCTTGGTCGCCTGCTCGATGTCGGAAGCCGCGCCGGAGGTGACCTTGTCCTTGCCGAACACCAATTCCTCGGCGACGCGGCCGCCCATCATGATGGCGAGCCGCGAGGTCATCTGCTCCAGGCTCATCGACAGCTTGTCGCGCTCCGGCAATTGCATGACCATGCCGAGCGCGCGGCCGCGCGGGATGATGGTGGCCTTGTGCACCGGATCGGTGGCCTTGACGTTGAACGCGACGATGGCGTGGCCGCCCTCGTGATAGGCGGTGAGGAGTTTCTCCTCCTCGGTCATGACGAGCGATTTTCTTTCGGCGCCCATCATCACCTTGTCCTTGGCGTCCTCGAACTCGACCTGGGTGACCATGCGCTTGTTGCGCCGCGCCGCCATCAAGGCCGCTTCGTTGACGAGGTTCATCAGATCGGCGCCGGAGAAGCCGGGCGTGCCGCGGGCGATGGTCTTGAGGTTAACGTCGGGCGCCATCGGCACCTTGCGCACGTGCACTTTGAGGATTTGCTCGCGGCCGACCACGTCGGGGTTGGGCACAAAGACCTGGCGGTCGAAGCGGCCGGGGCGCAGCAGCGCCGGATCGAGCACGTCGGGCCGGTTGGTGGCGGCGATCAGGATGATGCCCTCATTGGCCTCGAAGCCGTCCATCTCGACCAGCAACTGATTGAGCGTCTGCTCGCGCTCGTCATTGCCGCCGCCGAGCCCGGCGCCGCGATGGCGGCCGACCGCGTCGATCTCGTCGATGAAGATGATGCACGGCGCGTTCTTCTTGGCCTGCTCGAACATGTCGCGGACGCGGCTCGCGCCGACGCCGACGAACATTTCGACGAAGTCGGAGCCGGAAATGGTGAAGAACGGCACGTTGGCTTCGCCGGCGATGGCGCGGGCAAGCAAGGTCTTGCCGGTGCCGGGCGGACCGATCAACAGCACGCCGCGCGGAATGCGGCCGCCGAGCCGCTGGAATTTGGCCGGGTCGCGCAAAAATTCGACGATTTCCTGCAGGTCGAGCTTGGCTTCGTCGACGCCGGCGACGTCCTCGAAGGTGACGCGGCCGTGCGCTTCGGTGAGCAGCTTGGCGCGGCTCTTGCCAAAGCCGAGCGCCTTGCCGCCGGCGCCCTGCATCTGCCGCGACAGGAAAATCCACACCCCGATCAGCGCCACGAACGGCAGCCATGAAATAAGCAGCGACACGAACCACGGCACGTTCTCGGTCTGCGGCCGCGCCGTGATCGAGACACCCTTGTTGTAGAGCCGCTGCACCAGGCTCGGATCGTTCGGCGCATAAGTCTGGAAAGTGCGGCCGTCGGTGAAGTCGCCGTGGATTTCCGGACCCTGGATCGTGACGTCGCGGACACGGCCGTTATCGACGTCGTTGAGGAGCTGCGAGAAGCTGATCTCCTGCGAACCGGTATTGTGGCCGGGGTTTTGAAACAGCGTAAACAGCGCCAACAGCAATAGGACGATGATGACCCACAGGGCGAAATTGCGCAGATTGGCATTCATCTTAGGTCCTTGATCCGCGTTGCAGCGCGGAGACCCGTGGCCGACAGTCAAGTAAGCCTGCGGATCGTGGCGGCTTCACGTCCCCTACGAACTAGCAATGTAGGCGCGCCACCGCCCCGTGCCAAGGGAACCCCATAGCCAGTACAGGCGAATCCGCCAAACACTAAATACTATAGGCTTATTTCGTAAAGCGGACCTTGCGGCTTTGCCGCATGGCTGCGCTGCGGCGTGCCGGGGCGCGTTCGACCGCGAGCCGATCGTCGGTCAGCGTCACCAACGACCCGGCGAGCGTACGCCGCAGTTGTGCCGGCGCCTGCCGTAACGCCTCGTACAGCGCCTCGAGCTTGCCCAGCTCGACCGGGCCCTCGTCGCCGGTATGCGCAATCGCCCGGCCGAGCAGGCGCAACGCCACCTCGGCCGGCAGGTCGGCAAATCCGGCGCGGTCGAAGACGATGGGGCCGCGGCTCGGCCAGGGTAACGGCGCGAGCGCAGCGCCGGCCGCGCCGACGGCGAATTCGAGGGACGCTTCGGCGCGGCGCATGCGCGCGGCAAGCCGCCACAGTCGCTCCGCATCGAGCCCTTCCCGCGCCAGCGCCGGCAGCAGTTTTTCGCGAAAGCGCGCCCGGGTGAAGCGCGGATCGCGGTTGCTCGGATCGTCGCTGTAGGCGATGCGCGCGGCGCGCAGCGTGGCGATCAGCCGCGACTTCGGCAGGTGCAAGAGCGGCCGCACCAGAAAAATGCGATCGTCGCCGCTGCGGCCCGGAATGAGCGCCACCGGCGCCATGCCGGCAAGGCCGCCCAAGCCGCTGCCGCGGGCGAGCCGGAACAGCACCGTCTCGGCCTGATCGTCGAGCGTGTGCGCGGTGAGCACATGGGCGAGACCGGCGCGCGCCGCTTCTTGCGCCAGCAAGCGATAACGCGCGATCCGCGCCGCCTCCTGCAAGCCGCTCGCCGGCTTTGCGCCGCGCCAATGCAGCGTGCGATGCGCAACCCCGAGCCGCCGCGCCAGGCGCTTGACCGCGGCGGCTTCGGCGGCGGCCTCGCGCCGCAAGCCGTGATCGATGGTGACGGCCAGCAAGCGCGGCGGCTCTTTCGGTTTTTTCAGCCGCTTCGCCCAGCGCGCGGCGAGCACCAACAGGGCGGTGGAATCCGGACCGCCCGAAACCGCAATGACGAGACCGGGCAAATTATCGAGGCCGCGAAACAGCGCGCTTAATTCGTCGTCGCCGACCGCATCGTCAGCAGTGGGCACGCTTCTGTTCCCGCTCCACGTTCTGCTTCACCGAGAGCGAAGCGCGCGGATATTTGCGCAACACTTCGCCGAGCGAAGCGCACGCGGCTTCCTTCTCGCCCAAGGCCGCCAGCGATTGGCCGAGCCGCAACAGCGCGTCGGGCGCCCGCGCCGTGGTCTCGTATTTGGTCGAGACGGCAAGGAACGCTTCCGCGGCGTCATGATATTGCTGGTGCTGGAACAGCGATTCGCCGAGCCAATATTGCGCCTCCGGCGCCAGCCGATCGCTCGGATATTTGCGCAGGAACGCGCCGTACGCCTGCGCGGCGTCGGCATAGTCCTTGCGGGCGAAATAGCTGTGGGCAAGCTCGTATTCGTCCTTCGGCGTGGCGTCGGGCGGCAGTGCCGCGACGGCGCCGGTGCCGCTCGGATCAACCGGCGGCGGCGGCGGCAACGCGCTGCCCGGGGCGCCACTGTCGGCCGGACCGGACAGGTGAGCGAGATCGAGCGGCGCGCCGGCCTGGCGGGGCGCCGGCGCCGCGGGCGGCGGCGGC
>JASHPU010000249.1 GCA_030037885.1 Xanthobacteraceae bacterium | reverse complement strand
GCAGTCCTGCATCCGCAGCCCGTCCCGCTCGTCAATTCTCCCGCCGGTGCGGTGCCCGCCGGCAGCGGCGCAGCCGGTTGCCGCGCTCCGCCGCGCTTGACGCTTTTCGATCATCCGTTGCGGCACACCGCGCGGCGGCTTGCCGCCGGCAAGCCGCTCGTCATCGTCGCGATCGGCTCGTCATCGACCGCCGGTGCCCGCGCCTCGTCGCCGGCGGCGAGCTATCCGAGCCGGCTCGCTGTCGAGCTGCAAAAGCTGCTGCCTGGGCACGCCATCACCGTGCTCAATCGCGGCGTCAATGGCGAAGAGACCTCAGACATGATGGCGCGGTTCGCCACCGGCGTCATCGCCGAGCATCCGCAGCTCGTGCTCTGGCAGGTCGGCACCAACTCGGTGCTGCGCGATCATCCCCTGGCACCGCATACGGTCGAGCTGCGCCAAGGCATCGCGGAGCTCAAGGCCATCGATGCCGACGTGGTGCTGATCGACCCGCAATATGCGCCGCGCGTGCTCGCCAAGTCCGAGACGGCCGGCATGGTCGATCTGATCGCGCTCGCGGCGCAGGAGGAGAACGTCGATCTGTTCCACCGCTTCGCCATCATGCGCGACTGGTTCGAAAGCCAGCACCGCTCGTTCGACGTTTTCATCTCGCGCGACGGCCTGCACATGAACGATTGGGGCTACGCTTGCTGGGCCAAGCTGTTGGCGGCCAGCATCGTCGAAGCGGCGAGCCCGCCGGTCGCCTCGGTCGCGGCGCCGCGCGCGGCACATTGAACGTCGGTTGCGATCGAAGCGATCCAGAGCGGCGGCGCCGTGCTGGATTGCTTCGTCGCGAAGCTTGTCATTGGGCCGGACCCGTTGGCTCCTCGCGATGACGATGAACTGAATCAAGTTGGCTTCATCATGCGCTAACTTGCTGCGCGCTCGATGGCGTGCATGTCGTCGTCCGACAGGCCGAAATGATGGCCGATTTCGTGAATGAGCACGTGCTTGACGATGGCGCCCAGCGTCTCATCGTGGTCGGCCCAGTAATCCAAAATCGGCCGGCGATAGAGCCAGATCATGTTGGGCATCTGCAGCGGTGCACTCTGTGCGCGGAACGGCAGGCCGACGCCCTGGAACAGGCCGAGCAGGTCGAACTCGCTGGTCGCCCGCATGGCGCGCAGCACCTGCCGGCTCGGAAAGTCGTCGACCTGAATCACCAGATTGCCGCACAAATCGCGGAAGCGCTTCGGCAGCAGGCGAAACACCTCCGCCGCCAACGCTTCAAGCTCGGCAAGCGACGGCGCCTTGACGGGGCGCCAGGCCAACGGATTGGACGGAAAATCGGCCATGCCTGATATGTAGCGCAGATCAGGCCCCGCCGAAGCTCCCTGTTGCGAGCACGATGCGGTTGACCGAATTGCCGCGATACGCGAGCCTGAACATGATAAAGTAGGCCGTTCGATCGAGGCAGCAACGTCGATGAAGTCGATAGCTTTCGTCGCAGGTCTCGCCTTGCTACTCGGCGCCGCGACAGTCGGCCCGTCGCTGGCGCAAACCGCACAGCGGCCGCGGCATCACGCGCCGCCGCCGCGCTACGCGCGCCCGTACATCGAAATCCGGCCGCAGCACCTGCTCTACCGCCGCTGCGTTGATTGGCTCGAGCTACAACACCGGCCAAGCGGCACGGTGCTCTATCCGCAGTACCGTTGCTGGTGGGTGAGGGGGTGACCCCAGCGTCGTTTCCCGAATGCGGTGCAGCGTGAAGCAGTGCACCGCTGCGCCGCTGATCCGGGACCTTTACAGACTCGGCGTTTGCAACGATCCCGGGTCTGCAGCGCACCACTTCGTGCCGCGCTGCGCCCGGGAAACGTCACCGGATGCTAACGCCACTCCCGCACATCGACGAAATGTCCGGCGATCGCCGCGGCGGCGGCCATGGCGGGCGAGACCAGGTGGGTGCGGCCTTTGTAGCCTTGGCGGCCCTCGAAATTGCGGTTCGAGGTCGAGGCGCAGCGCTCGCCGGGACGCAGCTTGTCGGGGTTCATGGCGAGGCACATCGAGCAGCCGGGCTCGCGCCATTCGAAGCCGGCTTTGACGAAAATCTTGTCGAGCCCTTCGGCTTCGGCCTGCTCTTTGACCAGGCCCGAGCCTGGCACGATCATCGCGTTGACATTGGCGCTCACCGTCCTGCCGTCCACCAGCTTGGCGGCGGCGCGCAAATCCTCGATGCGCGCATTGGTGCATGAGCCGATGAAGACGCGGTCGATGGCGATATCGGCAATCTTCTCGCCGCCCTTGAGCCCCATATAGGCGAGCGCGCGCTGCACCGCCTCGCGCTTTTTGTCGTCGGCGAAATCGTCGACCCGCGGCACGCTGCCGGTCACCGACACGACCTGTTCGGGGTTGGTGCCCCAGGTCACCAGCGGCGGCAGTTTTGCCGCATCGAGCCTGATCTCGCGGTCGAAATGCGCGCCGTCGTCCGAGCGCAGCGTCTCCCAGAAGCGCACGGCGTCGTCCCAGGCTTGGCCTTTGGGCGATTTAGGCCGGTCCTTCAGATACGCATACGCCTTCTCATCCGGCGCGATGAAGCCGGCCTTGGCGCCGGCCTCGACCGACATGTTGCACACCGTCATGCGGCCTTCCATCGACAGCGCGCGGATCGCCTCGCCGGCATATTCCAGCGCATAGCCGGTGCCGCCGGCGGTGCCGATCTCGCCGATGATGGCGAGGATGATGTCCTTGGCGGCGACGCCTTCCGGCAGCTTGCCGTCGACCACGGCGCGCATGTTCTTCGACTTGGTCTGGATGAGCGTCTGCGTCGCCAGCACGTGCTCGACTTCCGATGTGCCGATGCCATAGGCGAGCGCGCCGAACGCGCCGTGCGTCGCAGTGTGGCTATCGCCGCACACCAAAGTCACGCCCGGCAAGGTAAAGCCTTGCTCCGGGCCGATGATGTGGACGATGCCCTGGCGCTTGTCGAACGCGTCGAAATATTCGAGGCCGAAATGTTTGACGTTCTCGGCGAGGTAGGCGATCTGCGCCTCGCTTTCCGGATCCGGATTTTTCAGGCGCCGGTCGGTGGTCGGCACGTTGTGATCGACGACGCACAACGTCTTGTCTGGCGCGCGCACCTTGCGGCCGGCGAGCCGCAACCCCTCGAACGCCTGTGGGCTCGTCACCTCGTGCACGAGGTGGCGGTCGATATAGATCAGGCAGGTGCCGTCCGGCTGCTCATCGACCAGATGGTCTTGCCAGATTTTGTCGTAGAGGGTACGCGGCGTGCTCATCCGTGGTCCGGGGGTAAAGGGCAAAGGTGGGGTTCAGCCGACTATTTAGTGGGTTGCGCGAGATAAGCAAAGTGGCCGATGCGCTCGGCGCTTAAAGGTAGGTGCGCACTTCCCACAATTCGGGGAAAAACGAATGCTCGAGCGCGGTCTTCAAGTAGCCGACGCCCGAGGAACCGCCGGTGCCGGGCTTGTAGCCGATGATGCGCTCGACCGTCTTCATGTGGCGGAAGCGCCATTGCTGAAACCAGTCTTCCACGTCGACCAGCTCCTCGGCGAGCTCGTAAAGCTCGAAGTACTCCTGCGCGTTGCGGTAGACCGATAGCCAGACGTCGCGAACTTTCGGGTTCGACACGTAGGCTTGCGAAAAGTCGCGCTCGAGCACCTCCTGCGGCACCGGAAGGCCGCGGCGGGCAAGGATGCGCAGCGCCTCGTCGTACAGGCTCGGCTCGTTGAGCGCAGCCTGGAGCTTGGCGTAGGCGACGGGATCGTGGCGGTGCGGCGCCACCATGCCGGCATCTTTGGCGCCGAGCCGAAACTCGACCAACCGGTACTGGTAGGACTGGAAGCCGGATGCCGGTCCGAGCGCGCCGCGGAAGGCGAGATAATCGGCCGGCGTCATGGTCGACAGCACGTCCCATGCGGCGATGAGCTGTTCCTGGATGCGGGTGACGCGGGCCAGCGATTTGAACGCCGGCGGCAGGTGGTCGGCCCGGATCGCCGCCATGGCGGCTTCGACTTCATGGGCGATGAGCTTGAGCCAAAGCTCCTGCACGTGATGAATGACGATAAAGGCGACTTCGTCATGCTCACGCGTGACCGGTTGCTGGGCGGCGAGCAAGAGATCGAGCTTGAGGTATTCGGCATAGCTGCGCCGGCCGGTGAGGTCGACGTGCATGCCGGGCTCGACCCGGCTCTTGGGGGTCTTGCTATCGTCCATCCGAAAGCCGCCGCGTGCCGCGCTGACAAACGCCGCCGGTCGCCGTGGTTGGAGCGCTGGCCTCTGCTAGACTCTAGGCGCAAAACCTCACGCTGTGAACGATGCGATGGCCATGCCTGCCCGCCCCCACCCGGTGCCGCTCGACCTTGCCGCCGCGTTTGCACGCTTCCGCAGTGCCGATCCGGAGCGGCTGCATTTTGCCGCGCACTCGCATCATCTGTGGCCGGACGTGGCGCGCGACGCCCAGGTCAGGGCCTGGGACGACGCCGCCCGTTGGGCCGACGACAAGTGGGACAACGTGCTCGGCACGGTCTGGCGCGCCGTCAGCGCCGGCATCGCGCGCCATCTCGGGCTTGCCGATCCGACGAGCTTGGTGCCGGCGCCGAACACCCACGAGTTCGTCAATCGTCTGCTGTCATGCTGCCCGACCGAGCGGGCCCCGCGCATCCTGACTACCGACGGCGAATTTCATTCCTTTCGCCGCCAGAGCGAGCGGCTTGCCGAAGATGGGCTCATCGTGCTGCGCGCCGTCGCGGCCGAACCGTTCGCGACGCTCGCCGACCGGCTCATTGCGGCGGCCGGCGAGCTGGCGCCGGATCTTGTCTATGTGAGCCAGATTCTGTTCGGTTCCGGCTTTGCGCTGGCCGATCTGTCTGGACTGGTCGAGCACTTGGCAGCGCCGGACCGCCTCATCGTCATCGACGGCTATCACGGCTTTCTGGCGCGCCCGACCGACCTTGCAGCGATTGCCGACCGCGCCTTCTACATTGCCGGCGGCTACAAATACGCCATGGCCGGCGAGGGCGCCTGCTTCATGCACTGCCCGCCCGGCATCGCGCCGCGGCCGCGCAACACCGGCTGGTTCGCGAGCTTCGGCACGCTTGCCGCCGGAGGGCAACGCGTCGCTTACCCGCAGGACGGCTGGCGCTTCGCCGGCGCGACCTTCGATCCGACCGCGCTCTACCGGATGCGCGCCGTACTCGAATGGCTGGCGGCCGAGGATATCGACGCCACGCTGATCCATCGCCATGCTGTGGCGCTGCAGGAGCAATTCATGACCGCGACGGCGCGCGAGCCGATCGGACCTTTCGCGGCCGACCATCTGGTGGTGCCGCTCGGCGAACCGGCGCGCGGCAATTTTCTTGCCTTCGAGCATCCGCAAGCGGCGCAATGGTGCGCCCGCCTGCGCGCCGCCGGCATCGTGACCGACGTGCGCGGCACGCGGCTGCGGCTTGGTTTTGGGCTTTATCACACCGCGGCGGACGTCGAGCGGCTGGTGGCGCGACTTCGCCGCATCCGGGACCTTTAAAGACTCTGAGTTTGTAACGATCCCGGGTCTGCGGCGCACCATTTCGCTTCGTGCTGCACTGCGCCTGGGAAACCGCTGGGCGCTTACTCTGCCGCCTTGCCCCCGGCGCCGGCGGCTGGGGCGGCGCTGTGGTCCTGCCGCTCGACGATGCGGGCGGATTTGCCGCGCCGGCCGCGCAGGTAATAAAGCTTGGCTCGGCGCACCTTGCCGCGGCGGACGACCTGGATGGAGTCGATCATCGGCGAATAGAGCGGGAAGACGCGCTCGACGCCCTCGCCGTAGGAGATTTTCCGCACGGTGAAGTTCTCGTTCAGCCCCGAGCCGGCGCGGCCGATGCACATGCCTTCATAGGCCTGCACGCGGGTGCGCTCGCCCTCGACGATCTT
>JASHPU010000030.1 GCA_030037885.1 Xanthobacteraceae bacterium | reverse complement strand
CCGGCAAGGGAATCGGCCGCGGCGCCGGCTCAAGCGCGGGCGGGCGCGGCATCGCAATGTCGCGCGACGCCGGCGCGGCGCGCACGATATTGGCTTCGACCACGACGTCGGTCGGGCCGCCGATCATCACCAAATGTTCGACATTGTCGCGGCGCACCAAAATGAGCCGCCGTCGTCCGTCGACGCTGGCATAGTCGATCACCGCCAGCCTCGGCTGCCGGCCGCGCAGCCCGCCGCCGCCGAGGCGGCCGCCGCCGAAGCGCCGCACCGCCCACGCCGTCGCCCCGATCAGGCCGAGCACGATGACGAAGGCGAGAAAGAATTGCACCGGAAAGGGCATGCCGCCGAAGAAGCCCATGAATCCCTCGTCCCTCAACTCCGGCGCGCTATCGCAACGTCAATGGTTAACGACGCCGGTAACATTTGCCGCCCCGAATACTAACAAAGAATTAAAGTCTTGGGGCGCATTTTGCCCGCACTTGCGGTGGCTCAAGCATTCTCATGGTAAACGGCGGTTTAATGGCAAAATGCCGATGGAACCGCAGTTTAACCCGCCATTAACCATACGATCGGCAAAGTCTGCCCAGTCGGCCGGCGCCGGGCCGGCTGTCATGAGGCGGAACCGATGCCGATCACCGATATTCCGATCCTGTCCATGCTGCGCACCCGCATGGAGTGGCACCAGGAGCGCCAGCGCGTGCTGGCCGAAAACGTCGCCAATGCCGATACGCCCAATTACCGGCCGCGCGACCTGGCGCCGCCGAATTTCGAGGAAGCGCTGGCGTCCCCGGGCATGCTGACGCTGACCCGCACCGATCCCGACCATATCGGCGGCGACGGCGGCGGCTCGCGCTTTGCCGCCGACCGCACGCTCAAATACGAGGTGCGGCCGGGCGGCAACGCCGTCAATCACGAGGACGAGATGATGCGGGTGGCCTCCAACCAGATGGATTTCGACGCCATCGCCGATCTCTATACGCGCAGCCTGGCGCTGATCAAAACCGCGGTCGACAAATAGCGCAGGATTTTTTGGCGTTCTCATGTTGTCGGTTCGGAGGAAGTGAACCATGGCGGCCACGGACTTCATCAAATCGCTCACCGTTGCGGCGTCCGGCCTGCATGCCCAGCTCGGCCGCATGCGCATCATCACCGAGAACATCGCCAACGCCGATTCGACGGCGCAGACGCCGGGCGGCGATCCGTACCGCCGCCGCATCGTCACTTTCAACTCCGCGCTCGACAGCGCGCTCGGCGTGAACGTCGTCAAGCTCGGCCCGGTGCAGACCGACAACTCCGATTTCCGCATCAAGCACGAGCCCGGCAATCCCGCTGCCGACGCCAACGGCGACGTCAAATATCCGAACGTCAACACGCTGGTCGAGCTGACCGACCTGCGCGACGCGCAGCGCTCCTACGAATCGAATCTCAACGTCATCACCGCGACGCGCCGCATGCTCCAGCGCACCATCGACATTCTCAAGAGCTGAGCGAAGGCCGCGCCTCGGGCGCAAGCGAACATCCGGAGGTAAGTCATGCCGATCAATCCCGCCGCTGCGGCCAATGCTTATGCGGCGCTCGGCCGCCTCGGTGCGGAGGCCGGCAATCCGGCGCGCGCCATTGCCGGCGCGCCCACTGCCGACGGGCCGAGCTTCAGCTCGATTCTCAAGGACATGGTCTCGGCGGTGTCGCAGGCCGGCGCTCATGCCGACCTGCAGACCCAGGCCGCGGCCATGGGCAAGGCCAACATGGTCGACGTCGTCACCGCGGTGGCCGAATCGGAAACCGCGATCAGCACGCTGGTCGCCGTGCGCGACAAGGTGATCGCGGCCTACGAGGACATTTTGAAGATGCCGATCTGAAATTCATAGGGTGGATCGAGATCGTTGCCGCGGGCACGGCGCGCTCCCTCTCCCCGGAGGGGAGAGGGTTGGGATGAGGAAGGTTCAGAAAATTCTGCAGCGTCCGAACCCCCTCACCCTCGCTCGCTGCGCTCGCTCGACCTCTCCCCTCCGGGGAGAGGTGAAGCAAGTGCGACATGGAGGTGAGGTGAGAATGACCGGACCGGAAGTGCTGGACGTGGCGCGCGACGCCATCGAGACGCTTTTGATCGTTGCGGCGCCGCTGATGCTGGTCGGCCTCGTCGTCGGCGTCGCCGTCTCGCTCCTGCAGGCGCTGACCCAGATCCAGGAGACGACGCTGGTCTTCATTCCGAAAATTCTGGCGATCTTCGTCGCGCTGTTGATCGCGCTGCCGTTCATGGCCGACGTGCTGCACAGCAATTTTTTGCGCATCACTGCGCACATTACCAGCGGCTGAGCATTTCCGTGCAGAAATCGTCATTGCGAGCGAAGCGAAGCAATCCACGGGGTCCCCTCCCTAACCCTCCCCCGCAAGCGGGGGAGGGAAGGGTGGGGGATTGCTTCGTCGCCCCTGCGGGGCTCCTCGCAATGCCGGCGCTGGTGTTCACCGATCAGCACGCCATGTAGAGGGGCTGTTCGCCGTGCAGATCGACATCTCTTTCCTGCCCGCTCTTGCCGCCGCCTTCATGCTGGTGTTCGCCCGCATCGGCACCATGCTGATGCTGCTGCCGGGACTGGGCGAGCAGAACTTGTCGGCGCGCATCCGGCTCACCATGGCGCTCATTCTCGCCGCCGTCGTGCTGCCGCTGCATCGCGCCGCCTACCATATCGATCCGGCGGCGCTCGGGCCCGCGATGGTCATGCTGGTCGAGGAGATTCTGGTCGGCGCCGTGCTCGGGCTCACCGCGCGGCTGACCATCTCGGCGCTCGACGTCGCCGGCTCGGTGATCGCCCAGCAGCTCGGCCTCGGCTTCGTCACGGCGGTCGACCCGACCCAGGGCGGCGAGCAGGAGGCGATCGTCGGCAACTTTTTGACCATGCTCGGCCTGACGCTGATCTTCGCCACCAACATGCATTATCTGGTCATCGCCGCGCTCAACGACAGCTACAACGTCTTCACGCCGGGCGAAGTGCCGGGCACCGGCGACGTCGCGGCGCTCGTCACCAAAACCGTCGCCGGCGCGTTCCGGGTCGGCATCCAGCTCTCGGCGCCGTTTCTCGCCTTCGGCCTTTTGTTCAACATCGGGCTCGGCGTGTTGTCGCGGCTGATGCCGCAGATGCAGGTGTTTTTCGTCGCGCTGCCGCTGTCGATCCTGATCGGGTTGTTGTTCCTGCTGTTGGGACTCGGGGCGATGATGGGCTTGTTTCTCGGCTATGTCGGCGGCGTGCTGCATGCGCTCGCGCCGCACGCCTGACGAGCGCCGATAGAGCGCCAATAGGGCAGCATGGCCGACGAACGCGACGATACCGAGCATAGCGAAGACCCGACGCCCAGGCGTCTCGAAGAGGCGATCAAGCGCGGCGACGTCGTCAAGAGTGCCGAGGTCAATACCTGGTTCATGATCGCCGGCGGCGCGCTGGCGCTCATGGTGTTCGCCGGCCCGGCGGCCGCCAGCCTGCAGGCGAGCCTGCGCGGGCTGCTTGCCCATGCCTGGCAGATTCCGGCGGACGGATCGGCACTGCTTGTTCTCATGCACACGCTCGGGCGCGATGTGCTCGCTGCGCTCGCAGTGCCACTGGTGCTGCTGGCGGTCGCGGCGCTTGCCGGCAGCGCCATTCAGCACCGCATCGTCATGTCGGTCGAGCCGATCCGGCCGCAGCTGTCGCGGATTTCGCCGGCGAGCGGGGTCACGCGGCTGTTCTCCAAGCAGGCGCTGGCCAATTTCGCCAAGGGGCTGGCCAAGCTCATCGTCATCGGCGGGGCGATCGGCGCTTTGTTGTGGCCGCAGCGCCAGCGTCTCGCCGGGCTGGCGGGCATCGACCCGGCGATGCTGTTGCCGTTCACTCAGGCGTTGGTGCTGCAGATGCTCGGCACCGTGGTGGCGATCCTCGCCGTCGTCGCGGCGGCCGACTATCTGTTTCAGTACCGGCAATGGTACGAGCGGCAAAAAATGTCGGTGCGCGAACTCAAGGAGGAGTTCCGCCAGAGTGAGGGCGATCCTGCCGTCAAGGGCAAGCTGCGGCAGCTGCGCCATGCGCGCATGCGCAAGCGCATCGCCGCCGCAGTGCCGAAGGCCTCGGTCGTCATCACCAACCCGACCCACTTCGCGGTCGCGCTGAAATACGAGCGCGGCATGAACGCGCCGGTCTGCGTCGCCAAGGGCGCCGATCTGTTGGCGCGGCGCATTCGCGAAATCGCCGAGAAGCACGATATTCCGGTGATCGAAAACCCGCCGCTCGCGCGCGCGCTGCACGCCGCCGTCGAGATCGACCAGGAGATCCCGCAGGAGCATTACCGGGCGGTGGCGGAAGTCATCGGCTACGTCATGCGGCTTCGCCGCACCGTCGCCGGGCTGCATTGATGGGAGGAAAAGCGCCGCTCGCTGTTTTTCATCCCCGCAACGGGTCGCCGCGGCGGGGTGCCGCGCGCGGTGGAGGAACAACAAGAAGCTCTTGCGCGATTCAGCCGCAGCGGGCAGTGAATGCGCCGCATGAAGGGGGAGGCGAGCGCCATGGCCGGCTTTAGCGCGCAGCCCGGGGATGCACTGGCGGCGCGGGCGGCAATCGACCGCAGCGCCGCAGCAGGCCGTGGCGGCAGCATCGGCCTTGTGCTTGTGGTCGCCGGCTGCCTGATCGGGGCGGCAGCCGGCGTCGTGCTGCTCGGCCGCGATCATCCCGAGCCGTACATCCTTATTTTCCTCGCGGCGCTCGCCACCATCGGCGTGTTCAGCCTGTTCGCGCTGGCGAGCGGCATTCTGCAGCTCGCCTCGCCGCAAGCCGGCAATCCGCTGGTCAGGGCAATCGTCGACGGCGCCTTCGACGGCGTGGTGGTAACCGATGGCGACAGCCGCGTCATCTACGCCAATGCCGCCTATCTCGACCTGATCGGCGCGTCGGGACCGCAGGACGCTCGGCCGGTCGAGCGCGTGTTTATCGGCGACGCCGACGCCTCGGAAGCGATCTTCCGCCTGCTCAAGGCGGCACGCGAAGGCAAGCGCCTGCAGGAAGAGGTGCGGGTCGGTCCGTCGCAGGGCCGGCCGGCGCGCTGGCTGCGCCTGAAAATCCGGCCGCTCGGCGCCGGGCGGCGCGGCGGCCTCACGGTATGGTCGCTAACCGACGTGACGCGCGATCGCGAGCGCCAGGAAAACGTATTTCAGGAATTGCAGCATGCCATCGACTACCTCGACCATGCGCCGGCCGGATTCTTCTCCGCCGATGCGTCAGGCGCCATCGTCTATCTCAACGCCACGCTGGCCAATTGGGTGGAGCAGGACTTGGCGTCGGTCGCCTCCGGCGGGCTCAAGCTTGCCGACCTCGTCTCCGGCGACGGCGCCGCCTTGCTGACGACGCTGCGGGCGCCGGCCGGCGAGGTGAAGACCGAGGTGCTCGATCTCGATCTGAAAACCCGTTCCGGACGGCCGCTGCCGGCGCGGCTCCTGCACAAGGTGGCGTTCGGCGCTGACGGCGCGCCTGGACCCTCGCGCACGCTGGTGCTCAACCGCGCCCGCGACGACGGCAGCGATCCGCAGCGTGCCGCGCAAGTGCGCTTCATGCGCTTCTTTCATCACACGCCGATGGCGATCGCCACCATCGACCGCGACGGCGGCATCGTGCGCACCAATGCTCTGTTCGCGCGGCTGTTCCAGGGTCTCATCGCCGGCGGCCGCGAGCGCTCGATCCGCGCCATCGTCGCCGAGCGCGACTGGCCGGCGCTGGAAGCGGCGATCGGCCAGGCGGCCCAGGGCAAGGGCGACATCGCGCCGGTCGATGCCCTGTTGGCCGGCGACGGCGAGCGGTTCGGCCGCTTTTACGTCACCGCCATCGCCGAGCAGGACCGCGACCAGGAAGCCGCCATCGTCTACGCGCTCGAAACCACCGAGCAGCGCGCGCTCGAGAGCAGGCTGCAGCAGCAGCAGAAGATGGACTTGGTCAGCCATCTCGCCGGCGGCATGGCGCACGACTTCAACAACATGCTCAATGCCATCATCCTGGCCAACGATTTTCTGCTCAACGCCCACAAGCCGACCGATCCATCGTTCAACGACATCATGGAGATCCGGCAGAGCGCCAATCGCGCGGCGAGCCTGGTGCGGCATCTTGTGGCGTTCTCGCGCAAGCAGACGCTGCGCCCGCAGGTGCTCGATCTGGCCGAGGTGTTGAACGACCTTAGCTTGGTGCTGCGCCGGCTGATCGGCGAAAAGATCGCGCTCAAGGTGGTGCACGGCCGCGACCTGTGGCCGGTCAAGGCCGATCTGCTGCAGTTCGAGCAGGTGATCACCAACCTCGCGGTCAACGCCCGCGACGCCATGCCGGACGGCGGCCAGCTCGAGCTGCGCAGCATGAACGTCTCGGCGCAGGACTGTACGCGCTACCGCGCCAAAGGCATGCCGGCGGCGGATTACGTGCTGGTCGAAATCGCCGATACCGGCAGCGGCATTCCGGAAGCGATCCACGACAAGATTTTCGTGCCGTTCTTCACCACCAAGGACGTCGGCAAGGGTACCGGGCTCGGCCTCTCTACGGTGTACGGCATCGTCAAACAGACTGGCGGCTTCGTCTATTTCGACACCGCCGAAAGCAAAGGCACGACGTTCCGCATCTTCCTGCCGCGCCACGTGCCGAACGCCCAGGAGATCGTGGCGTCGCTGGCGCCGGCCGAGGCGCCCGTCGTCGCTGGCGTGCTTGACGCCGCCGAACGCGTGCGGCGTGCCGCGACCGCCGACCTCACCGGCGAGGGCACCATTCTGTTGGTCGAGGACGAGGAGGGCTTGCGCGCGCTCAATGCGCGCGGCCTGACCTCGCGCGGCTACACCGTGCTGCAGGCGGGCAACGGCGTCGAAGCCATTGCGGTGTTGGAAAAATCCGACGGCAAGATCGATCTCGTCGTCTCCGACGTCGTCATGCCGGAGATGGACGGCCCGACGCTGCTGCGCGAATTGCGCAAGCGCAATCCCGGGTTGAAAATTATTTTCGTCTCCGGTTACGCCGAGGATGCGTTCCAGAAGCATTTGCCGGCTGACGGCCAGCAATTCGATTTTTTGGCCAAGCCCTTCACGCTCAAGCAACTGGTTGCCAAGGTGAAGGAGACCATGGCGGCTTAGCACGGCCCCTGGCTCGGTTGTTTCCGCTACGCGCTACGCGCTCCGCCGTAACTTAAGCCGCGTGTAGCTCGCGCAGGAAAGTGTGGTCGGCTCGCTGGCAACGACTCGACACAAGCCTTTGCCGCTTCCTCACTCTATAAAATGAAATTCTTCGGCACAGCGCGCGGTGCGACAGACGCGCGCGCGGCGCTTTGCGACATTCATCCCACAAGGCGCCGGCTCATAATGAGCAAACAGCCACCGTAAATTTTGCGTAAACGGAGGGCGAGGCGGCACCATTTCCGGGGTGCACGGTGCTGCACAATCGGGAGGCGAGAGACAGTCGTGACATCGTTGCGCTGGCTGCGATCGGTTGCGAGGCTCGTTGCGCTCGCCGCGGCGCTCCTGGTGGGTGCCGACGAGTCCGATGCGCGCGCGGTCGGCGGTTTGAACGTTGCTGCGCATGCCGCCCTTGTTCGCGCGAACCTCATTGCTGCCGACGGCGGGTCGGAGCGCCGCGAGGTGAGCTTAGCGCAAATGCCGCCGGCGGGAGGTTCGCTGAGCGATTTGTTTCATCGTGGCGACCTGCTCGGTGGATTTGCCGCTGGCTTTCTGGGCTGCGGTCTGCTCGGCTTGTTGTTCGGCCGCGGGCTGGTCGGGGAGCTTGGCGGCGTGCCATCCTATCTGGGCCTGTTGTTTCAGCTCGCGCTCGTGCTCATGCTGTGCCGACTGATCTGGAGCCGCTGGCACCACGTCGATCTGGCCGGCGTCGCCGGCATGTCGCCGCGGCAATTGGCCGATCCGTATTTGCGCTCGCGCGACGACGTGCATGCCGGCTTGGATTCCGTGCCCCCGTCCGAGGATCAGACGCCGCCGCGGAACGGAAGTGCGCAGAATATCAAACAAGCGCGTAAGCCGCGCGAGTGAATATGCCGCTGCCTAGTGCAGCGGCGGATCGTCGTGACAGACGTGCGGCGCCGGCGGACCCCAGCGGCCCAGATCCGGAATGTCGCATTTGCTGCAGGCGCCAAGCGCGAGCGCAAGGCCGAGCAGCAACAACAGCCGCGCGCCCGTGGCTGCGACTGCCGGCGCGGCACCCGATAGTGCTCCTCGCATGACCGCACTCGCTCGTTGACGCATTGTCCTATGGTAGCCGGCCGCTCATCCTCACCGCCGGCGGCCCACAGATTGGCAGGGTATCGCAGCAGAATTTCGTTTATCTTACCGTTTATCTTACCATGGGGCTTGCCCCGCCCGCCGTGGTCAGGCCGCCTTGGCCCGCCAGGGTACAGTCGTCATTGTGGAGGAAGTGGGAGGAAAGCGATATGGACATTTACCCCTGCGGCTCAAAACCGTCGCGCCGCGGACCGGCCGATTCGTTCACCGGCGTGGTCTGGCAGGACCCGATCATCGAGGCGCCGGCTCCGGCGCGGCTGCGTTCCGGCATCGTGCACTTCGAGCCCGGCGCGCGCACGCATTGGCACACCCATCCGCTCGGCCAGACGTTGCGTGTCCTGTCCGGCATCGGCCGGGTGCAGAGCTGGGGCGGCCCGGTGCGCGAGATCCGCGCCGGCGACGTGGTCTTCATCCCGCCCAACGAAAAGCACTGGCACGGCGCCGCGCCGACCATGCTCATGGTCCATGTCGCCATGCAGGAAGCGCTCGACGGCAAGCACGTCAGCTGGATGGAGCCGGTCAGCGACGAGCAATACAAGGCGGCGCCCGGTACATAGCAAGCACTGAGGCGAAGCCTTCGTCACCGCTCATTCCCGCGAAAGCGGGAATCCAGCAGGCGCGCACAAGACCAGAGGCATATCTCCTGGGTCCTCGCTTTCGCGGGGACGAGCGGCAGAGGGATCAGAGCCATGCGTTACGAACTTTATTATTGGCCGAGCATTCAGGGCCGCGGCGAATTCGTGCGGCTGGCGCTCGAAGAAGCCGGCGCCGATTACGTCGACATGGCGCGCCGGTCCGGCCAACGCGGCGTGCCGGCAATGATGAAAATCCTGGAAGACAAGCGGCGCAAGCAGCCGCCCTATGCGCCGCCGTTTCTCAACGCCGGCAACACCGTCATCGCTCAAACCGCGCTCATTCTGCATTATCTCGGGCCGCGGCTAAAACTCGCGCCGCGCGACGAGGCCGGACGATTGTGGGCGCATCAGCTGCAGCTCACCATCACCGACCTCGTCGTGCACATCCACGACACCCATCATCCGGTGTCGGGCTGGCTCTATTACGAGGAGCAGAAGCCGGCGGCCAAGCGCCGCACCGCCGATTTCTGGCGCTACCGCATGCCGAAATTCTTCGGCTATTTCGAACGCGTGCTGAAAAACAACGGCGGCAAGTTCATGGTCGGGCGGCAGCTCAGTTACGTCGATCTTTCGATGTTTCAGATCGTCGAGGGGCTGCGCTACGCTTTCCCCAAACGCATGAAGCGTTTCGAGAAACGCGTGCCGCTCCTGGTCGCGCTGCACGACCGCGTAGCGGCGCGGCCGCGCATCAAGGCCTATCTCGCCTCGGAGCGCCGCATTCCATTCAGCCAATGGGGAATTTACCGCTATTTCAAGGAGCTGGACGGGTGACTTGTCGTCCTCA
>JASHPU010000248.1 GCA_030037885.1 Xanthobacteraceae bacterium | reverse complement strand
CCTGGAGCTGAGCCGGCAAGGTGACAACCGGCCGGCGAGAGCCGCGATGGAACGCCGAGAGGCGAGCCGCCCCCTCCCTACCCTCCCCCGCTTGCGGGGGAGGGTAGGGAGGGGGCGGCGCCGCGCCCGAAAGCCGCGGCGAACGGTAACGTTCGTCCGCGCTGGCGCGGATCGTGACGACGCGTTCTCTCGGCGTTCCGTCTCCTTATTTCTTTTTTACCGTTTGTAGGATGGGTTGAGCCCTTGCGAAACCCATCATCGAGCCGCGCCGCCGCACGGTGGGTTTCGCTCCGCTCAACCCACCCTACGAACGCGATCAAACAAACCTCGGGCACAAAAAACGCGCCGCGAGAACGCTTCTTGGCGTCGTCATTGCCGGGCTTGACCCGGCAATCCATTGGGCGCCGCCTCCCGAGAATTCGTGGTCAGGCTTTGCTTACGTGACTTCAACATGGACCGCCGGGTCAAGCCCGGCGGTGACGAGAATGAGATGACCAAACAAACAAACTTTCCCCGCACCTACGAAGACCACCTGACCCGCGAGGAATTTCGCGCCCGCTTCGAGGCCGAGAAAGCGCGCGTGCAGCGCCACTATTGCACGCTGTTCAAATTCTGGCGCGGCTGCCGGTGCAAGCCGTGCCGGCGCGCGCGGGCCTGCACCGGCGATGCCAACGCCTGCCTGAAACGCTCGGTGACGGAGCTGTCGCGACACGTCCTGTTCGCCGCACGAAAGCAGCTCACCGCGGCGATACCGCGCAATTGCGCCGCACCCGAGCGCGAGGCGCGCCTGTTCATGGCCGACGAATCCGATGCGGACTGGCGCTGTCCGCTGCCGCCGGCCGGATGGCAACGCGCAAGCCAGCGCCGCAAACGCGTGCGCAGAAGGCGGCGGGGGTGACACGCGGTGGAGTCAAGCTCATTCAGCGTTCCGTCATTGCGAGGAGCGAAGCGGCGAAGCAATCGAGAACGGCGGCGCCGCACTGGATTGCTTCGCTTCGCTCGCAATGACGAGAAAGTTGATCAACCGAAAGCGGTCACAACCCGGCTCTGTTCACTCCCGGCCGCGATGAAAGTCCGGCAGCGGCGGCGGGCCCCAGACGTTGGTCTTGCCGCCCTGCCAGGTCTTCGGCCGCTGCGGCGTGTCGTGGTGCCACGGCCGCGGCTCGAAATAGCCGAGCTCCTCGTCGACCATTTGATCGAGCTCGCAGAAGAATTCCACGACCTGGTCGTCCGCATTGCGGTGATAGGTGGCGACGTTGTGTCCCGGCCCGTGGCGCAGCGGCCCCCAGATGATCGGAATCCGCCGCTGCCCGAACAGGTCGCACGAATTCTGCAGATGGATGAAATCCTTCAGCTCGAAGGCGATGTGGTGCAGCTTGGCGGACTTGCCGCGGATGAAGTTCACGGTGTGGTGGTCGGTGTTGCAGCGCATGAAGACGAAGAAATCGTCGATCCAGTCGGAGACGCGGAAGCCCATCACTTTCTGATAGAACTCGCAGGTCTGCTGCGGGCTCTCGACCACGAAGGCGACATGGCCGAGTTTCAGCGGGCCGACGCCGACATGCGGCAGATGCTTGCCCAGATAGCTCCATTCCTTGAACAGCGCGATCGTGGTGCCCTTGTTGTCCGCAAACGTCAGCACCGGGCCGATGCCGGGCGTCGAGTCGTTGCGCAGTTCGCTCTTGATGCCGTCCTTTTCCAGCTCGCGGGCGAGCGCGCCGAAATCGGAATTCGGCGCGACTTCGAACGACAGCGTGGTGCAGCGTTCGCGCTCGCCCTTGGTGAGCGCAATGGTGAGGAGGCCGACTTGGCTCGCCAGGAAGGCGCGGTCCTTTTCGCGCTCGGCGAGCACCAGGCCCATGACCTGCGTGTAGTAATCGATCATCTTTGGGAGGTCGGGCGTTTCGAATGTGGCGTGCCCGATGCGTCGGGGCTTTACCATGTGTTTTCTCCACGGCGTTGCTTTGCGGCTTTGACGGCAATCAATCACCGCGCCGGCGCCGACTCAAGTCCGCGAAACCGCGCGCCGCGCAAGGCGGGCTTGCCAATCCGCCGGGATTACGGCTTTGGTCGCCGCACAAACATTTCGGGTCAGGGGAGTGAGACATGGCTGCCAAGGCAGCGGGCTACAAGCTCGCCACGTACAAATCGAGCGATGGGCCGCGCGCCGGCCTTGTCATCGGCGATGAAGTGTTCGACGCCGCGAAGCTGACCGGCAAGGCCGGCTATGCCACCGTGATGGGCATTTTGGCCGACTGGAAGGCGGCCGACGGGCTGTTGCGCAAGGCGGCGGCCGGCGCGGCGAAGAGCCGGGCCAAGCGCCAGAAACTCGCCAAGACCAAACTGCTCGCGCCGCTGCGCTTTCCCTCGGCGATCTACTGCGCCGGGGCCAATTACGCCGATCACGCTGCGGCGATGGCGGCGCGCGAGGGCAACCCGCCGCCGGCCGATCCGCACGAGCAGGGGCTCAAGCCGTGGCATTTCCTCAAGGCGACGCGCACCATCACGGATCCGGGCGCTACGATAAAAATCTCCGGCTACTCCGAGGCGATGGACTGGGAGATTGAACTTGCCGCAATCATCGGGCGGCCGGCCAAGGACGTTTCTAAAGAGACAGCGCTGACCCACGTCGCCGGCTATACGATTGCCAACGACTTGTCGGCGCGCGACCGCGGCCGGCGGCCGCCGGTGCCGCCGACCTCGCCCTTCAAGATGGACTGGACCAAGCACAAGACGTTCGAGGGTTCGTGCCCGCTCGGCCCCTGGATCGTGCCGGCAGGCGACATCGCCGAGCCGCAAAACCTCGACCTCAAGCTGTGGGTCAACGGCGAGCTGAAGCAGGATTCCAATACCGGCAAGATGCTGTTCACGCTCGCCGAGCAGATCGAGCAATTGTCGATCAACATGACCTTGCATCCGGGCGACCTGATCCTCACCGGCACGCCGTCGGGCACCGGGGCCGAGAGCGGCACGTTCCTCAAGGCCGGCGACGTGGTGAAACTCTGGATTGAGAAAATCGGCGAGATCGAGAACCGGATGGCGTAGCGGCGGGCGGCGCCGCGTTGCGGGGACGGCGGGCATGGCCGGCTGCCCAGCTATGCCGGCCTCGCCGGGCTCCTTAAGGGATTCTGCTTGTCGTCTTTGGGAATGGGATTAAGTGAATTAGTGTATGGAACGATAGTCGCGAGGTGCTGCGCTTTGTGCTAAATGCATGGCTGGCCGCGGCAAAAAGGAACAAAGCCGGGCTAAACGAGGGTAGAGAGACGCAGATGGCCGAAAAATTCGTCGCAAAGCTTACGGAGTTCAACGACGGCGACCGCCGCATCGTCTTCGTCGGCGACAACGAAATCGGCGTGTTCAAACACGACGGCCAGTTCTACGCCTACAGCAATTTCTGCCTGCACCAGGGCGGCCCGGCCTGCGAGGGGCTGACCATCGCCAAGGTCGAGGAGCGGCTGCGGCCCGACAAGACCTCGATGGGCCTGTTCTTCTCGGAAGATGAAATGCACTTCGTCTGTCCGTGGCACGGCATGGAATACGACATGAAGACCGGCGAGTGCGTGTCCGACCGCAAGCGCAAGCTGAAGAAATACAAGACCGTGCAAAAGGGAGAGGACCTTTATGTCGTCGCCTAGGCGCGTGGCAAAGGCCATCGTCAAATCGGCAAAGCCGGCGACCAAAGCCGCGCGCCGGCCGGTGGCGGCGCGCCCGGCGGACACGCC
>JASHPU010000247.1 GCA_030037885.1 Xanthobacteraceae bacterium | reverse complement strand
ATTGGCCGGCGGCACCGGCGGCCTGCCATACGAGATTCGACCGGTGGCTTGGGCTTCCGCTCGTCTCCGCGCAAGCGCATAGGCGCTAACATAGCTGCGTTTCCCGGGCGCAGCGCAGCAAAAGCGCGTTCACGCGCGTCTTCGACGCGCTATGGCGCAGCGAAGTGGTACGCTGCAGACCCGGGATCGTAACAAGTTGCGGAGTCTGGGACGGTCCCGGGTCAGCGGTGCACCGCCATAGCGCGTCGAAGACGCGCGTAAACGCGCTTATGGCGCTGCACCGCATCCGGGAAACAGGCCTATGTTAGCGCCTATGCGCGAAGGCGGGGCCCCAGTCCTGGATTCCCGCTTTCGCGGGAATGAGCGGAAGGGAGCAAGGGGCGACCTTGACGCGCCCGCTTTCCTCGCCCATTCTCCGCGCCATGTACGGCCTTAACCTTATCTGCGGCATTTGCCGGGAGATTATCGGCTAGCGACAACGCTGGCTGCGGCCGTCTTTATCTCCTGTTCGAGAATCTTGGGACGCCCGGCCAGCAAGGCCGATGCGGCGTTTTATCGATATGCGGTGCGACGAGCGACCCGAAGTGCGGCGATGGAACTCAAGCTCTACGATACGCTGACGCGCGAGAAGCGGGTCTTTGTCCCGCTCGATCCGAACAACGTGCGCATGTATGTGTGCGGGCCGACGGTCTACGACTTCGCCCATATCGGCAATGCACGGCCGGTGATCGTGTTCGACGTGCTGTTCCGGCTGTTGCGCCATCTTGCGAAGCAAGGCGTTTGGGACGGCGGCAAAGGCGAGACAAAAGTTACTTACGTGCGCAACATCACCGACGTCGACGACAAGATCAACGCCCGCGCCGCGGAGGAATATCCCGACCTGCCGCTCAACGAGGCGATCCGCAAGGTTACGGAAAAAACCGACAAGCAATTCCACGACGACGTTGCCGCGCTCGGCTGCCTGCCGCCGACCGTCGAGCCGCGCGCCACCGAGCACATTGTCGAGATGAAGGCGCTGATCGAGCGGCTCATCGCGTCCGGCAATGCTTACGTCGCCGACGGCAATGTCCTGTTCAGCGTTCGCTCGATGCCGGATTACGGCAAACTGGCCAAGCGCTCGCTCGACGAGATGATCGCCGGCGCGCGGGTGGAAGTCGCGCCATATAAGCGCGATCCGATGGATTTCATTCTGTGGAAGCCGTCGAAGCCGGGCGAGCCGGCGTGGCCGTCGCCGGCCGGCATCGCCGCGCCGGGCCGCCCCGGCTGGCACATCGAATGCTCGGCGATGTCGTGGAAATATCTCGGCGAGATGTTCGACATCCACGGTGGCGGCATCGATCTCGTCTTCCCCCACCACGAGGACGAAATCGCGCAATCGCGTTGCGCCTTCCACACGCCGCTCATGGCGAATTTCTGGATGCACAACGGCTTTCTTCAGGTCGAAGGCGAGAAGATGGCGAAGTCGCTCGGCAACTTCGTCACGATCAAGGAATTGCTTGAGGGTTGGTGCGGGTACTCGTGGCCAGGCGAAGCGCTCCGCTTCAATATGTTGAGAACACATTATCGCCAACCCATCGATTGGAAGTTCGAATCATTGGATGAATCTCACAAAATACTTTGGGAATGGTACAAGGACATCGAAGGACTACAAGAGGACAGTCGCGTATCAACTGACGTAATTGCTTGGCTTTGCGATGACTTAAACACGCCTGAGCTGATAACAGAACTGCATAGCTTGCGTAAAAAGAAAGAGTTCAAATCATTGTACAACGCGCTTCAGCTTTTGGGATTTTCTGGAAAACGTGAAAATATTATCCGAAGAGCTGGCACGTCGCGCGGTGTTTCCGCAGCTGGAATTGCGGGAAGCTTCAATGCCAAAGAAAATCCCGATCAAATAACGATTGCAGGCGAGGTTTTGCCGTCAGATGATCAAATCGAAAAGTTAGTTTCGATGCGTAGCGCAGCTCGTGTTGCAAAGAATTACAAAGAATCCGATCGCATTCGCGATGAGCTAAAAAAAATGGGTATAGTCCTGCACGACACCAAGGACGGCACTGCCTGGGAGAAGGTGCGATGACCTCGCGCCCGCAGCAACAACAAGCATTCGCCATGCGGCCGCTGTTGCCGGAGGACGTGCCGCTGCTGGCCGAAATCTTTCGCGCCAGCATCGAGGAATTGACCGCCGACGATTACAGCGAGGCGCAGCGCGCGGCGTGGGCGTCGGCGGCCGATGACGAGGAGGAATTGGGCCAAAGGCTCGCCCGCGAGCTGACCCTGGTCGCGACCTATGACGGCGCCGCTGTCGGCTTTGCCGCGCTTGCCGGCAATACCCGCATCGACATGCTCTATGTGCATCCGGCCGCGGCCGGCCGCGGGGCCGGCGCCATGCTGGCCGACGCCTTGGAAAAGCTCGCGGCCGCGCGCGGCACGAAGGAACTCAGCGTCGAAGCGGGCGACAGCGCCCGCGGCTTTTTCGAAAAGCGCGGCTACGTCGCGCGCACCCGCAACACGGTAGCGGTCGCCGGCGAGTGGCTCGCCAACACCACGATGAGCAAAACGCTGGCGCCGAAAGAGGCCGTGCCATGAAACAGCGCCTTTATCTGTTCGACACCACGCTGCGCGACGGCGCGCAGACCAACGGCGTCGATTTCACGCTTGCCGACAAGCTCGCGATCGCCGGGCTGCTTGACGACCTCGGCGTCGATTACGTCGAGGCCGGCTATCCGGGCGCCAATCCGATCGACACCGCGTTTTTCGCCGCGCGGCGCAGCCTCAAAGCCAAGGTCACGGCGTTCGGCATGACGCGGCGGCCCGGCCGCTCGGCGTCCAACGATCCCGGCCTTGCCGCGTTGCTCGAAGCCGAGGCCGACGCGATCTGCTTCGTCGCCAAATCGTGGGATTATCACGTGCGCGTGGCGTTGGAGACGACGGAAGAGGAAAACCTCGCCTCGATCCGCGACAGCGTGCGCGCCGCCAAAGCCAAGGGCAGGGAGGTGCTGCTCGACTGCGAGCATTTCTTCGACGGTTTTAAGGCCAAGCCCGCTTATGCGCTGGCTTGCGCGCAAGCCGCCTACGACGAAGGCGCGCGCTGGATCGTGCTCTGCGACACCAATGGCGGCACGCTGCCGCACGAGATCGAGCGCATCGTCGGCGAGGTCTGCAAAAAGATTCCCGGCGATCATGTCGGCATCCACGCCCACAACGACACCGAGCAGGCGGTCGCCAACACTTTCGCCGCGGTGCGCGCCGGCGCCCGCCAGATTCAGGGCACGCTCAACGGTCTCGGCGAGCGTTGCGGCAACGCCAACCTCACGTCGGTCATTCCGACGCTGAAGCTGAAGCCGGATTTTGCCGAACAATTCGACATCGGCGTGCCGGACGCAAAACTGCGCGGCCTCGCTCACGTCTCGCACAGGCTCGACGAGATGCTCAACCGCGCACCGAACCGCCACGCCGCCTATGTGGGCGAGAGCGCGTTCGCCACCAAGGCCGGCATCCATGCTTCGGCGATCGTCAAGGAGCCGGCGACCTACGAGCACGTCGCGCCCGAGCTCGTCGGCAACCGGCGCAAGCTTCTGGTCTCCGATCAGTCCGGCCGCTCCAACGTGCTTGCCGAGCTCGGGCGCATCGGGCTTGCGCTCGACAAGGACGATCGCCGCGTCGTTCACCTGCTCGACGAGGTCAAGGAGCGCGAGGCGAGCGGCTACGCCTATGAGGCGGCGGACGCGTCGTTCGAGCTCTTGGCGCGGCGCATGCTCGGCCAGGTGCCGCATTATTTCGACGTGGAAAAATTCGACGTCAACGTCGAGCAGCGCCGCAACGCCAAGGGCGAACGCGTCACCGTCAGCCAGGCAGTGGTCAAGGTGAAGGTCGGCGACGACGAGCTCATCTCCGTCGCCGAGGGCAACGGCCCGGTCAACGCGCTCGATCTGGCGCTGCGCAAGGACATCGGCAAGTATCAGGTCTTCATCACCGGGCTCAAGCTTACCGACTATCGCGTGCGTATCCTCAACGCGGGCACGCAGGCGGTCACCCGCGTGCTGATCGAGAGCACCGACGAGAGCGGCGAGCACTGGACCACGATCGGGGTGTCGCCGAACATCATCGACGCCTCGTTTCAGGCGCTGATGGATTCCATCGTTTACAAATTGCTCAAATCCGGCGCGCCGGCGTGATCCTTGCTGTCATTCCGGGTTCGCCGCTTCGCGGCGCCCCGGGATGACGTGCGCATCTTGCAGTCGTTACAAATCATTGCCAGTCTCGCCGCAAACCGGGGAGCAACACCATGCGATCGATAGCTTTAGCCGCCGCATTCACGTGTGGGTTGGTCGGACCGGCGGCGGCGTGGGGGCCGGAGGGCCATTCGATCGTCGCCGAGGTCGCGCAGCCGCGGCTGTCGGCGCCCGCCACGCAGCTTGTCCGCAAACTGCTCAAGGGCCGCTCGCTGGCGTCGATCGCGAGCTGGGCCGACGATTATCGCGCCACGCATCCGGAGACCGAGCAATGGCATTTCGTCGACATTCCGCTCAACGTGACGACCTACGACGCAGCGCGCGATTGCCGGCCGAACAAACAGAGCGGCGACTGCATCATCGCCGCTCTCGACCGCGTGCAAAAGGATTTGCGCTGCGCGACCGGCGAGGCGCAGGTGCAAGCGCTGAAATTCGCCGTGCATCTGGTCGGCGACATCCATCAGCCGCTGCATACCGTGAAGGAGAAGAAGGGCGGCAACGAGATTGCGGTCGACGTCTTCATGCGCGGGCTGCTCGATTGCCCGACCTGCGCGGTCGCCCACACGCCGGTGAACTTTCACATGGCCTGGGACGAGACGCTCATTCAAAGGACGGTGTGGGATTGGGGCGCCTATGTGGATCGGCTGGAGAATGGCTGGCTGAAGACTGCGGAGGCCAAGGCGGAAGATCCCGCCGCCAATCACGCGCCGATCGACGAGAAGACGTTTATCGCTTGGGCGGAAGACACCCATAAGGCGGCGCAGACCGTCTGGTATTTGCGGCCGGCCGACGACGTCCTGGACGACCGCTATCTGCGCGACGTGCTGCCGATCATGGACCGCCAGCTCGGCATCGCTGGTCTTCGCCTCGCCCGGTTCTTGAACGACGCCGCATCGCAAGCCTGCCCGGCCCGTTAGGATGCGAACGTAAAATTCCGTGACGTGCGAGAGAGGTGCATGATCGACCATATTTCCATCGCGGTGCGCGAGCTCAAAGCCGCGGCGCGGTTTTACGACGCGCTCCTAAAACCGCTCGGCATGACGCGCGTGCGCGAATGGCCGAACAGCGTCGGCTACGGCAAGAGCTATGCGGAGTTTTGGCTCAATGAACGGCCGCAGCTCGAGCCGGCGTCTGAGGACAGTGGCGCGCATATCTGCCTGCGCGCGCCGGATATTGCGGCGGTCGAGGCCTTCCATGCCGCCGCGCTCGCCGCCGGCGCCAAGTCGGACGGCGCACCCGGCGAGCGGCCGCGTTATTCGGCGCACTATTACGCCGCCTTCATCCGCGACTGGGACGGCAACCGCATCGAGGCGGTGACGTTCTTGAAGGATGGGGCGGGATAAAAAGCGCCGACAAGCAGCAAAGGCGCGATCGGTCAAAATCGGTCTGTTGGGCTGCCCTCACTTGTTAAAAAGTTTGTCGCGCTGCGAGCTCGTGATCACGAACGTGGTTCGCTTCGGCACCTCCTTCAATCTGACTGCACCTATATAAGTCATCATCGATCGCAAACCGCCGGTGATCTCTTGCATGGTCTCACTCACGCAGCCTTTATACGGCACGTCGACTGTCCGTCCTTCAGACGCCCGATATTCGGCTACCCCGCCGTAATGTTTTTTCATCGCCGTATCAGAAGACATTCCGTAAAATTGCATCGCCACCGGCACGTCTTCTCCATCGCGCGTCTCGTATCGAATTTCGCCGCCACATTCGCGATGCCCCGCAAGCATCCCGCCGATCATCACGAAATCGGCGCCACCGCCGAATGCCTTGGCGATATCACCCGGCGCCGTGCAGCCGCCGTCCGAGCAGACATGCCCCTTCAAGCCATGCGCAGCGTCGGCACATTCGATGACCGCGGACAGCTGCGGATAGCCGACGCCCGTCAGATCTCGAGTCGTGCACACCGAGCCGGAACCAATTCCCACCCTTACTATATCCGCGCCGGCCAGAATGAGAGCTTCCGCCATTTCGGCTGTAACGATGCTTCCCGCC
Source organism: Xanthobacteraceae bacterium (assembly GCA_030037885.1). Lineage (GTDB taxonomy): Bacteria > Pseudomonadota > Alphaproteobacteria > Rhizobiales > Xanthobacteraceae > BOG-931. The sequence continues at coordinate 40,098 of JASHPU010000247.1, read as the reverse complement.
ATGAGTATCGCATCCGGGCTCGCCGCCCGAATTCGCGCGACGTTCTCCAAGAAATTCTCGGTGTAACCGTTGGCGACGTCAATGTTGAGCTTGGTTAAATGCGCTTTGGACTTTACGTAAGTGAACTTTTCCAGGTCGGCATCGGTGTTACCCATCGTGTAAAACGTATTCCGTGAATCTTCATTTGCGAAGAATTCGACGAGAGTGTCCGCGGAATAATGCTTGTGAAGCGCAGCCATGGCGTTGAACTGGACCAGCGCACGCGCCATGCGAGTCGTGCCGATCGTGTCCATATTGGACGCGATCAGGGGAAATCCAGTCCATTCGCTACCTGGATGCCGGAAGCGAAACGTCCGCGTGATGTCGACTTCCGCCCGGGAACGCAGAGTTGAGCGTTTGGGACGGATCAAAACATCGCTGAAATCCAGTTTAAGATCAGATTCGATGTGCACCTCAACCTCACCTGAGCAGGTGTCAAGGCTCCGCGCTTCGGCGGACAATATGCGCCACAGCCCGCGTATCGAGCAAAGGCGGGATCGCCGCGCCTGGAATGAGCATCACAGCTGCTCCGTTGACACCGCCATTCCATTCTCAGCACCGGAGACGCCGGTGGCGAATTGACTGAGCGTAGGCAGGATGTCTTCAACCCGGTCGGTCACCAGGAGATTTATGTTTCGATCATTATAAATGAATTCGAGCCGTTTCATATGGTCCAGCAGAACGCGGAACGGATTCCAAAATCCTTTGATATTCGCAAGGAGGACGGGCTTTCGGTGACGCCCGACTTGAAGCCACGTAAGCTGTTCGACCAATTCTTCCAATGTTCCCACTCCTCCGGGCAGCGCTACGAAGGCATCGGCGCGTTCAAACATCTTGCGCTTTCGCTCGTGCATGTCTCTGGTAATAACCAGTTCCTGAGGTAGGCGACCGGGCTGTTCCCGGGGGGCCAGAAATTCGGGAATAATGCCCGTGACTTGTCCGCCGTGCTCCAGCACTGCTTCGGCAAGTGCTCCCATCAGCCCGACCGAGCCGCCCCCGTACACGAGCCGCACGCGGTTCTGTGCGAGCGTTTTACCGAGCGCATGCGCCGCCTCGACGAACGCCGGGTCGCTGCCGGGGCTCGATCCGCAATAGACGCACAGCGCGCTGATTTTGCTCATGGAGTAATTCTCATTGGCAGATAGATGTGACCTCGATGAGCGGCCGCTGCAAGCGATGGCGTGAACGAGCGGGCCGAAAACATCTCCACGGTGCCGGCGTGCAACCCGAGATCGAAGTTTGCCGGGCGGCCGCTACCCTACACCCCGGCGCCATCCGCTTCCATAACGTGTCCCAGGAGGTGGCGCGGACCATTGCGCAGGGAAATCTTGACGTTGCGGCGCACGCGCTGACGCGCGAAATCCTCGAAGAGCGGGCAAGGAGGGCCGGTGCGGCCGTTCCGCCTCTACTTTTTGCGGATATCTCGACTTAGCATTGCCCGAGCGCAGTGTATACTCTTTGCGGCGCGGCAGTGCGAAGCACGATAGGACGCTCTATATGACGCTGGCGGCGCGATCGCCGCTGGTGGGTACCCGGTCTGTCGATGAGCGATTTCCAACGCCCCGCCCACAGTTTGCAGCGCGAGGTCGGCGCCGACGGCGGCGCGCTGTTGTCGACGCTCCTGCATCTGTGGCCTTACATATGGCCGGCCGGCCGCCGCGATCTGAAGGCGCGCGTGGTATTCGCCACGGTGCTGATCCTCGCGGCGAAGTTCGCCACCATCGCGGTGCCGTTCACCTTCAAATGGGCGACCGACGCGCTCGCCGGCCACGGCACCGCGCCGGTCGGCCCCGACAACGTCATCGCCTGGACGCTGGCGACGCCGATCGCCATGACGCTCGCCTATGGCGGCATGCGCATCCTGATGGCGCTGCTCACCCAGGCGCGCGACGGCGTTTTCGCCAAGGTGGCGATGCACGCGGTGCGGCGGCTGGCGATACGCACGTTCGAGCACATGCATCTGCTCTCGCTGCGCTTTCATCTCGAGCGCAAGACCGGCGGGCTCACGCGCGTGCTGCAGCGCGGGCGCGACGCCATCGAGACCATCGTGCGCATGGTGCTGCTGCAACTCGCGCCCACCGTGGTCGAGATCGTGCTGGTCGCCTGGGTGCTGCTGTTCCACTTCGACTGGCGTTATCTGATCGTGATCCTGCTCACGGTCGCGCTCTACATCGCGTTCACGTTCTTCGCCACCGAGTGGCGCATCGGCATCCGCCGCGAGATGAATACCAGCGACAGCGACGCCAACGCCAAGGCCATCGACTCGCTGCTCAACTACGAGACCGTCAAATATTTCTCCGCCGAGGAACGCGAGACCAGGCGCTACGACCGCGCCATGGCGCGCTACGAAGATGCGAGCGTGCGATCCTATGTGTCGCTGGTGGTGCTCAATGCCGGGCAGGCGGTGGTGTTCACGCTTGGGCTCGCCGCGGCCATGGTGCTGTGCGCCCACGGCATCGAACGCGGCACCAACACGGTCGGCGACTTCGTCATGATCAACGCCATAATGATCCAGCTCTACCAGCCGCTCAACTTCATGGGCATGCTGTACCGCGAGATCAAGCAGGCGGTGATCGACATCGAGCTCATGTTCGCGATGCTGGCGCGCAAGCCGGAGATCGCCGACCGGCCGGAGGCGCGGCCGCTTGCGGTGCGCGCCGGCACCATCCGTTTCGACGACGTGACGTTCGGCTACGAGCCGGCGCGGCCGATCCTTAAAGGCCTGAGCTTCGAGGTCAAGGCCGGGTACACGGTGGCCATCGTCGGGCCATCCGGCGCCGGCAAATCGACGATCTCGCGCCTGTTGTTCCGCTTCTACGACGTGAGCGGCGGCCGCATCCTGATCGACGGTCAGGATGTCCGCGACGTGACGCAGTCATCGCTGCGCGCCGCCGTCGGCATGATGCCGCAGGACACCGTGCTGTTCAACGACACCATCCGCTACAACATTCGCTACGGCCGCTGGGACGCCAGCGACGCCGAAGTCGAGGAGGCGGCGCGGTTGGCGCAGATCGACGGCTTCATCCGGCTCGCGCCCAAGGGCTACGAGACCGAGGTCGGCGAGCGCGGCTTAAAGCTCTCCGGCGGCGAGAAGCAACGCGTCGCCATCGCCCGCACCATCCTCAAGGCGCCGCCGATCCTGGTGCTCGACGAAGCGACCTCGGCGCTCGACAGCCACACCGAAAAGGACATCCAGGACGCGCTCGACCGCGTCGCCAAGAACCGCACCACGCTGGTCATCGCGCACCGGCTTTCCACCATCGTCGGCGCCGACCAGATTCTGGTGCTCGATAAGGGCGCCATCGTCGAGCGCGGCAGCCACGACCAGTTGCTCGCGCGCGGCGGGCTTTATGCCAGCATGTGGAATCGCCAGCGCGAGGCGCAGCTCGCGCGCGAGATCCTCGATGAGGCCGCCGAGGGAGAGATCGCGCCGAACCGCAACCCGCCGGGACTGCTCGAAGCGCACGAGGCGCTCGTGCCGGCCGCCGATGCGGCGGAGTGATGTCGGCGACAAACAGAATGATAAAATGCCACAGCGGCGCGAAGCGCTCAGCTTAATCATGTCCGTCCTCAAATCCATCCGCTCGCAGCTGTCGCCGATTCATCCCGAGGGCTATCCGTTCGTCGGCGGCCTCGCGCTGGTGAGCCTCGTCCTGTTCTGGCTGTGGTCGCCGCTCGGCTGGCTCGGCACCGTGGCGACCTTGTGGTGCGCCTATTTCTTCCGCGACCCGCCGCGGGTGACGCCGGTGCGCGACGGCATCGTGGTGGCGCCGGCCGACGGCCGCGTCAGCCAGATCGTCAACGCCGTGCCGCCGGCCGAGCTTGCGCTCGGCAGCCGGCCGCTGCCGCGCGTCTCCATCTTCATGAGCGTGTTCGACTGCCACGTGAACCGCAGCCCGGTGGCCGGGCGCATCGAGCGCGTGGTCTATCGCGCCGGCAAATTCTTCAATGCCGACCTCGACAAAGCGAGCGAAGACAACGAGCGCAACGCCTTCGTCATCGCAACCGCCGCCGGCACGCGCATCGGCGTGATCCAGATCGCCGGCCTCGTGGCGCGGCGCATCGTGCCGTTCGTGCGCGAGCGCGAGGCGGTCGCCGCCGGCCAGCGCATCGGCATGATCCGCTTCGGCTCGCGGGTCGACGTTTATCTGCCCGAAGGAACGCGGGCTTTGGTCGCCCAGGGCCAGATCGCCATTGCCGGCGAAACCGTGCTCGCCGATTTTGCGGCGCCTGACGCGGGCCGGACGTTCCGCGTCGGCTAATACACGTCGTCCGGCCGCCGATGGCAGGCCGCGGCCCGAAACGTTATATTGCCGCCATGGTCAAGCCCGAACGCGATAGGCGCGGACCACGACTGCCGCGGCTGCGGCGGCGGCGCTTCCGCCGCATTCCGGTGCGCGTGCTGGTGCCGAACGTGGTCACGCTGTTGGCGCTGTGCGCCGGGTTGACCGCGATCCGCATGGCGTTCGAGGACCACTATGCGTTGGCGCTCGCGGCCATCGTGTTCGCCGCGATTCTCGACGCCATCGACGGCCGTCTCGCCCGGCTCCTGAAGGGCACCTCGCGGTTCGGCGCCGAGCTCGACAGTCTCTCCGACTTCGTCAATTTCGGCGTGGCGCCGGCGCTGATCCTCTACTTCTGGGGCCTGCACGAGCTGAAATCGGCTGGCTGGATTGCCGCCCTGGTGTTCGCGATCTGCGCCGGCCTGCGCTTGGCCCGTTTCAACGTGATGCTGGAGGACCCGGACCGGCCGGCCTGGACCAGCCATTTCTTTGTCGGCATGCCGGCGCCGGCCGGCGCCATCACCGTGCTGTTGCCGATCTACGCGTCGTTTCTCGGCCTGCCGCGCTCGTTGCCGCTGATCGACCTGACGCTGGTTTACACGGTTGGCATCGCTTCGTTGATGGTGTCGCGGCTGCCGGTGTTTTCCGGAAAGCGCGTCGGCAACCGCGTGCCGCCCGAACTGGTCGGGCCGGTGATCCTCGCCGTGGTTTTGTTCTTCGCGTTGTTGATCGCCTATCCGTGGGAGCTGCTCACCGTCGGCACGCTCGCCTACCTTTCGACCTTGCCGTTCGGCTGGCTGTCCTATCGCGGCTATGAACGCCGCTCGCGCGAAGCGCGGCCGGAGCCGCAGCCGCCGGCAACGCCGTCGCCGCCGCTCGCCGCCGGTCTGGTCCGGCCGCCCGACGACGAGGAGCGGCCGTCGCGGCTGAACTGACGCCGCGCTGATCAATCCGCTCATTCCCGCGCAAGCGGGAATCCAGACAGCGTGCTCCGATTCTATGGTGAATTCGGCTGCGTCCCGCTTTCGCGGGGACGAGCGCAAGTCGAAGGCGCTTACGTCGGCAGCGGGTGGCCGGGCATCAGATCGTAGGGATGCACCCAGCCGGGCAGCTTTTTGAGGCGCCCAAGCCAAGCGCCGATGTTGCCGTGCTCAGCCGCAATATCGAAACCGAATTCGTCGGCCGGATAGTAGAGATACGCCAGCAGCGACAGGTCGGCGATGGTCGGCGCGGCGCCGAGCAGATACGGGCCTTTGGCCAGCCGCTTGTCGAGGATGCCGAGCGCGTTGTCGATGCGGCCTTTCAGAAATTCCAGCACGGCGGGTTGTCCGGCCGGCTTGGCGAAACAGCGCAGGAAGCGGTACGTCCCGAGCATGCCGTTGACTTTCTGATTGTCGAAAATGATCCAGCGCAGCGCCTCGAGGCGCGCCTCGTCGCCTTGCGGCAGAAATTTTTTGCTGCGCTCGGCGAGGTAGGTGAGGATAACGCCGGATTGGCTGAGCTTCTTGCCGCCGTGCACGAGCACCGGCACTTCGCCCATTTCGTTGACGGTGCTGCGGAACTGCGGCGTGCGCTGCACGCCGGCGCCGAAGAAATCGACGAATACCGGCCGCCAGTCGGCGCCGATCAGGTTGAGCATCAGCGCGGCCCGATAGGCGTTGCCCGATTGGGCAAAGCAATAGAGCTCGTATTCGGCCATGCGGGTTCCTTTCGTTCAGCGTGCGGCTTGCTTGCCGAGCGTCAGCGTGCCGCTCGCGTCCTCGCCCTGGAAATGATCGCCCGAATAGGCGAGCCGCGCCAGCTGTTGCCCCTTGAAGTCGCGAATGATCAGCTCGCCATCCTCGAATGTCCACTTGCGGCTGGTAAAAAAATTGCCCGGGCAGCCGCCCTCCGGCGCGATCGTGCCCTGCGCAGCGGGACCGCCGGGAGCGCCGGCAACGCCGCCGAACGTCATGAAACAGGCGCCGCCATTTGCCGCGGCAAGCCGCCAGCGCCCGGCCAGGTCGACCGGGGGCGGCGTGAGCTCGGGCTGCGGCGGCGGTGGCGGTGCAGGCTTTTCGGCCTCCGGACTGGCGCCAATGAGACCGCCGCCGCTGCAGCCGCCGCCGGCCAGGGCCAGCACAAGACAAGCCGCAACAAAAATGGCGCCGGAATCGAGCTTTCTTTTGCGCTGCACCCTCATCGCCCGCCGATGCTAAAAGCAACAGCCGTCCGGACGCAATTCGCGCCGCCCGGAATATTCACCCAACAGGCCATGCCCGGCTCGCTTTTGCCATGGCCAGCGCGCCCCACTTGCGCCACTATTCCTAACCGGACTTAACCGCATTCGGAACACGTCTGTTCGCGCTACGTGTGTGTAGAGGAGTGCGTCGCGATGAAAATGTTGCAGATCGTTTGCGCGCGCCTGCCACTGGTCATGGCGGCCATGCTTGCGGCGACGCTGGCGCTGCCGGGCAGCAGCGCCCGCGCCGCCGACGCCGCCAATGCCGCTTCGCCGGTCGACGAGTTCTCCAAACAGCTCGAAGACTTCCAGAAAAGCGTGCCGGATCTGAACCGGCGCATCCAGGACAGCGCAACCAGCATCGACCGTACCACCGACGTCGCCAAGGCGCGCGCCGAGATCGACGAGCTGCGCGCGGAGGTCTCGGCGCTGCTCGGCGCCGTCGCCGACAACGGCCCGGTGTCGCAGCTCGGCGTCAAGGCCCTGGCGCATATCAACGACAAGCTCAGAGAGTTGCAGCAGGACACCCGCTTCAAGCCGGAAGAGCGGCAGTATCTGATCGGGCAGTGGCAGCAGCTGCAAGAGCAGACCGAAGCCGCCACCAAAGAGCTCGATGACGCGCGCGGCCAATTCGCCGGGCTCTTGCAGACGCTGCAGCAGAACGAGGATTTCATCGGCGAGCTTCTGGAAATCCGCCAGGCTGAGCGGGCGCTCGAAGTGATCCGCAGCCTGTCGCACGACATCCGCGACGCCTCGAACCAGCTCAACAAGCTGATCGGCGGCATCAAGCCGCCGGGAGCGTGAGTGACGGGCCGTGCCGTGAACATCGCCAAGACCCGCGTGCTCGGCCTGATGGCGAGCATCGCCGTGGTCGGCGCCGTGATCGTCGCCTGCCGGCCGTCGGGTGACGCCGGCTACGTCGAGATCAAGACGGTGCCGAGCGGGCTGCCGATCCATGCGGCGCTTTATCTCGATTCGGTCAAGCTCGCGCCGATCAAAAACGGCAGCGCCATCCTGCGCCAACCCGTCGGCACGCTGCAACTGCAGGCCGGCGGCTTTGCCGGCACCATGGCTCCGCTGTGCAGCATCGTGATCGCCAAGGACCGCATCACCACCGTGACGATTTCCGTGCTGGAGCGGCCGCCGCGCTGCCAATGCCGCTTCATCAGCCACGACGCCGCGACCGCGCAGGCCTGCGTGAGCTGAGTGTTTTTCGATTGAGGGAAATATATCAATGGCTTACTTCAGGAAGAACGCGGAGATTTTCGCGCAAAGGGGGCTTGAAATATAGCACTCGGTACTATAGATTATTCTCAATGAGAAAGCGTCTTGTCGAGACGGATCATAAATCACTGGTAGATTTTATTAAAAATGCGCGGAATAGCAGAGCATTCGAATGCAGGTTTTCAAAACGAGCGAGTTTGTGCGCTTAGCTAACAAGGAAGGCCTTGCCGATGAGGATTGTTGTGAGGCGGTGGATCGAGCGGAAAAGGGTCTGGTTTATGCTGCCCTTGGTAAGTTCCTGATCAAGCAGAGGGCAGGCGGGGTTAGGATTATCATTTTCCACCAGGAGGGCCATCGAGCAGTCTTTCTTCATGTGTTTGCCAAGAATGCGAAGGAGAACCTCTCAAAGAGAGAGTTAGAAATTTATCGAGATTTTGCGAAAGAGCTCGCTCAAGTTACTGCAACGCAGGTTGGGGAACTGGTGAAACGAAAGAAATGGGTAAAGATCGACTATGAGCAACACCGCAAAAACCTATCGAAGCGGACCGCTTCGATCGCTGCATCTCGCGGCGAAGGATCTTCACGAAGTCGGCGCGATTGATAAGGCGACGATGCGCCGCTTTGACGTGTCCTGCTTGACTCCGGTGAAGGACTTCAAGCCTGATGCGATCAGGCGTATTCGAGAGACGGCGCACATGAGTCAGTCGATCTTTGCATTCGCGCTAAATGTAACGACCTCACTCGTTAGCAAGTGGGAGCGCGGCGAAAAAAAACCTAGCGGGCCATCGCTCAAGTTGCTCTCCCTTGTTGAAAGGAAAGGCATCCAAGCTATTCTGTGATCACAGTTTGGCCGCAGCGGACTCGCGCGGAAAGGCCTTTCAGCAATCCGCCCGGATTGCCTCTTTACAAACCGGCGTGCGGGATCACTTCATCGTCGGGATGACGAACTCGGCGCCCTCCTTCACGCCTGAAGGCCAGCGCGCGGTGACGGTCTTGGTGCGGGTGTAGAAGCGCACCGAGTCGGGGCCGTGCTGGTTGAGGTCGCCGAAGCCGGAGCGCTTCCAGCCGCCGAACGTGTAGTACGACAGCGGCACCGGAATGGCGAAATTGACGCCGACCATGCCGACCTCGACGCGGTTGATGAAGTCGCGCGCGGCGTCGCCGTCGCGGGTGAAGATGGCGACGCCGTTGCCGTATTCGTGCTCCGACGGCAGCCGTACCGCCTCCTCGTAATCCTTGGCTCGCACCACCGCGAGCACCGGTCCGAAAATCTCCTCCTTGTAGATGCGCATGTCCGGCGTCACGTGATCGAACAGACAGCCGCCCATGAAGTTGCCGTTTTCATAACCCTGCATTTTGAAATTGCGGCCGTCGACCAACAGCTTGGCGCCTTCCTTGATGCCAAGATCGACGTAGCTCTTCACCTTGTCGAGATGCGCGCGGGTGATCAGCGGGCCGAAATCGGCCTGCGCGTCGGTCGACGGCCCGATCTTCAGGCTCTCCACCCGCGGCACCAGCTTCTCGAGCAGAACGTCGGCGGTTTTCCTGCCGACCGGCACCGCCACCGACACCGCCATGCAGCGCTCGCCGGCTGAGCCGTAGCCGGCGCCGATCAGCGCATCGACCGCCTGATCCATGTCGGCGTCCGGCATGATGATCATCTGGTTCTTGGCGCCGCCGAAACATTGCGCGCGCTTGCCGTTCGCCGCTGCCGTCGCATAGACGTATTCGGCGATCGCCGAGGAGCCGACGAAGCCGACCGCCTGGATGCGCGGATCGGTCAACAGCGTGTCGACCGCTTCCTTGTCGCCGTTGACGACATTGAGCACGCCGGCCGGCAGACCGGCCTCGACCAGAAGCTCGGCAAGCCGCATCGGCACCGACGGATCGCGCTCCGACGGCTTGAGAATGAAAGCGTTGCCGCAGGCGAGCGCCGGGGCGAATTTCCACATCGGGATCATGGCCGGGAAATTGAACGGCGTGATGCCGGCGACCACGCCGAGCGGCTGACGCAGCGAGAACAGATCGATGTTGGGACCGGCGCCCGCGGTGAACTCGCCCTTGAGCAGGTGCGGAATGCCGCAGGCGAACTCGACGACTTCGAGGCCGCGCTGAATGTCGCCCTTGGAATCGGCGAAGGTCTTGCCATGCTCGGACGACAGCAGCCGCGCCAGCGTATCGAATTCCTTCTGCATCAGGTCGAGGAATTTCATCAGCACGCGGGCGCGGCGCTGCGGATTGACCGCGGCCCACGCCGGCTGCGCCGTCTCGGCCAGCGCGATGGCATGCTCGACCTCGGAATGCTTGGCGAGGGCGACCTTGGCCTGCACCTCGCCGGTGTTCGGGTTGAACACGTCGCCGGCGCGCCCCGACGTTCCCTTCACCTGTTTGCCGCCGATGAAGTGGCCGATCTCACGCATCGCTTTCTCCTTGAAGGCTTGCAGCCCAGCCGCAGCCGTCGCGCTTTACCGCATTGTGCTGCTTTTTTGCGCGCCGGTCACGGGGGTCGGCGATCGGTCGCGGCATGGCGCGGAATACGGCTCGTTACCCGGCAAGTAGTGACTGCGCCATCTCCATCGGCATCAGCATGACCCGCTCGCCGAGTTGGCTGCGAATAAAGCCGCAGTGCTCATAAAATCGGACCGCGGCATCATCGATGGCGTGGGCGATCACGGCGCGCGCGCCGACGATGCTGGACGCAGCGACACACCGCTGCAGCGCGTCGGCCAGCAAGGCCGATCCCAATCCCCGGTCCCGAAATCTTGCGTCTACGGCGAGACGGCCGATCAAGAGGAGCGGCACCTTTGCCGGCATTCCGCGGCGGAGCTTTGCGGAAGGCAGTGCGATACGTTCTTCCAGGGCGGTCGAAATGGCGAAATAGCCGATAACGCGAAGTGGCTCCTCGGCCATACAGACCACGTACGTCCGCGCGGAGAGACCCTCGCTCGCTCGTGCGCGTTCACGCAGCCACTGGTCGAGCGAGGGATGAATGCCGTTGCTGAAATGGGAAAGATCGTGGTCGGGGCCGAGAGGCTCAGGAGCGAGAAATTCCGGCCGTGCCGCGTTCACGCCTGCCACGGCGGCTTGCGGCCCAAGCGGGCACGGGCCTTGGCAGGCGGTTTAGCCGGCGCGTTGAGCAGGGCCACAAACTGCGCATGCGCTGCGTCATCGAGGAAGAATGTGCGCTGATCGAGGATTGCCTCCTCGGCGTCGCGTCGCGCGCTTTCCAGCATGAATTCCGAAAGCTTTTGACCGCGCAGAGCCGCCGCCCGATTAAGTATGGCTTTTGCCTCCGCGGAGGCGCGGATTTGGATCACTTCATCTTTACGTCGCGCCGGCGCGGGCATCTCGGCCATCCATTCCATTCCATCCATTCCATCCATTCCAGTCCAAGCCTATATGTATCCGTCGTATTGACATTGTCAATACAGATACCGACCAACCATGGCGCGGAGACGAAGCCGGTAACCGTCCCTTAAGCGCGCTGACGCTAGGGTTGCCGCATGGGCCTGTTAGGGCCTGCTGTCGCGTGCGTGAGGCTGGTTATGGACATTGCCACAGGCCTTGGCCTGCTCGCCGGGGCCGTCGTGCTGTGCACGCTCATCCTGATGGGTGGCGACCTCAGGATGTTTCTCGACTTGCACGCCTGCATCGTCATCTTCGGCGGCTCGTTCGCGGCGACCTTGATCCGCTTCCCGCTGACCTCGATCGTTCATGGCCTGCCGCTCGGCGCCAAGTTCGCCTTCAGCATGCGCCGGATCACCCAGCGCGAACTGGTCGATGAGGTCGCCGCTCTGGCCGACATCGCCCGCAAGCAGGGGCCGCTGGGGCTGGAGAAGGTCGAGATCGAAGACCCTTTTCTCGCCAAAGGCATCCGCTTCGTCGCCGACGGCTATGATGCCGGCTTCATCCGCGACAATCTCGAACGCGATCGCGACAACTTTCTCACCCACCTGGACGAAGGTCAAAAAATCTACCGCGCGGTCGGCGACTGCGCGCCGGCCTTCGGCATGATCGGCACGCTGATCGGCATGGTGCAAATGTTCGCCAACATGACCGATCCTTCGAAGCTCGGACCGTTCATGGCGGTGGCGTTGCTGGCGACGTTCTACGGCGCCGCGACCGCCAACCTGGTGTGTCTGCCGCTGGCCGACAAGCTGCATCTCAAGCTCGTCGATGAAGAGATCAACCGGACGCTGATCATCGACGGCATTCTGATGATCCGCGAAGCGAAGAGCCCGACCTTGGTGCGCGAAATGCTGCTCGCTTATCTGCCGGAGAAGCATCGCACCGAAGAACCGGAGCCGGAGCCGGCCCCGGCGCCGGCCTGATCGGCCCTGGCGCGGGGACGGAACAACCATGGCACGGCGCCAACAGGGGCATGCAGGCGGCCACGGCTGGTTCGTCACCTTCGCCGACCTGATGGGATTGCTGGTCAGCTTCTTCGTCATGCTGGTGGCGTTCTCGAACCAGGACCAGAGGAAGCTGCAAATCGTCGCCGGCTCGATGCGCGACGCATTCGGCGTGCAAACCGCGGTGCGTTATTCGGGCATCATCGAGGTCGACGGTCTGCCGACCCGGCCGAAGCTGAAGAACGCGGCCCACGTGCGGCCCGAAGACGCCTCCGCCACCCCGACCCCCGACGAGCACGACCGCAAGCACGATTACGGCGCCAAACTGGAGCAGGACCAGGCCTTTGCGCTCGCCACTGCGTCGCTACGCCAGGCGCTGCAGGACATGCCGGAACTCACCGAGGCCTCCAAGCACGTGATGATGGAAGAGACCAAAGAGGGCTTCAACATCGAGATCGTCGATCAGGAAGGCCGCTCGATGTTTCCGGAGGGCTCCAAGGAACCGTACCCGCGCACCCGCGAAATCATTCAAAAGCTTGCCGGCCCCTTGAAGGCGGTACCCTACCGGGTGTCGATCACCGGCCATACCGCGGCGACCAGGACGCCGCCGAAACCGGGTTACGGACCATGGAACCTGTCGGCCGACCGCGCCAACGCGGTGCGCCGTATCCTCGAGGAGGAGGGGCTGCCGTCCAACAACATCTACGAGGTTGCTGGCAAGGCCGATACCGATCCGCTGTTCCCGGACGATCCCTATATTGCAGCCAACCGCCGGGTCACCATCACCCTCATGCGCGAGGCGCCGCCGGTACCACCGGATTTGAAGCCTTAGCTGAATTGTATTAGGAGAGTGCCCCGGCCCGCGGGCGGCCTTGGCGCCGTTGCGGCGGCGGCCGCCAGCCCGCAAATATCATTGCGTCGCTCATCAGGAGCAGGGCTCGTCCCGTTTCGCCATCCATGACCGACAGCGTAGCCGCTCCCGGAGCGGGCGATCCGACCGCCAGCGCCGACGCCGAACACCATTCGCGCGCCGGTTTTTGGGGATTGGCGCTGGGCAGTCTCGGCGTCGTCTACGGCGACATCGGCACGAGCCCGCTCTATGCGTTCCGCGAAGCGATCGTCGCAGCTTCCGGCCCGGGGCGCTACGAGCTCTTAACGCACGGCCAGGAGGAATTGGCGCGCGGCGTCGTGCTCGGCGTCACCTCGTTGATCCTGTGGGCGCTGTTCATCATCGTCACCCTGAAATACGTGGTGATCCTGCTGCGCGCCGACAATAACGGCGAGGGCGGCACGCTCACCCTGATGGCGCTCGCCTCGCGCGCCATCGGCCGCGTCGGCAGGGCTGCCGGCGTGATTGCGCTGCTCGGCATCATCAGCGCCGCCCTGTTCTACGGCGATGCCGTGATCACGCCGGCGCTGTCGGTGCTGTCCGCGATCGAGGGCCTCGACGTCGCGACGCCCGCTTTCCACGATTACGTGGTGCCGCTGACCATCGTCATCCTGCTGGTACTGTTTGCCGTGCAGTCGCGCGGCACCGCGCGCGTCGCCGCGTTGTTCGGTCCGATCACGTCGCTCTGGTTCATTGTTATCGGGCTCGCGGGCTTCTTCTGGCTCGCCGCCGATCCCGACGTGCTCTATGCGCTCAATCCGTACTATGGCGCCGACTTTCTCCTGCACCACGGCATCATCGGGCTGTACACGCTGGGCGCCGTGTTCCTCGCCGTGACCGGGGCCGAGGCGCTTTATGCCGATCTCGGCCATTTCGGCCGCGGCCCGATTCAGTCGGCCTGGCTGGGGCTGGTCCTGCCGTCGCTGGCGCTGAACTATCTGGGCCAGGGCGCGCTGGTTTATGCGCGGCCGGAGGCGATCGCCAATCCGTTCTTCCTGCTCTATCCGCCCTGGGCGCAAATTCCGATGGTCGTGCTGGCGGCCCTGGCGACGGTGATCGCCAGCCAGGCGGTCATCAGCGGCGCCTATTCAATGACCCGGCAGGCGATCCAGCTTGGGCTCCTGCCGCGGTTCGAAATCCGCCACACCTCGGCGCAGCTTGCCGGCCAGATTTACATGCCGCGGGTCAACGGGCTCCTGCTTGCCGGCGTGCTGCTCCTGGTCGCCCTGTTCCGCTCGTCGAGCGCGCTCGCCTCGGCCTATGGCATCGCGGTGACCGGCACCATGGTGGTCACCGGCATGATGGCGTTCATCGTGATCTGGCGCATGTGGCGCTGGTCGCCGGTCGCGGCGGCCGCGCTGATGCTGCCGTTCCTGTTCGTCGATCTGGTCTTCCTGTCGGCCAATCTGCTCAAGGTGGTGGAGGGCGGCTGGGTGCCGTTGGCGCTCGGCGGCGTGGTCATGCTGGTGATGTACACTTGGCGGCGCGGCAGCAAGCTTCTGTACGACAAGACGCGGCGGGGCGAGACGCCGCTCGACGATCTTGTCCGCATGCTGGAAAAAAGGCCGCCGCAGCGCGTCCCTGGCACGGCCGTGTTCCTGACCAGCGATCCGAAGAGCGCACCGACCGCGCTGTTGCACAGCCTCAAGCACTACAAGGTGCTGCACGAGCACAACGTCATCCTCTCGATCGAGACGACCCACACGCCGCGCGTGCCGACGGACCGGCGCGTGCAGCTCGAGCCGGTTGGCGCCACGTTCATGCGCGTGACGCTGCGTTTCGGCTACATGGAGAGGCCGAACGTGCCGCGGGCGCTGGCGATCGCCCGCAAGCTCGGCTGGCATTTCGACATCATGTCGACGTCGTTCTTCTTGTCGCGACGCGCGTTGCGGCCGGCGCAGCGCTCCGGCATGCCGCGCTGGCAGGACCGCCTGTTCATCCGGCTCGCCCGCTCCGCCAACGACGCCACCGATTATTTCCAAATCCCGACCGATCGCGTGGTCGAAGTCGGCACCCAAGTGACGGTGTGATAGCCGACATCTATCGAGCAAAATCCGCGCCCGTCCTTTGCGCCTCTGCCAACGATGATTATCTATTGTGCAGGCGCATGCCCGCCGGCGTCTCGACCATTATCGGCCTGCTCGCCATCGCATTCGGGGAAATCGACCGCTGAGGTTTTGGTCCGTAAGGGCCGCTCCGCGCGCGAGCGTTAAGGTCATTGTTCGATACGCGTCGGCCGGGCTTAAGGAATTGCGGCCATGACCGAGCCAATCACCGAAGTGCAAAATCTTGCCGCGTTCGTCGAGCGCGCCCGCTTTGCCGATTTAAGCGGCAAGGCGGCAACGGACCTGAAAATCCGCCTGCTCGACACCCTCGGCGTCGCCATCGGCGCGCTCGACGCGGCGCCGATCAGTGCGATCCGCAAGCTGACAGCCGAGCTTGGCGGCGCGCCGCTCTCGACCCTGATCGGCGGCGGCAAGACGGCGCCGGATCGTGCAGCTTTCTACAACGGCGCGCTCAGCCGCTATCTCGATTTCATGGACAGCTACATCGCCACCGGCGAGACCTGCCATCCCTCCGACAATCTGGGCGCGGTGCTGGCCGCCGCCGAAATGCGCGGCGCGAGCGGCGCCGATTTCCTCGCCGCGCTCGCCGTCGCCTATCAGGTGCAGACCCGCTTGAGCGATGAAGCGCCGGTACGCGATAGGGGATTCGATCACACCACGCAGGGCGCATACGCTGCGGCCGCCGGCGTTGCCAAAGCGCTCGCGCTATCGCGCGACCGGATCGCCAATGCGGTCGCCATCAGCGGTTCCGCCAACAATGCGCTGCGCGTCACCCGGACCGGCGCGCTGTCGCACTGGAAGGGGCTCGCCTATCCGAACACCGCGATGGCGGCGACCCACGCCGCTTTGCTGGCCGCGCACGGCATGACCGGGCCGCAAGCGGTGTTCGAAGGCAACAAGGGATTTAAGGAAACGATTGCCGGCCCGTTTACGATCGACTGGTTGAGCGAGGATTTGGAGCGGGTGCGGCTGACCATCGTGAAGCAGCACAATGCCGAGATTCATTCGCAATCGGCGATCGATGCGGCGCTCGAGATCCGGCAGCACCCGGACTTTGCTGCGGGTGGGGTCCGCGCGGTGCGGCTGAAAACCTTTGCCGTGGCCTACCACATCATCGGCGGCGGCGTTGAAGGCGACAAGCGCGTGGTGCGGACCAAGGAGGAGGCGGATCACAGTCTGCCTTATCTCCTGGCCGTCGCGCTGATCGACGGCGAGGTGCAACCGGAGCAGTTTTTACCCGAACGGATCGGCGCCGCCGACGTGCAAGCGCTGTTGCGCAAGGTGACGGTGACGCCCGATGCGGCGCTCTCCGCGCAATTTCCCAAACAGCTTCCCGCCGATCTCGAAGTCGAGCTGCGCGACGGCACCGCGTTGCGGGCACAACGGCGCGATTACCACGGTTTTTACACCAACCCGTTCGATTGGGCCGCGGCGCGCAAGAAGTTCGACCGGCTGGCGCGGCAATTCACCGATGCGGTCGAGCGCGACGCAATCGCAGACGTGGTCGCGACGCTGGCCGAGCGCCCGGTCACCGACTTGACGCGGCTCCTCGGCCGCATCCGCCGCGATGTCCAAGCTTCGGAATTTTCGGTACGCGAACGGAGTGCATCATGACCGACACGACATTTTCCTTCATCCCGCGGGCGGCCCGTGCCGCAAAACCGCGCAAGATCGGCCTCACCGAAATCCGCGGTCCTTACTACAGCTCCTATGGTCCGCGGCATTTTGCCGATTTGTTGGAGACCGTCGGCGCCTGGATCGATGGCGTCAAATATGCCGGCGGCTCGTTTGCGCTGATGCCGGCCGAGGCGGTCAAGGCTTTCAACACGCTCGCCCATGACAACGGCGTCTACGTATCGACCGGCGGCTGGATCGAGAACGTCATCCGCTTCGGTCCGGATACCGTCGACCGCTACATCGCCGAGGCGAAGGCGCTCGGCTTCGACGTCATCGAACTGTCCGCCGGCTTCATCAGCCTGCCGACCTCGAGCCTGCTGCGGCTCATCGACAAGGTGAAGGCGGCCGGGCTGAAGGCGAAGCCGGAGCTCGGCATCCAGTTCGGCGCCGGCGGCAGCACCACAGCCGAAGAGCTTAAGGCCGAAGGCACCAAGGACGTCGGCTGGCTCATCGCCCAGGCGCGCCGCGCGCTCGACGCCGGGGCCGACATGATCATGATCGAAAGCGAGGGCATCACCGAGAACGTCGCGACTTGGCGCACCGACGTGCCGGCCCGCATCGTCGACGAGCTTGGCCTCGAGAAGGTGATGTTCGAGGGCGCCGATCCGGCGGTGTTCGAATGGTACGTCAAGAATTACGGCAACGAGGTCAATCTGTTCGTCGATCATTCGCAGATCGTGCAGCTCGAAGTCTTGCGCCAAGGCATTTGGGGCACCAAGAGCACCTGGGGCCGCATCGAAAACCTGGGCCTATGACCGGGCCAAGTCGGGCACGGCAGGCGACGCGGCATTCTTTGGCGCTACCGACCGTTGGATGGCGCCGGCGGTGCGATGACGATCGGATCGCTCTCGACGATATCGGCTGCGTTCATCTGGCCGGCGGCCTCCAGGACCGAATAGGCCACCGAGCAGATGTGCGAGTGAACGCGCTTGAGGTCGCGCAGGATGTCGAGATGCAGCGACGTGGTCTGCACGGTTTCCGGCCGGCCTTCGCGCAGCCGCTCGAAATGCCGTTCCGCGGCGGCGATCTCCGCGGCGCGCAGGTCGGCTTTCTCGGCGATGAGCTTGCGCGCCTGCGCCACGTCGGCGGACATGAACACCACACACGCAACCTTGAAACTGTCGACCACGCGCTTGTGGAAAGCGATCAATTCCGCCGCGCCGTCGTCCGAGAATTTCAGCCGGCGCCTGATCTTCTTCGCTGCGACTTCGCACAGGTTTCTGTCGATGATGTCGCCGACGTGCTCCAGGTTGATGGCATATGAGATGATTTCCATGGCGCGGCGCCCCTCGCTTTCCTCGAGGCTGCCGCGCGTGACCTTGGTGACGTAGAGCTTGATCGCTTCGTGCAGACGGTCGACGACATTGTCCATGCGCGAGACTTCGTTCACCAGGCTGCGATTGTCGGTCATCAGCGCGGTCATGATCTGTTGCAGCATGGTCTCGACGATGTCGCTCATGCGCAGCGTCTCGCGGGCGGCGTTGGCAAGCGCCAGCGTCGGGGTGTCGAGCGCGCTGTCGTCGAGATAGCGCGGCGTCGCGGCGTTTGGCGTGGCGCTACGCGCCGGCAGCGCCCATTGCAACGCTGCGGCGATCGGGTCGAGCAATCCGATGAACGCCAACGCCAGGGCGGCGTTGAAGAAGATGTGAAATTCGGCGGCCATTTTCGCCGGATTGGGCTGCAGCGCCGCCATGCCCGCCGCGATCGGCTGCAGCAGCAGCACCGCCAGCGCCACGCCGACCAAGCGGTTCAGCAGGTTTCCAAGCGGCAGGCGATAGCTCGCCGGATCGTCGCGCCGCGCGGCCTCGATGAGCGGATTGACGGCGGTGCCGAGATTGGCGCCCAGCACGAAGGCGATGGTCGGCGCCGGGCCGATGAACTGCGAATAGGCCAGCGACATGACCAGGAGCACGATGGCCACGCTCGAATGCGCCGCCCAGGTGAGCGCGGCACCGATCATGATGCACAAGACCGGATCGTCGGCGATGGCGCCGAGCAGCACTTTCACCGCCGGAGCATTTTCCGCGGGCGCCAAAGTGTCGATCAGCGTATGCAGCGCCAGCAGCATCAGGCCGAAGCCGATCGCCATCCGGCCCAGATTTTTGGTCCTGGCGCCGGCGCCGCTCTGAAACGCGATCACGCCGGCGATGAACAGGAACGGCGCCGCCAGCGTCACGTTGAACGACAGCACCTGGACGATCAGCGTGGTGCCGACATTGGCGCCCAGCATGATGGCGAGCGCGGGAACCAGTCCGACCAGGCCTTCGGAGGCGAACGAGGCGGTCATCAGCGCGGTCGCCGTGCTGCTTTGCAGAAGCGCCGTCAGGCCGAGCCCGGCGGTGAAGGCCGCAAAGCGATTGGCGAGCGCCTTGGACAGCACATAGCGCAGGTCGGTGCCGAACGCGCGCAGGATGCCGCTGCGGACCATGTGCAGGCCCCACAGCAGCAAGGCCACGCCACCCATGAGGTCGAGAAGGACGAATGTTGCCATGGACCGGACATGCCGCGAATGTTTTGCGCCAAATTCCTCCTGCGCTCGATAAAACGGATGTCAAGTAAAAAAGGTTCAAGCCCCTTGAATCTCATCGCGGCCGGCGCAAGTGTGTCTTGCGGACTTTCCACTACGGGGAAACGGACCATGTCGGAGCAAGCTGCAGGACCGCGCGTGCGTGATCTCACGCCGGCCGAAGTGGCGCGCGGCCTCGCCGAAGGCCGCATGGTTCTGGTCGACGTGCGCGAGCCCAACGAGACGGCGCTCGAGCGCTTTCCGGATTCGGTGCTGCTGCCGCTGTCCGCATTCGATGCCGCCGCCATCCCGGCGCCGCAAGGACGCGAGGTCGTGTTCGCCTGCCGCTCCGGCCGCCGCTCGGTGACGGCGTCGCTCGCCGCTCAGGAGCACGGTTTTGCCTACGGCTCGCATCTCGCCGGCGGCATTTTGGCCTGGAAGGCGGCGGGCCTGCCCACCGAGACCTGAGTTTCGATGCCGGCATCGCGATATTCGCCGGCCAAGGCGCTGATCGCCGGCGCCCGGTCCTGGCCGGCCGTTGTCGCCTCGGCCATCGTGCTTGTTGTCGTTGCCGCCGCGGCCGCCGGTGCGCGCGGCGAAGCGGCGCGGGCGGTGAATTTTTACAACTGGTCGGACTACGTCGATCCGGCGGTGCTCGACGACTTCACCAAAAAGACCGGCATCGCCGTACGCTACGATACGTTCGACTCAAGCGACACGCTGGAGGCCAAACTCCTTGCCGGTCAGTCCGGCTACGACGTCGTGATGCCGACCGGTTATTTCTTGGCCCGCGAGATCGCCGCCGGCATCTTTCAGCCGCTCGACAAATCGAAGCTGCCCAATCTCGTGCACGTTTGGCCGGACATCGCTTCGCGCCTCGCCGCCTACGATCCGGGCAACCGCTACGCCGTCAATTACATGTGGGGCACGACCGGCATCGGCTTCAACGTCAAGGCGGTGCAAAAAATCCTCGGGCCGGGCGCCGCAATCGACAGCTGGAGCACCATTTTCGCGCCGGACCAGGTCGCCAAGTTCAAGGATTGCGGCGTGCATCTGCTCGATTCTTCCGACGACGTCATGACCGCGGCGCTGCATTACCTTGGCCTCGATCCCAATTCGAGCGCGCCGGGCGATCTGCAGAAGGCCGCCGACCTTTTGATGAAGATCAGGCCCTCCGTGCGCAAGTTTCATTCCTCGGAATACATCAATGCGCTGGCGACCGGCGAGATTTGCCTGGCGCTGGGCTTTTCGGGCGACGTCAGGCAGGCGGAGAAGCGCGCGGCCGCCGCCAACAGCGGCATCGCCATCGATTACGTCATTCCGCAGGAGGGGGCGCCGCTGTGGTTCGACAACATGGCCATCCCCAAGGATGCGCCGCATGTCGCCGCCGCGCACGAGCTGATCAATTATCTGCTCGATCCGAAAATCGCGGCGCGCAACACCAATTTCGTATCCTACGCCGACGGCGACCGGCCGAGCGACCTGATCGAGCCTGCGATCCGCAACGACCGCGCCATCTATCCGGACGCCGCCACCATGGCGAAGCTCTTCACCATCATCGCGCACGGCCAGAAGACGCAGCGCCTGATCAACCGGCTCTGGACGCGCATCAAGACCGGAGAATAATACCGTATACGGGTGATTGATTCGTCATTCCGGGGCCGAGCGAAGCGAGGAACCCGGAATCCATAACCCCAGCGCAGGGATTATGGATTCCGGACTCGCCGCTTCGCGGCGATCCGGAATGACGAACCGAAGCGATCACCCGGATTCCGTATAACGAGCGCTGCGTGCCGCCGCCTTAATCCGGCTTGATGCCGGCGTCATCGACCATCTTCTTCCAGGCGGCGAGCTCGGTCTTGATGTAATCGCCGAGTTCCTCGGGCGTCGAGGAGAAGCCTTCGAAGCCGATGGTCTTGAATTTCGCCTGCACGTCCGGGCTGTCGATGACCTTGCGCAAAGCGCCGTTGAGCTTGGCGACGACGTCCGGCGGCGTGCCGGCCGGCGCCACGAGGCCGGCCCAGGCGTCGAGGTTGAAACCCTTGATGCCGGCTTCATCCATGGTCGGCAGATCGGGGTAGAGCTTGCTGCGTTTGATGCGCGAGATCGCCAACGGGCGCAGCGTGCCCGATTGCACGTGCGGCATGGCGGTGGTGAAGTCGGCGAACATCATCGAGATGCGGCCGGCCATGATGTCCTCCAGCGCCGGCCCGGTGGTCTTGTACGGCACGTGCACCATGTTGATGTCCGCCCATGTGGTCAGCGTGTAGCCGCCGACGATACCGGCGGTGTTGCCGCTGGCGATCGACAGCTTACCGGGATTGGCCTTGGCGTATGCGACCAGCTCCTTGACGGAGTGTATGGGCAGCTTGGGATTGACCACCAGCATCAGAGTGAAGCTGCCGACCCGCGTGACCGGCGTAAAATCCTTCACCGCATCGTAGTGCACCGTGTGGATGAACGGATCGGCGGACAGCGGCGAGTTGGTCGCCATCAACAGCATATAGCCGTCGGCCGATTGATGATGCACGTACTCGGCGGACAAGGCGCCGTCGGCGCCCGGCCGATCCTCGACCACGATGGGCTGGCCGAGCGCCGGGCCGAGCTTGTCGGCGATGATGCGGCACAGCGTGTCGCTGGCGCTGCCGGCGCCGAACGGATTGACTATGGTGATCGGCCGCGTCGGATAGTCGGTGGCGGCGAAGACCGCGTGGCCGAACAGCAAAGCCGCGGCAGCAGCAACAACGAGACACAGCCTTTTCATGTGCTGACCTCCCTGGTCGCGACCATTGTTTGTTGGCGCGTCGCGGTCGCTGTCGTGGGCGCCTTGGTTGCCTTTCAGAATAGCAGATTTTGACGAACGCGTGGGGAGCCGAAACGATGCCGGCGGATAGCCGGTGCGCGCGGCGTTACGCCGCGGCAGTCAGTGCGGAAATCGCACCAGATGGCGGATGGTGCCGGCGACCCGGATCGCCGCCGGCTTGCCGTCGTCGGCGCGGCGCAGGATGACGGCGAGGCGGCGCCGCGGCCGGAACGTCGGCTGCACGGCGTAATCGACGCGGGCATCAGACGGCAGCTCGATGCGGCAGCGCGTGAGGATGGCGGCGAGCGCGATTTTCACCGCGAGCGAGCCGAACCAATAGCCGGGGCAGGCATGCGGGCCGGCGCTGAATACCGGAAATTCGAACATGCTCGGCGCGATCGTCGCCCAGCGCTCGGGCCGAAACACGTCGGCCTCCGGGTACAGTTCGCCGGCGCGGTTGGTGAGAAACGTGTTGAGCATGACGCGGCTGTCCTTCGGCACCGCATGTCCGGCGATCGTCGTATCGCGTTGCGCGACCCGCATCTGGATCGGCACCGGCGGCAACAGACGCATGGATTCCTTCACCACCGCATCGAGGTAGGGCAGCTCGGCTGCGCGTTCGAGCGCCGGCGCGCCGGCGCCGAGCTTCTGCCCGATTTCCTCCTGCAGGTCGGCGGCAATACGCGGATGGGCGATGAGCAGAAGCAGCGTCCAGGTCAGCGCGCTTTGGCTCGCCTCCGAAGAAGCAGCAAACAGCGACGCCAATTGACCGACGATCGCCGCGTCGTCGGGCGGACGGCCGTCGGTGCCGGCGCTGTTGACGATGATCGCGGCGAGGTCGCGCGCATCGGGCCGGCCGCGTTTTTCGGCGACCCATGCGAGCATACGCCGTTCGAGCGCGGCGGCATCACGCACGATTCGGCCGTAGGAGGTGAAGGGCAGGTTGAGCGGCAGCGCCGAGGCCCCGGCGCCCCATTTGCGCTCCATCAAGGCGCTGACCAGGTCGGCAATGGCGCGGCTCTGCTCGTCCTCGCCGCCGAACAGCAAATCGAGCGCGAGCTTGCGCATGACGCGGCGCACATAGTCCCAAAGATCGATCGCTTCGCCGAGCGGCCACGAGGCGACCTCGGCCTCGGCAAGCCGCGCCATGCGCGCCGCCAAACCTTCGACATGACCGCGCCGCAGCGGCTGCAGCACCAGCTTGCGGTAATGCGCATGCGCGTCACCGGTCAGCCGCGTCAGTCCCGACCCGATGCGGCGCGCCGCCGAGCCGCGCGGTCCGCCGGGCAGAAGACTGACGCCGCGCCAGGTGTCGGTGTCGGACAACAGCTCGGCGTGGAACGCGGCGCCCGCCGCCAGCACCAGCGGCACGCCGAGCATGACGGTGCGCTTCACCCGCACCAGCGGCAACGCCTCGTCGAGCATCACGAACGGACCGAACCTCTCGTGCGCGCGCCGCGTCGCGATCAGCGGCTCGCGCGCGAAGTCGAAGCCTAAACGCAACGCGGCAAGGCCGGTCAGCCGGGCCGGCGGCGCGTTTGCTGGGGGCAAAGGCTTCTCGGCGCTGACCGGCATGACTTTCAGCTCGGCGGTCGTGCCGCGCCCAGGCGCCGCGCCGCAAATAAATGCGTGAACAACGCCGCCGGCCGCTCCTGCAAGTGCCAGCCGTCGGCTTGTTCGGCCGGCGCCGGCCACAATGCGGATAACTCGCGGCCGACAAATCCGGCGCGCGCGCTGGTCACCGCATCATGCACGGACACGTCGTTGCAGCCGGCGAGCCACAACAGCCGGCTCGTTTCGACCACGAATTTCACGCGGCGCGGTTCGCAGGCGACGAACAGCGGGGCGAGCTTCGCCGCGCCGGCGAACAGCCGCGTCAATTGCGCGCCGGTGAAATGGTGCAGAAACAGATTGGCGGTGATGGCGTCGATCGGCATCGAGCGATCAAGAAATTCGAACACGTCGGCGCTGACCGTTTCGGCGCGCCAACCCAAGGCAGCGAACGCCTCGCGGGTCGCCGCGCTGACGATGTTTTGCCGGTCCTGCAGGATCACGGTCGCCTCGCGGCCAAAATGCGGCGCGAGGCGACGCGCCACGCGCAGCATGGCCTGGCCGTCGCCCGAGCCGAGATCGACGATGGTGCGCGGCTGCCGCCCGGCGGCGCCGGCGCCGGCGCGCAGCGCCGCCGCCATGGCGCGGGCGTTCGCCATGAAGCCGTTGATGCGTTTGAGGTCGCGCCGCGAGCGCATCGCCCGCGGATCGTCGGCCGGCAATTGATCGAGCAGCTCCGGCTCGAGACGGCGCGCCAGGCTCATGGAGCGGCGCCGACCATCTTTGCATCGCGCCGGTGGCGAGTCGGCCCGGCCGCCGCGGCATGGCGAAACGCCGCGAAAAATTCGCGGTCGCGCTGCGGCCATGCGGCGATCGGCATGGGTCCCCCTATCAGCAACACGTAATCGTACGGCGCCGGGCGATCGCCGGCCATGATGTACTGATAATGGACACGAAAGTGGCTCCAGCGGAAGCGGTCGTAGTCTTCCGGCGCGATCATTTCTTTGAAGCTGATGCGCCAGAGCAGCGGATTGCCGCGCGCCGCGCCGGCTGGTTTGAGGCCGATGCCCGCGACCGGATCGAAATTGGCAAAGCACATCACGTCCTTGCGCGACTGGCAGTCGATCCAGACGATGGTCGGCGCTGCGGCAAGACGCGCGACGATGCCGCGCATTTTTTGCGCGGCCGGATGCAGGGCCACCGCGGGCATCACCGAACCGAGGGTCAGCAGCACGACGCGCGGTCCGTGACGGCCGAGTTCAGGATCGAGCTCGACGGCGCGCGCCATGATCGCGCAGGCCACGGCGCCGCCGGTGGAATGGCCGACCAGTGCCAGCTCATCGGCCCCATTCGCGCGCGCGGCGGCGACGAGGCGCTGGGCGCCAATTTCGACGATATGATCGATCCAGGTCCGGCGGCCGCGGCCGAACCGGCGCAAGGTCGACCAGCAGGACGCGATCTGCACCACCCGCCAGCGCCCGGCCAACGGGCGCAGCGCAAACGCCGTCGCCACGCCCGCCGCGACGGCGATGATGACGATCGCGGCAAGCGGCAGACCAAGATCATCGGCGAGCATGCGGCCGGCCGCGAGCCCGACCAGCACCGCCGCCACAGCCCACGCCGCGATCAACAGCTGAAAGTACAGCAGATGCAGCGCGAAGCGCCATGCGGCGCGAAAAATACGAAACTGCGCGCCGCTGACGAGGTCGTCCGCGTACCAGGCGAGCCCGCGCCAAAATTGCCGCAGCGTCGGCTGCGCCATGTCGGCGCGGATGAAATTTTCCATGCGCAGGAAATCGTAGCGCGTCGCGACCTGCCAATCCGTGCCGGCCGCGCCGCCTGCCCCGTGCAGATCGAGCTGCCAGCGCGCGAACTCCTCCGACTCCTCGGCTACGCGCAGGGTCGCCGCGATCGGCCACAAACGGCAAAACTTTTCGCAAGTCCGGCGCATCAGGTCGAAAAAACTCTGCGCGCCGCGCGGATCGTAGCCTGAGACATAAATGACGTGCCGCCGCCGGATCGCGGCGGTGCCGTCGCGAACCGCGCTCAAAACTTCGCTTTGCGCCGCGTCACTCATGCGTCAGCCATTATCGCGGATGCGCTCGGCTAGTCCAACCCGGCCCGTCGCGCAATTCTTACCGCCACCGTCGGTGCGCTTTCGCCATTTGGTAGTGGGCCAGTTTGATTTGCCACAATTCAAATGCCGCTGGTATCGAATCGCCAGTGTTGGCATATTGCGACTATGGCCCCGAAGCGTCCCAAACGCCCGCGCGATCTTAACGAGTTTGCCAAACTCATGGTTGATTGTCCCCTTCCGGGGACTCAAACCCTCGCCTTCAGGCGAAGGGAAGGGTAGATGAAGTCGCATTATGCGACGATATCGGTTTGGGAGTCACGCGAAGTACGACCTGAAGGTCCGCGTGGTGTGGTGCCCCAAGTACCGCAAGCGCGTGCTTACGGGGGCAGTTGCCACGCGGGTGCGCGACCTGTTGCGGCAGATTGCGGTAGAGAACGAACTGCACATCATCTCCGGCAAGGTAGCGGCGGATCACGTGCACATGTTCATCAGCTATCGGGCACACCAGAACATCAGCCAGATCGTGCAATGGCTCAAGGGCACGAGTTCGCGTCTGCTGTTCCAGGAATTTCCACATCTCAAGAAGCATTACTGGGGCCGGCATCTGTGGGCGCGAGGGTATTTCGCGGTTTCCTCCGGCACGATCACTGATGAAATGATCAACGAGTACATCAACGAGCAGGAGGGCGAGCCAGTTGAGGACGACAGTCGATTTCAAATCGACCGATCTTGAACCCCTCGCCTTACAGGCGAGGGTTGTTCAGTTGGCGACCGAAAACGCCCAAGATCGCCCAATGCCAGAAGATCAAAGTAAAAATCCGGCAGCGGTCCAGTTGGGTCGCTTGGGGGGTCTTAAGGGAGGCAGGGCGCGAGCGAGGAAGCTCTCGTCGAAACGCCGCAGTGAAATTGCCCGCAAGGCCGCACAAGCGAGGTACGGCAAGCGGGATTAGCGGTGGCCGGCACAGCGAAGCCAGATTTTCCGCCCGTTGTTGGCGCCGGGGCGGCATGACGCGGCTCACAAATGCCTTCTCGAAGAAGATTGAAAACCACGCTCATGCGGTGGCACTACATTTTCTCTATTACAATTTTTCTCTATTACAATTTCGTTCGCATCCATAAGACGCTGCGGACCACGCCCGCGACGGCCGCAGGCGTCACGTCCCGGCTTGGGGAAATCAGTGATATCGCGGACGTGTTAGAAACATGGGAGGCGAGCAGATGACGATTCGCGCAGGTGCCGTTGTGATAGTCGCACTTACTTGCCTAAGTTCCAGATCGGCATTGGCCGTGCAATGTTTCGGTAACACCAAGGCCGAACTCAAAGAACCGGCCATTTGCAGCCGCATTGTCGAGTTCGGGGGCATATGCGGCCAGTCTAACTACAAGTTTCCGGGTTGGAATGATGTGGCCGTCGCCGTGGGAGCTTGGGAGAAAACACCGATCCGTATTCTTGCTGTCTCGGCTGACGCTACAGTGCAGACGAAGTGGCGTACCATCACCGGCTCGATCTTCGCTGGGGATAGCTTCAATAATGATCCGTTGACCCCGCTGCGGTATGGATCGGCAGGCGTCTCTGACTTTCACGGCGACGTATCAGCTATTCTGCACACGGAGCAGCATTTTCCTGCTGGCCTTGGGATGCAGCTTCCGGCTGGTCTGCCGTGGCAAGGCACTCACCTCGACGTGCACATTACCTGCGAACCCAAGGGGGCAACTTATAACGGCAACCTGTCCGTCTGGTACGTCCTCGACAGATAAACCCGTAAAAACAGCCGCCACAATCAAAGTAGCCCACTACCCGCCATTTTGATTCATGGACTTACGCATCGTTTCGAAATAGCCTGCGCCCCTGCGCCAGGGGCGGGGGGAGTTTATGTTGGATGCACAAGCCTGCAATGTGCTCATGGTCTGTCCTCGCTTCGAGGCGGAGACGTTTTGGAGTTTCAAGCGGACGTCCAAAGCTTTCGGCGCCAAGTATCCGGCGCCGCCGCTGGGCCTGATCACCGTCGCGGCGCTCTTGCCGCGTTCCTGGACGATTCGGCTGGTCAACCGCAACACCGAGGAATTGACCGGCGACGATCTGGACTGGGCCGATCTGGTCTTGACCGGCGGCATGCTGCCGCAGGCGGGTGACATGCTGGACGTCGTCGACCTATGCCGTGCGCGGGGAAAGCCCGTTGCCGTTGGCGGGCCCAGCGTCACATCGTCTCCCGATCTCTATCAGACGGCAAATTTTCGCGTTCTCGGTGAAGCCGAAGGGGTCATCGATCAATTCGTCGAAGCCTGGGAGGCGGGCGCACGCGAAGGGCTGTTCGAGGCGGAGAAATTTCAGGTCGATGTGACCAAGACGCCGATGCCCCGCTTCGATCTCCTGAAATTCGATGACTACCTCCACATCGGCGTGCAGTTCTCCCGCGGCTGCCCGTTCACCTGCGAATTCTGCGACATCATCGAGCTGTACGGGCGCGTGCCGCGCGCCAAGACCAACGCCCAGATGCTCGCGGAACTCGACGAGCTTTACCGCCTCGGCTATCGCGGCCTCGTCGACTTCGTGGACGACAACCTCATCGGCAACAAGAAGGCCGTCAAGGCTTTCCTTCCGGATCTCGCACAGTGGCTCGAAGCGCGGGACTATCCGTTCGAGTTCACGACCGAAGCCTCGATCAATCTGGCCGATGATCACGAACTCCTTATCCTGTTGAACCGGGCTAATTTCGTCGGAGTTTTTGTCGGCATTGAGAGTCCCGACGCCGCGACGCTGATTGCTATGCGCAAAAAGCAGAACACGCGGCGTAATATTGCACAGAGCATCCACAGGATCTACGCCGCCGGTCTTTTTGTGCATGCAGGCTTCATCATCGGTTTTGACAGCGAGACGGAGTCGGTGGCGGATGCGATGGTCGAGCTGATCGAGGAAGCGGCTATTCCGGTCTGCATGGTGGGCCTGCTCTACGCATTGCCGAACACTCAGCTCACGCGCCGGCTCGAAAAGGCGGGCCGCCTGCATCCGCACCTCAGGCGCGAGGACGTGATGAGCGCAGACCAGTGCACGATGGGCCTCAACTTCGGGACGCTGCGGCCGCGGCAGGAAGTGCTCGGCGACTACGCGCGCGTTCTGCAGCTTATCTATGATCCGGCGGCCTTTGCCGGCCGTCTCCAGCGTCTGGCGAAGATGCTCGACAATTGCCGCCGCAAGCGGCGGACGCGCGCACAGGATTCGCGGGGCGATTCCGGCAATATCGAAATGTTGCATCGGATCATTTCAAACCTGCCAGAACCGCGCGAGCTGTTCGGTCGCACGCTGGCCCAGTGCGTTGCGAGCAATCGGGATTCGACCCGCCGGATCTTGTTGTTGATGGCGCTTTACCAGGACGTCGGACCGTTCTCACGCGACGTGATCGCGCGCATCGAGGGCATGATCGCTGCAATCGAGCCGGTTGTCATCGAACCGCGCGTGCCGGTCGGGCAGGCAAGCTCGCATCTTCCGAATTGAAGTGCGGCGACCGCTCGGCGCGCTCCGGGTCCGCGGTGCCTCACCTCCACCTCCGGTGCAACCACAGCCATTGCTCGGGATGCTCGCGCACCCAGCCTTCGATGATTGCGGTAATCGCCTGCATGGTACCCTTGATGTCGATGCGTCCGTCGGCATCGCGTGGCGGTTCGATCGGATCGGTAATCTCGCAGCGGAAACGATTGCCGTCGGGCAGCCGGACGACGCGAGTACCTCGAATAGCACATTCGGTCTGCCGGGCGAGGAGCGCAATCAACGGGTTGGCTTTGCAAGGTCGGCCAAAGAAGATCACCTCGACGCCCTTGCCGAAATGCTGGTCAACCAGCATTCCGACATGCACGCCGGCTTGCAGCAGACGCGCAAGCCGCACCGGCGCATCGAGGCCGGTCGGGATCAATTGTCCAATGAGCGGCGTGCGTAGCTTGACCACCGCATCGCCGATGGCGCGGATGTTAGGCCGCCGATAGAGCGCGGCCGAATTGGCGCCGAGCAGTTTGGCGCCCACAGCCGAAACTTCCCAATTGGCGAGATGGGCGGCAAAGGCGAGCGTCGGCTTGCTACTGTTGATCAGGCGTTCGTAGCGGTCCGCCGATTCCGGTGTGTAAGTGATGTCGTCCGCGACGGGCGGTCCCACGCCTGCGATGTGCAATTCATCGAGGTGCGCGAACTCCGCCGCGACGCGGCCGAGATTGTCCCAGACGCCGGCGAGGGTGTTTTCGATCTCGGCATCGGATTTTTCCGGAAAAGCCGCGCGCAGGTTGGCGCGGCCGACGCGGTGCTCGGGAAGGAGCGGCCCGATCTTGCGCATGGCCGCGCCGGCGAAATTCGCCGCGCGCTGGCGCTTGGTGAGTTTGACGGCGCGCAGCAGTGCGACCGCAATGGCGCCGGTGCCGGCATCGAGCAGGATTTTTGCCCGCCGTCCGATCATTAGAACGTAACGATGATTTTGCCGAAGACCTGGCGGCTTTCGAGGCGCGCCAGCGCGCGTTCGAAATCGTTAAGCGCCAGCTCGGTGTCGATCACCGGGGTGAGGCCGGACGCCATCTTGGCCAAGCCCTCGCGGATATTGCGCAGCGAGGCGCCGAATGAGCCGAAGATGCGGTATTGCTGGGTGTAGAGCTGGAACAGATTGAGATTCGTCGATTGCCCCGAGGTCGAGCCGCAGGTCACCAGGCGCCCGCCGCGCTTGAGGCACAACAGCGAGCCGTTGAAGGTGTCGGGGCCGACGTGTTCGAACACGACGTCAACGCCCTTCTTGCCGGTCAGCTTGCGCACCACGCCTTCGAATCGCGCGGTGCGGTAATTGATGACGTGATCGGCGCCGAGCGCTTTGGCCTTCTCCGCCTTGGCATCGTCGCCGACCGTGGTGAATACGGTGCAGCCGAGCGCCTTGGCCATTTTGATGGCGACGCTGCCGACGCCGGAGCCGCCGGCCTGCACCAAAATGCTTTCGCCGGGCTCGAGCTTGGCGTTGTCGAACAGCATGTGCTGCACGGTGGCAAACGCAATCGGCGCGCAGGCGGCGTCGCGGAAACAGACGCCGGCCGGGATCGGCACCAACAGCCGCGCCGGCATGGTGACGAGATCGCGGGCGAAGCCGTCGATGTGAAAGCCCATGACGCCGGCCGGGTTTTCGCAAAGATTGTCGCGGCCCTCGCGGCAGGCTTTGCAGACGCCGCAGGTCAGCGCCCCATAGGGTACGACGCGGTCGCCGAGGCGCAAACCGCTCACGTCGGAGCCTAGGGCGACCACTTCGCCGGCGGCTTCGGCGCCGACCACGAGCGGCAGCTTGCGCTTGGCGAATGCCATGCCGCGCCAGCCCCAGACGTCGATGTGATTGAGCCCGAGCGCCTTGATGGCGATCTGCGCCTCGCCCGATCCGGGCGCCGGCGGCGGCGCGGCCTCGCGCAGCTCGATGGTGCGGTCGGCGACCAGCGTGAGCGCGCGCATGCGTCCGGCAGGCGCAGCGGCTGCGCGCTCCGCCTCCGCGTCCGGCGCGAGGCCCGTCATGCCGGCTCCCGCGTCATCACCACGCAAACGTTCTGGCCGCCGAAGCCGAACGAATTGGAAATGGCGCGATGAACGCGCGCATCGCGCGCGGCGTTCGGCACCACGTCGAGCGCAATGGCCGGATCGGGCACATTGTAATTGATGGTCGGCGGAATGCGCTGGTGCTCGAGCGTGAGCAGGGTGAAGGCGGCTTCCACGGCGCCCGCTGCCGTCAAGGTATGGCCGATCATCGATTTGTTCGACGAAATCGGAATGCGCGCGGCGCGCTCGCCGAACACGGCGGCGACGCCGAAATGCTCCATCTTGTCGTTCTCCGGCGTCGAGGTGCCGTGGGCGTTGATGTAATCGACCGCGTCGGGGCCTACACCGGCGTCGGCAAGCGCTTTGCGCATGCAGGCGATGATCGGCTTGCCGTCCGGGCTCGAGCGGGTGCGATGAAACGAGTCGGATTTCTCGCCGCAGCCCTCGATGATGCCGAGCACGCGCGCGCCGCGGGCCCGCGCATGCGACAAACTCTCCAGCACGAGCGCGCCGGCGCCTTCGGCCATGACAAAACCGTCGCGGTTCTTGGAAAACGGCTTCGATGCCTGCTGCGGCGGCTCGTTCTGCGTCGACAGCGCCGAGAGAAGCGAGAACCGCACCAGCGCTTCCGGGGTGACCGAGCCGTCGGCGCCGATCGCCAGCACCGCTTCGCATTCGCCGCGCCGGATCGCTTCGAGCCCGAGCTGGATCGCAGTCGCGCCCGACGCGCAGGCGGTGTTGAGCGAGATCGGCGAGCCCTCGGTGCCGAAATGCTCGGCCAAGCGCTCGCCAATGATGCCGAAGCGGAAGGCGCCGAATTTTTGGCCAAAATCGCGGGCGACGCGCAGGAGATCGGGATAGCCGGTCTCGCCATTCGCCGCGGCCATCTCGGCTATCTTGAAACGCGACGGCCATTCCAGTTCGAGCGGCGGCGGCGCCAGGCACAAAGGGCCGGGAAAACGGCCTTTGCTGCCGATGCCGGATTGCGCGATCGCCTCCTCGCCGGCCAAAAGCGCGATGCGTTCCGACAACTCGGCCGGCGCCATGTAGTCCTGATAGACGTCGTCGACGGTGCCGGCGATCGTGGTCTTCAGTGCTTCGGTCGGGAAGCGCGAAATGCGCCGCACGCCGGAAATGCCGCCGGTCAACTTTCTCCAGTTATCGGATTTGCCGACGCCGAGCGAGGTGACGACGCCGATCCCGGTCACCGCGACGAGCGGCCGGCCGGCTTTGTCCAGGCATTTTGTGTTTTTTGTGCCGGCTGTCGTGGCGGCGCTCGACTGTGTCATCGCGGGCCCCTCAATGGATTCGTTCAACGAGCGCTAGCCCTTCGCCGCGCCAGGCGCCGACGCCGGTGACGACGATCCGGTCCAGCGGCTCCGGGTTTTTGCCGCCGTCGCCGCTACCCAATGGCGCAAACAGCTTGCCGTGTTCGAGCACTATCGTAGCGATGGCAAGATTAGCCGAAAACTGCGCCTCGATCCCATGGCCGATATACGTGCCGCTGGCGCGCACGGGAAGGCCGAATTGCTTCAGTGCGTGCCGCTCCGCCGAGGTGGCCGGCTCCAGGCCGGTCGCGCCGGAAATCACGGCGGCGTGGCCGCCGTCAACCTGCGCGGCGATCGCCTGCCAGAGCCGGCCGAGCGTCATCTCGATGTCGCCCGGCTGCCGCTTGTTGCGATCCGAAGCGACGGCGTTTAGCCGCGCCCGCGGCCGGGCGCCGCGCCCGCGCGCATGATCCGCGCTTTCGAGTACCAGAAAGGCGCCGAGCGAGCCGTAGGCGATGCCGCCCTCCGGGCCGCGATCCCACACCGGCGCAAATTTGCCTTTGAGCAACGCGCCGCCGAGTTCGAAATCCAGAAGATGATCCCAGCGCGCGCCGTGCGAGGCGCCGCCGACCAGCGTCACCTCGCTTTGTCCGGCGGCGACCCGCGCCTGCGCGACGCGCACCGCGTCGACGCCTGCGGATTCCTCGCCCAAGAACGTGCGCGAGGAGCCGACCACGCCGTGCACCAGCGAAATGTTGCCGGCGAGCAGATTCGGCAGCTGCGCGAGAAACAGCGTCGGCCGCAGATCGTTCATCAGCCGCTCATTGAGAAACGCGCCGGGTTTTTCCGCCGCGCGCACGCCGGCGAGAATGGCGGTATCGACCGGGATGTCGCGCTCGCCGCCGATCGCGGCGACGATCATGTCGGTATGGTCGAGCAGATCGGGCTTGCCGGCAAGCGCGGCGTCGCCCAGCGCGAGGCCCGCGGCGTAGACGCCGATCCGCTGCCACATTTCCATCTGCCGCTGATCGCCCTTCTTGGGAATCTGCTTGTCGAAATTGAGCGGCGGCAGCGCATGCACGATGTAGGGCGCAAAGCTCCTGTCGTCGTAGGGCGGCGGCGCGCCGCGCGCAAAAAAATCCCGGGTCGCATCGAGCCCCTCGCCGAGGCAGGTGATGAGGCCGACGCCGGTGATCCATACCTCGCGCCGCTCGCTCACCGAGCGATCTCCTTGATCGGCAATTCGAGCCGCTCGCCCCAGGCAAAGAAAGCCTCGCGGAATTGCGCGCTGGGATACGGCATGATGCGGAAGGTCAGTTGCGCGTCGCACACTTTCTTGCCGTCGCGCCGGCCGGTGCATTCGGCGACCGTATAGCCGGAGCCCTCGTGCACCACGCTGCCCTCGAATTCGAGCTGGTCGCCGGGAAACACCAGAGTGCGGAATTTGCCTTCCTTGACGCCAGCGAGAAACGGCATGGCGGCAAAGCGCCCGAGCATGCAGACCAGCCACCCGGTGGTCTGCGCCATGCACTCGATCAGGAGCACACCCGGCATCAGCGGGTAGGTCGGGAAATGACCCTCGAATATCGTACTCGCTTTCGGCACCGTGCAGGCCGCGCGCAGCCGCCGCGCCTCGAGGTCGACCTCGACGATGCGGTCGATCATCTGGAAATATTCAAGACGCATTTTCGGGCGCCTCAGGCGCCTTTGGCCGCGACCAGCTCGTCGATCCGCGTGCTCAAATTCTTCAGCACGAAGTATTTTTCGGTCGAGGCCTGGCCATCGTTGACTTCCTGGGTCCATTGCTCGAGCGGCAGCTTGATATTGAAGGCCTTGTCGATGGCAAAGGCGATGTCGAGGAAGTCCAGGCTGTCGATCTCCAGATCCTTGGTGGCGTGGCTTTCCGGCTTGATGCTCTCGCGCGGAATATCGCAGGTTTCCGCGATGATATCGGCCACTTTGTCGAATGTGGTAGCCATCGGGCGTGCTCTTTAAGCCACAGCGATTGCGCCCGGTCGTGCCCCCCCCGGTGCGCACAAGCCCGAACCGAACGGGCCCCTCTCAAGCGACAGCCCCTATAGCGAAGGAAGCCGGCAAGTTCAACTTCGCCGCCAAGCTCAAGCCAGCGGGGATTATTTCGGCGGCGGCGCCGGAACTTCGATCGGCGCGCAATTCTGTCGACCCTGCAGCACGCAATCCTGGTCGCGCTCCATATCGGCAATGGTGTCGGCGAGCCAGACGCCGACGCCGATCAGCAGGCACACGACCGCAATGGCGATCACGTTCATCAGCATGCGCTGCGCATAATTGACCGGCGCGTCGTCGCGGTCCTGTTCGTAGGCCGCCAGATCATCGGGCAGGGCATCGTCGCCGGGTGCCTGTACCGCCTGCACCGAACCATTCGGCTCCGTCGCGTGTTGCCGCGGACGGAACTGCAGGATTTGGGCGACATGCGGCGTGCCGTCGCCTTCGGGTTTGTCCTGGGCCAGCCTGGAGCTGCCGTCTCCCATAGATCAAGCATACGCCGATACCGGGCGATTTCTAAGCCCGCCATTGGTGTAAAGTTTATCGTGCGGCGCATGGCTGCATCGCGGTCCCGCCGCAGAGCCATTAAGTCTTGGAAAAGCTTTTTGGCCGAACGAGCGCTGCTTGCCCCAATGGCTGGTGCAGGCGCCAGTTCGACCCGACCGAACGGAGCTATGCCATGCGAAAAGCCCTTTTTCTAAGGCCCCGGCGGCGTGTCGTTTTGTTGGCGCTTGCGCTCACGCCGTTGCTGGCCGGCCAAGCCGCTGCCGCCGACTACAAGGTCGGATCGCTCGCCATCACCCAACCATGGGCGCGCGCCACCCCGAAGGGCGCGAGCACCGGCGCCGCCTACCTGACCGTGACCAACAGCGGCAGCCAGACCGAGCGGCTGAGCTGCGCCTCGAGCCCTGCTGCCGCCAAGTGCCAGATTCACGAAATGGCCATGGATCACGGTGTGATGAAGATGCGGCCGGTCGAGGGCGGGCTCGCGCTCAAGCCGGGGCAGACCGTGACGCTCAAGCCCGGCGGCTATCACTTCATGCTCGAAGGCCTCAAAGCGCCGCTCAAAGCCGGCGACAAGCTCGAGGCGATGCTCACCACCGGCAGCGGTGCCAGCGTCAAGGTCGACTTTCCCGTGGCCGCCGTCGGCGCGCCGGGACCCGGCACCTCGGCCGGCGGCGCCGGCACGAAGATGCAGGATCCTGGCGTGATGCAGATGCACAGGCAGTAACGGCGCCGACGCAATTCGCTTTTACCGGACGCACTTCGTTAACAAATCCGGACCTTACCATTGGTTAAGACTGGGTGCCGTATAGGACTGTGACGGCATCGGCATTCTCAGCGTGAACGTGGTGGCGGGGGAGCCGTGGCCGCCGCCGGCTCACGCGGCGCGGGGCGCGACCATTGGCATGAGCGACACCGATCCAAAGGACGTCCGCAGCTGGTCAGGGCCGATCAAACATTTGGCCGACGACGAGCGCCGCTCGCTCACCGATTCGATGAGCGCGCCGGCGCGGCCGCGGATCGCGATCGCCGAGGCGCTGCGCAATCATTGGTTCGAAATCTGGTATCAGCCCAAGATCGATCTCAAGCGCAAATGCCTCGCCGGCGCCGAAGCGCTGGCGCGCATCCGCCATCCCGAGCTTGGCGTGCTGTCGCCCGGCAGTTTTCTGCCCGACGTCGACGAAGGTTCGGTGATCGAGCTCGCCCAGCACGCGCTGCTCGCGACGCTGTGCGACTGGTCGATGTTCGAGGAAGCGGGTTTCAATCTCCACCTCGCCATCAACGTGCCGGTCGGCGTGCTGCTCAAACTGCCGCTCGCCAAGCTCGTCACCGAGTATCGGCCGAAATCGGAGCGCTGGCCGGGGCTGATCGTCGAAGTCACCGAGGATCAGATCGTGCGCGACATCAAGCTCGCTCACGAGATCGCCGGGCAGCTGCAAATCAGCGGCATCCAGATCGCGATCGACGATTTCGGCGCCGGCTATTCGTCGTTCTCGAGCTTGCGCGAATTGCCGTTCGCCGAGCTGAAAGTCGACCACTCGTTCGTGCTGGGCTGCGCGACCGACGCCACCAATGCGGCGATCTGCCAGACCGCGATCGACCTTGCCCACCGTTTCGGCAGCGCCGCGGTCGCCGAAGGCGTCGAGCGCCAGGCCGATTTGCAAGCCCTGATGGTGATGGGCTGCGATTTCGGCCAGGGCGTCCTGATCGCGCCGCCAGTGCCGAAGGAACGCTTCCTCGACCTCCTTCGCCGGCGCATGAACAAGCCGCGCGGCGGCTCGGCCAGGGCGGCGGAGCAAGCCGGCAAGCCGGTCGGCCGCGTGGCGTAACGCCTTCTCTGCCGCTCGTCCCCGCGCAAGCGGGGTCCCGGTCAACAGGGCAAGCTCATGGATTCCCGCTTTCGCGGGAATGAGCGGCTGGTGTCCTATTTCCGCGCCGGCTCCTTGAACGGCGGCTTCATGCCGTCGGGCAGCGGCACGCGGAACGTGTTGAGCGTCATCGACACCATGGCGTAGTAGCCCAATAGTCCGACCAGCTCGACCGTGCCGGCGTCGCCCAAAATCTTGCGCAGGCGATTGTAGCTCGGCTGGCTGACGCGCTTGCCGGCATAAAGCTCCTTGGCGAAGTCGTAGACCGCGAGCTCGTCGCGCGGCGCCTTTTTCGGCCGGCGGCCGGCCTGGATGTCGCGGATCGTCTCCGGCGTGACGCCCCGCTTCTCCGCCATCGGCGCGTGCATCGCCCATTCGTATTGCGCCTTCCAATGCTGCGCCGTCACCAGGATGGCGAACTCGGAGAGCCGCGGCGGCACGCTGGTGTGAAAACGCACGTGGCCGCCGAGCTTTTGCGCAAGCTCGCCAAAGCCGGGCGAATGCAGGTAGACCGCGAATGGCCCGGCCATCTTGAACTGCCCGCGCGGCCCGGACTTGATCGATTCGGCGAGCGCGCGCTGCTCGGCGGTCAGCGTCGCCTCCGACAATTCCGGCAGGCGCGGCGATTGCATGCTTTTGGCCATGGTGTCCTCCTAGCGGCGTCTTTTGCTTTTGACGGAATTTTGGCGAGCAGATTTTGCCGTGGCGCGTTTCGCGCCGGCTTTGGCGCGCGCAGCAGTGGCGCTTGCGCTTTTCGCCGCCGCCCGCGCCGGCATCAGCCCGGCTTTTTCGACTTGGCGCACCCAATAATCCCAGGCGCGGTTGGTCGAGGGCGGCCGCGATTGATGCGCGGCCGTGAGCCTGGCCTCGCCGGGCGAGAGCGCGTCGACGTGGCCGTGCGCCATGGCCTGGCTCTGCAGCCAGGCATTGTCGCAGGTGAACACCGTGCGGAAGGTCAACTCGCGTAAACTCGTTCCGGCGACGGTAGCGCCGTGGCGGCGCATCAGCACGGTCCAGTGCAGGCCGAGCGCGCGGGCGAGCGAGGCGCCTTCTTCCGGCTTGACCACCAGCATGTTGGTGTCGCCGAACTCGTCGCGCTGATCCCAGAACTGCACCTTGCCCATCACCGCGCCGAGGTGAAACACCGGCACGATCTCCTGTCCTGAAATCGCGTAAGGCAGCACCGCGTGCGCATGGTGATGGCACACCGCGTGGACGTCGGGCCGCGCCTTGTAGATTTCGCCGTGGATCACCTTCTCGCTGTACAGCCGGAAATCGGTCGGCCGCACCGGCTCGGAATCGAGCGTGAGCTCGACCAGGTCGGAGATCTCGGCCAATTCCGGCGCGCGATGCCGCGGGATGAAGTAGCGCTGCGGATTAAGCGGATGGCGCACGCTGACGTGACCGAAAGCATCGAGCACTTTCTCGTTGGCGAGGATGCGCGTCGCCACGATCAGTTCGTACAAGGCGTCTGCAAGTACGTCGGGCATTCAGGGTCTCCGGCTGTTCAATCGAGGGCAGGGGACATTCACTTCCGTGCGACCAGGTCGATCAGCGCCGACGGCCCGACATGCGCGGTGCCTTCGACGATCACGCTGTCATGCTCGCTTATGTCGAGCGTCGCCATGTCGCCGAAACCGTCCTGCAGGATCGCGCGTGTGTACATGAACTCGGCTTTTGGCGGGCCGCCGGTGCGGTAATTGAGCTGCGCGGGCCGATAGCCCTGCATGAAGAGCAGCCCGCCAGGTTTCAGCGCGCGCTTGAGATGTTGGAAGAACGCCGGCCGCTCGGTCGGCGCGACGAAGATGAAGATCGCCGCGATCACATCGAACGCTTCGGCCGGCCAGCGCCACGTCGTCACGTCGGCAAGCTCGGTGCGCAAGGTCACGCCGCGCTCGGCGGCGAGCGCGCGGGCCTTGGCGAGGCCGGTCTCCGAAAAGTCGATCGCCAGCACGTCGAGGCCCTGTTCGGCGAGCCAGACGCCGTTGCGGCCTTCGCCGTCGGCGACCGAGAGCGCGCGCTGTCCTGGCCCCAGCAGGTGCGCCTGTGCCTTGAGAAACACATTCGGTTCCTTGCCGAACGCGTAGCCCGGCGCCGCAAAGCGCTTCTGCCATCGCTCCATTTCGGACATTTCGGGCATGCGGCGAAATTTCCTCCGGCGGCGCTCCTTTTGGCATTCCGGGCGCAATTGCGCTAGGAGTCTGGCGCATGGCGGTCGCGGTCAAAGCGCTGTTCTTCGACGTCTTCGGCACCCTGGTCGATTGGCGCGGCTCGATTGCGCGCGAGGCGAAGGCCGTGCTCGAGCCGCACGGTTTTGTTTCACTCGATTGGCTCGGCTTCGCCGACGCCTGGCGCGGCGAATATCAGGGCGCCATGGAAGAGGTGCGCTCCGGCCGCATCGGCTTTTGCAAGCTCGACGTGCTGCACCGGCGCAATCTCGACCGCGTGCTGCCGCGTTTCGGCGCCGACAAACTCGGCGAAGCCGACCGCGTCAACCTCAACCTTGCCTGGCACCGGCTCGACGCCTGGCCCGATGTGCCGCCGGGGTTGAAGCGGCTGAAGGCGCGCTACCGGCTGGCGCCGCTGTCGAACGGCAACATCTCGCTCCAGGTCGATCTCGCCCGCCGCAACGGCTTGCCCTGGGACGCCATCCTCGGCGCCGAGTTCGCCGGCGATTACAAGCCGAAGCCGCGCGTCTACCTCGCCGCCGCCGCGGCCTTCGATCTTGCGCCGTCCGACTGCATGATGGTGGCGGCGCATACCTCCGATCTGAAAGCCGCCGCCGCGCTCGGGCTGCGCACCGCGCATATCGCCCGGCCCGACGAGCGCGGCCCCGGCAAAGGCGAGGCCGCGCCAGGCGCGCCGGTCGATATCGCAGCCGGCAGCCTCGAAGATTTGGCCGCGAAGCTCGGGACCTAGCCGTCATTCCGGGTTCGCCGCTGCGCGGCGCCCCGGAATGACGGTCGCGGGCTCGCCGAAGTCGCACCAAACGCTATAGGCGTTGCGCCGCCCCGGCGCTATCACGGGAGCCGCGATGACGCGCCCGATTCGCATCCTCGGCATCGATCCCGGGCTCCGCCGCACCGGCTGGGGCATGGTCGAGATTTTCGGCAATCGGCTCGGCTTTCTCGGCTGCGGCTCGGTGACGACGCGCGACGACGATACGCTGGCGGCGCGGCTCCTGACGATTCATGACGGGCTGA